>CAWKCS010000049.1:0-91124 GCA_963848165.1 uncultured delta proteobacterium | reverse complement strand
CTACGCAGCTTTGGAGATCTTCACCGCACACACCTTATACTCCGGGATCCCGGATACAGGGTCCAGGGCCGCATTCGTGAGTTTGTTCGCTGCGGCCTGGGCAAAATGAAAGGGGATGAAAACAGTTCCAGCCACCGCCATGTCAGAAATCTTTATGGCGGCAGAGATATCTCCCCGCCGGGATTCAACCTTGACCATGGAACCGTCTTCAAGATCATAGGTCTGGGCGTCATCGGCTGATATTTCCACAAAACAGGCCGGCGCCCTTTCATTGAGCCCCTCTGTTTTCATGGTCATGGTCCCGGTATGATAATGATACAGGATACGACCGGTCGTCAGGAACAGGGGATATTCCGTGTCAATATTTTCAGCCGGCTCCGTGTAATCGATGGCGTGAAAAAGACCCTTGCCCCTCGTAAACTGCTCCCGGTGAAGGATGGGTGTCCCTGGATGTTCTTTGGTGGGACAGGGCCAGTGAATACCCTCGTATTCGATCCGATCATAATCGATCCCGGCATAAGACGGCGTCACGGCAGCCAGTTCTTCCATGATCTCCCGGCTATCGCCGTAGGGCATGGCAAACCCCATACGCGTGGCGATTTCTGCAGTGATCTTCCAGTCATCCATTGCCTGGCCCGGCGCATCCACTGCTTTGCGTACCCGCTGTACCCGCCGCTCCGTATTGCTGAATGTACCCTCTTTCTCGGCAAAACACTTGGACGGCAGAACCACGTCCGCAAGCTGCGCCGTCTCGGTCATGAAGATATCCTGCACCACCAGGAAATCGAGGTTGGCAAGACCCTTTTTGGCATGATTCAGATCGGGATCCGATAGCAGCGGGTTCTCACCGATGATATACAATCCCTTGAATTCACCCGCATGTGCCTTGGGGATCATTTTCGTAACCGTCAGGCCGGGCTGGGTCGGTAGATCGCTGACGCCCCAGGCATTCTCCATCTTCTTTAACTACGGCGGGATCGGTCACCGGCTGGTATCCCGAAAAAACATTCGGCAAGTCCGCCCATGTCACAGGCGCCCTGGACGTTGTTCTGGCCCCTCAATGGGTTGACACCACCGCCTTCGACCCCCATGTGACCACAAAGCATGGCCAGGTTTGCCAGGGATTTGACGTTGTCCGTTCCCGAGGTATGCTGGGTAATGCCCATGCAATAACAGATGCTGCCGGCGCGTGCATTTGCGTAAATCCTGGCGGCATCGGCCAGATCTGCCTGGGGTATGCCGGTGATCTCCTCCACATAGGCCGGCGTGTATTTCGCCACGATCTTTTTGAGTTCTTCGAAACCCTCGGTTCGCTTTTCCACAAACGCGCGGTCATAAAGATCTTCATTGATGATGACGTTCATCATGCCGTTGATCCAGGCCACATCGGTCCCCAGCTTTTGCCGCAACCAGTGATCGGCAAACTTGGCGATCCGGATAAATCGCGGATCCACAACGATGAGCCTGGCCCCCCTGAAGGTGACCGCCCTTTTGATAAAGGATGACAAGACCGGGTGGTTCTCGGTGGTGTTGGATCCGGTGACCAGAATGACGTCCGCTTTTTCGATGTCGCTGATGGTGTTCGTCATGGCACCGCTTCCGAATGCTGCAGCCAGACCGGCTACGGTCGAGGAATGTCAGAGCCGGGCACAGTGATCGATGTTGTTGGTTTTCAGCACCGCCCGGGCAAATTTATTGGCGATATAATTCTCCTCGTTGGTTATTCTCGCCGAGGTCAGGACACCCAGGCTGTCCGATCCGCTGGTTTCCTTGATTTCGTTGAACCGCCTGGCCACCGTATCCAGGGCCTCGTCCCAGGTGGCTTCCCGGAAGGTACCGTTCTCCTTGATCATGGGAGCGGTCAAACGTTCAGGCGAGTGGATGAAATCATACCCGAACCGGCCTTTGACACACAAGCTGCCATAGTTTGGGGGCGCATCTTCGACACCGGAAACCTTGACAACCCGGTTGTCCTTGACATGCAGGTAGATCTGGCACCCCACACCACAGTAAGAACAGGTTGTACGGACTTTTTCGGTTTCCCATTGCCGTACCCGATAGCGAACGTCTTTTTCCACCAAAGCACCCACCGGACACACCTGAACGCATTCACCACAGAAAACACAGTCCGAATCTTTCAGCGGTTTATCGCCGGCAGCGATTATTTTAGAATTGCTGCCCGTGTAACCGAACTGGATGGCATTGTTGACCTGAATATCGTTACAGGCCTGAACACACCTGCCGCACTTGATGCACCGGGAAAAATCCCTGATGATAAACGGGTTGACCATCTCCATGGGATAGGGTGTTCCTGCATCCGAAAACCTTTTAGGCTCCACCTGATAACGATAGGCCAGATCCTGCAAACGGCAGTCTCCCCAGACCGGGCAAAGCTCTGAACTGTCGTCATACTGCTGGACGTTCATCTGAAACTGGGTCCAGTCGTCGCTGCTGGTACCCCTGATGGCGCAGTTGTGATTCCCGGTGGAGAGCATGAGTTGAATGATCAATCGGCGGGCCTTTACGACTTCCGGGGATTCCGAATGTACCACCATGCCTGCCTCCGCCAGAGTGGCACAGGAAGGCAGGAGATCCTTCTCGTTCTCTACTTTGACCACACATATCCTGCAATTGCCCGTGGGGGAGGCCCCCTTCAGATGACAGAGCGTGGGGATATCGATGTGGTTTCTTCCGGCAACCGCCAGAATGGTTTCTCCGGGTTCGAATGAAAACGCATTTCCATTGATGATAATTTTTTCCTGATCATTCATATGCAAATCCTCTGCATCCAATCGTTATATAAATCGGGTTGATACCATCGGAGTTATGTAACCAAAAGCAATGGTTTTGTCAATGCTGTGTGTTGCCTCGATAAAAGGAATCCCAGAAAATGATTCATCTGTTTAAACCACCAGGGCCAGTCATGGTTTACATCATGGCCCCAGTAGTCGATACAGACCGGGATGGATTTTTCTCTGAACAGAAAATCCAGGTAACGGGTATCTTCAATGGCCTCATCCTCCCAGGCGCCCTGGCCTACGCACACAATGATCCTGCTCTGTCGGTACCAATCCAGATACCACGGATCATTCATGCCGGGCAGATAACTCAAGGGGGAGTTGAAATAGACAGCGGGCAATTCAACCGCCGACAGTTGAAATTCGGGCCGGTCCAGACGATAGAGACCGCTCAAGGCGATGGTTCCCTGGAAGACATCCGGATGCTTTAAAAAAAAATTCAGCGCATGGTAAGCGCCCATACTGCAGCCGTTGGTCATCACCCGCTCTTGGGGTGATTGACAATGCCGGCGGATAAAAGGAATAACCTCCTCCACGATATAACCGTCGTAGGCTTCGTGCCGGGTGTTGCGATCCTGGGGAGAAACAGCAAAATTGTACCAGGACGTTTCATCGACACTGTCCACACAAAACAGTTTGATTTTGCCGGCGTTGATAAAGCCGGCAATGGCGTCGATCATTCCCATTCCTTCATAATCGAAATATCGTCCGCGGGAGCAGGGAAAAACGATATATGGTTTCCCCCAATGGCCGTAAATCTTCAGGGCCATATCGCGCTTCAGATGCTTGCTCCACCAGCGGTGTTCTTCAATGTGCACGTGAATGTCCTTTTTCCTTTTTGTGAATAAAGTCAACAATCTCCAAAATTTCATCCAGACGCTTGGATCTGAAAATATAGACCGATATCGCCCAGCGCGCTGCTGAATACCCCGGGAACACTTTCGATCTGGACCATAAATGTGCCGTAGTGCGACAGGATATCCTCATGGCTGTATGCATAGTGCTGGTCGGTCTTACGGCTGGCATAACAGCAATGGTAATCCCGCTTGTAATTCAAATCCGTCCGATTATGGACCAGCAAATCGGCCCAGGCCCGGTAGATGTCGATATCACAGGCATAGTTAAACATATCGGTGGTATAACCACCCGGCGGCCGTATATTGACTTCCAGGGCCACATAGTGATCGTCACCGGCCGTTTTAAAGAATTCGATATGAAAAAACCGCTCCCTCACGTTGAATGTCCTGAGACATTCGCGGCCGATCTTCTCCAGGGTTGGGGGAATATCCCGCAAGGAATAGTAGTAGATGTGACGTGCCTCGTTAACGGTTTCCATGATACCCTGGCTGAACGTGTGGGCCGTGCAAAATACGGGTTTGCCGTCACGGTCGGCCAGTCCGTCAAAGGAATAAATGGTACCGGCTATGAATTCTTCCATAATGTAGTCCGTGTCGGGCTTGGTCTTGAAAAAAGCTTCGAGGTCCTGCTTGTTGTCCAGTCGATAGGTGGCAATGGCACCCACACCGTCATCGGGTTTGGCAATTACCGGATAACCGGTTTCCTGAATCAGGGAGTGCGCATCATCGATGGTCCGGACCACCTGTCCCCGGGCCACAGGTACGCCGGCCTTGCGAAAATTGGCCTTCATATAGGATTTGCGGCGAATGAAATCAATTTCGTTGCCGCGAACGCCGAATATATTGAAATCATCCCGTAAGCGGGCCTCGGTGCTCAACCAGTATTCATTGAGGGAGTCAAGACGGTCGATTTTTCCGTAGCGGTGGGTAAAGAAACCGCAGGCCCGTACCAGGGCATCATAGTCGTGCATATCATCGACCTGATAATATTCGGTCAGCGCGCTACGAACATCCGCAGATAAGTTGTCGTAGGGTTCGTCACCGATACCCAGAACATTGGCGCCGACCTCTTTCAGGTTCAGACAGAACCGGAAGAAATGAGGGGGGAAATGGGGCGACAGAAATACAACGTTCATACATACCCCCTTCGCTTAATTCGCTCGCTATTGCCGGTTCAAGATAATTTGTGCCGCAATGGCACCCAGGAAACTTCCCACGCTGTTGGCCGCCACATCAGCGATATCGGCCATTCGCGAAGGCACAAAGTACTGATGGATTTCGTCACTGATACCATAAAGCGATGAAACCAGTGCACTGAGCGTCACCAGCAGCACGGCACTTTTCTGGATTCTTGTCGTTTGAAACGCTCGGCACAAAAGAAAACCCAGCAGCGCATAGGCACCGGCATGGGCCAGCTTGTCCATATGGGGAATCGAGGGAAGGTTTTGGGTGACTGGATAGGATGACTGGATAAAGATCAAAAGACAGTAGAGAAGCACCGGCAGCCAGTAGAGAGCAAATATTCTGATATGTCTGCTCGAAGAGATCGCCATGTTTAGATGTAGTTATGCCTCAAAACCCGGTTGTCGGGCGCCTTTTCCCGAATCGTTTTTCACAAGGGGCATTCTTGGTCACATGTTTCTGCAGCAAACCACACCACAGGGATTGAAATGTGCGACAGCTTCCATCCATGGCATCCAGCTTGGCAAAGTCGGCATGCGGGCAGCGGTTGTCACACCATTGGATCTTATGGGTCGCGACACCGGCATTGCCCGTCTCTTTTGTTTTCGCTTTGGCCATACGAGATACCACAATAACATCGTGCAAGGCTTTTACTGAAACAGATTCAGCTCCAGTTCCCTGCTCTGGATATTTTTAGAAACTGCCTGGATAAATTCATCCCGGGAAACGCCCATTTTGACGTGACCGTCCAATGTTCTCACGGAAAGGGTATTTGACGCCTGTTCCTTGGCACCAATGGTGAGTATCAATGGGATATTGGCCAGTTGCGCCGCACGAATCTTTTTATTCAGGCTTTCGGTTCTGCTGTCGACTTCCGTACGCAACCCGGCCTTGTCCATTATATCTTTGATTTCCAGAGCATAGGGAATGAGCTCGTCATTGATGGGAAGAGCCACGGCCTGAACCGGCGCCATCCACAGCGGAAACTTGCCTGCAAAGTGTTCAATCAAAATACCCAGGAATCGCTCGATGGACCCCAAAATGGTGCGGTGAATCATGATGGGGCGATGCTTCTCATTGTCCTGGGCAATATAGCCGAGATCAAACCGTTCCGGTAAGGACATGTCCAGCTGAATCGTACCGCATTGCCAGGTTCGTTTCAGGGCGTCCATGATGTGCAGATCGATTTTCGGACCATAAAAGGCACCGTCTCCCTCATTGAGCCGGTATTCACGCCCATAGGCATCCAGCGCTCCCCGCAGCCCATCCGTGGCCACCTCCCACTGTGCATCGGTGCCAATAGATTTCTCAGGCCGCGTGGAAAGCTCCAGACGAAAATCAAGACCAAATGTCCCATAGATCCTTTGCGCCAACTCCAGGACCCCTAAGATTTCCGATCGAATCTGATCCGGCGTCATAAAAATGTGGGCATCATCCTGATGAAAAGCCCTGACCCGGAAAAGACCGGAGAGAACGCCGCTCAACTCGTGGCGGTGAACAAGACCCACCTCTGCCGCCCGGATAGGAAACTCCCGGTAAGAATGGGGCCGGTTTCCGTATATCAACATGCCGCCGGGACAGTTCATGGGCTTGATGGCATATTCGTTTTCATCCACCAGGGTGGTGTACATATTTTCCCGATAGTTTTCCCAGTGACCGCTCCGCTCCCACAAAAACCGATCCAGCATAATCGGCGTCTTGGTCTCCACGTAACCCGCAGCCTTATGTTCAACACGCCAGTATTCCAGCAGGGTGTTCCAGAGTTCCATGCCCTTGGCATGAAAAAACGGCATACCCGGCGCCTCGTCATGGAAGCTGAACAGATCCAGTGCTTCGCCGATCTTGCGGTGATTCCGTTTTTTGGCCTCTTCAAGGTATCGGAGATGATCTTTTAACTCCTTTTTGTCGAAAAAGGCCGTCCCATATAATCGCTGCAACTGCGCCTTGGTCTGATCGGCGCGCCAGTAAGCACCGGATACCTTGGTCAGCTTGATGGCTTTTACAAATCCGGTGTGGGGCACATGGGGTCCCCGGCAAAGATCTGTGAATTCCCCCTGTTCGTATAGGGATATCTGGCCATCTTCCAGCGCTGAAATCATTTCAAGTTTATAGGGTTCATCCTTGTAGAACGCCAAAGCTTCAGCCTTGGAAACCTCACTTCGCTGAATCGGAATTTTCTCTTTGACCAGTTTTTTGATCTCTGCTTCTATTTTGGGGAAGTCATCCTCCGAAACCGGCTCCATGTCGATATCGTAATAAAACCCATCCTCGATCACCGGGCCGATAGTCAGCTTGGCGTCCTTGTACACCCTGAGCACGGCCTGTGCCATGACATGGGCGGCGCTGTGGCGCATGATTTCCAGGGCTTCCCTGTCCCGGGTCGTTATCAGCCGGATCGCGGTATCTTTTTTTACAACCGTGCTCATGTCAACCAGCTTGTCATCCAGTTCCATGGCCACGCTGTCCCGGGCCAGGCCTTCCGATATACTTCCGGCAATGTCAAAACCGGAGGGAAAGTCATCAAAAGACTTTGTGCTTCCGTCTGGAAATGTTATATTGATCATTATTCGTCACCTTGTCATAAAATCGTTTTTCGATTTTATTGGTTTCAGGAGATCGGAAAGTTTTTTATCAAACACTTAGCCGCTCAATGTTTTAAGGAAATTTCCCGAACGCCTGTTTTATAACCCGTAAACGTTTTTATTTAGGGCAATTGCAGCACCGGGTCAAGAAGAAATTGGTGAGATATGCAGCAAGATTCTGAATTTCAATTTGAATTCGTTGACACACCATCCGGTTTGGACATGCTTTTGAAATCCCTCCAGGATGTCGATACCATCGCTGTGGATCTGGAGGCAGACTCCATGTTCCACTTTCAGGAAAAGGTCTGTCTGATTCAGATAGCCTCGCTCCGCCGCCTGTTTATCGTGGACCCCATCCAGGTCAAGAATCTATCAGCGCTTAAACCCCTGTTCGGAAACCCTCGGATCAAAAAAGTTTTCCATGGTTCCGACTATGATGTCCGCTCCCTTTTCAGAGATTTCGACATCGTTATTCACAATCTTTTCGATACGGAACTGGCCTCTCGATTCCTGGGTTTCCAGCAAAGTGGTCTGGATGCCATGCTTCAGACTTTCTTCAATGTCAAGCTGGAGAAAAAATACCAGAAAAAAGACTGGTCCATGAGACCGCTGCCTGAAGCCATGATAACCTATGCAGCCAAGGATGTTCACCACCTTCTCCCCCTGGCAAAACTTCTGGAGGAAGATCTTTCCCGGAAAAATCGTTTGGCCTGGGTCGAGGAAGAATGTGAACTGCTGAGTAAGGTCCGGCCCAACGCAACAAATGCCGAGCCGATGTTTCTCAGTTTCAAAGGAGCGGGCAGACTGCCACCGGAAGACCTGGCTGTTCTTGAGGCACTTCTGATCTGGCGCAAACGGGCTGCCCGAAAAAAAGACCTTCCACTCTTTAAAATTGTCGGCAACAACACCTTGCTGACCCTGGTTCGAGCAAAACCCCGGACAAGAGAAAGCCTGGAAACGAGTCGCGCCCTGAGCGCCAAACAAACCGGCATGTACGGCCGCCAGTTGCTGGACGCTATCAGCAACGGCCTGAAAATACCCGAAGACTGCCTCCCGGTCTACCCCAGGACACGTGCAACCCGCTTGCCGGAATCGAAGATCCGTTTAGCTAAAAAATTGAAAAGCTGGAAAGAAAAAAAAGCGGCCGACCTGGCCATCGACCCTTCCCTGGTTTTGAACAAATCCCAGACAATGGACATCGCCAGGATCTCTCCCACTGCCGTACACGACCTGGATAACATGGCCGGCCTCAAATCATGGCAGATTCGTGAATTTGGAGAAGAGATCATCAGGTGTATCAATTAAGAGAAGGGTTGGAGGGTTGGAGGGTTGAAGGGTTAAGGGTTAAGTTTTAGGTTGGAGGGTAGCTAAAAGCCAAGAGCTGGCGGCTGCATCATAGCTTCCCGGCCTCCAAGCATTATGTGCCCAATAAACCCAACGAACCCAACAAACGCAATGAACTCAAAGAACTCAAAGAACCCAATCAAAACCGTCTGTGCCCGTGATTGCTATGATGCCTGTTCATTGGTTTTCCATGTCGATGAACATCAAAACATCACATCGGTTCATGGGGATGCCGATCACCCCTTGACCAGGGGGATGGTCTGTCCCAGAAGTGCCCGGGACCGGGATAGACTTTTATCCAATCGTATCGACAGCCCTTTTATAAAAGAGGCCAACGGTTTCAAAAAAATCAGCTGGGACCGGAGCCTCGACCTCATATCCCGCAAGCTCGGCCATACCATCGCCAAACAGGGACCCCATGGGATTCTCTTTTTGAACTATGCCGGAAACACCGGTCTGCTCGCCAATGCATTTCCAACACGATTGTGGAATGCATTGGGTGCCGCTCAAACCGACGGCGCCCTGTGCAGCAAATCAGGACACACGGGCATATCCATGCATTATGGCGACAGTTACGGGGCCAACCCGCTGGAAATACCTTCCATGAAACTCCTGGTCTTCTGGGGATTCAATGCAGCGGTGAGTGCGCCCCATATATGGCATCTGGCCCTCACCGCCCAAAAGAAAGGAGGGGCCACGATCGTCGTTGTGGATCCTATCCGGACAGATACAGCCAAAAAGGCTGACCTGTGGATCCGGACAAAACCGGAGACAGACGTGGCCCTGGTCTACGGTCTTTTGAACCGGCTCATCACATCCGGTAATGCCGATGCCCCATTTATCGAAAAGTGGACCACTGGATTTGACCGTTTGAAAACAGAGGCAGCAAAGTGGCCCCCCGAAACCATCCGGCAAATAACCGGCGTTTCGCCGGACACGCTGCAATTACTGACAAACCTGTATGCCGGCAACAAACCGAGTATGACCCTTATCGGCTATGGTCTTCAGCACTGTGAAAACGGCGCGGACCAGGCGAGGGCTGTGGCCATGATACCGTCCGTACTGGGGATCCACCGGGGATTTTTCTATGGAAACGGCAGCGCCTACCTTCTGGACAGATCGCGTATAAAAGGCAAATCGTTGACCGATAAAAAACCGAAAATCATCCAGCAGGTTGCCGTGGCCGATCACATCAAGCAAGGTGACTTTTCGGTTGTATACGTCAGCTGCATGAACCCCGCCATGACCCTCCCCAACCAGAAGTCGTTTCAAGAGGGCCTGGCCCGTGACGACCTGTTTCTGATTGTTCACGAAACCCACTGGACCGAGACGGCGAAATTGGCTGACATCGTTTTGCCGGCGCCCACCTTCCTGGAGAAAGAGGATATCGTCATTCCGGACAGTCATAATTGTGTCCAGTACAGTCGTCAGGTTGTCTCACCCGTGACCGACAGTCGCCATGAAATCCAGATCATGACAGGTCTTGCCCGGCGATTAGGACTTCAAGAGCCATGGCTCTATGAAGATGCCCTCACGGCCATTGCGTCCGCCATGCGGGATGCCTTTGAAAACGGGGACATGCAGGACCTGATGTCCGGTCGGCGGCTCAGGCTTGTATGCAGACCCAGGGATCGCTATCCAACACCTTCCGGTAAAATTGAATTCTACGCGGATGCTGCACCGGCAAGCGGCCACTCCCCCATGCCGACGCAAAAGGAATGGGTGACGGAAACAGGTCAATTTACCTTCATGGCCAGTTCCGTATCGAACCATACGCACACCCAGTTTCAGGAGGTCTACGGACGCATCCCCGCGGTGGTTCATATCAATCCGAAAGATGCTGCCAACGCTGGTATTGACGATGGAGAAATTGTTCTACTGCGAAACCCCCTCGGCAGTCTCAGGCTGCGGGCTGTCATTTCAGAAGCCCTGCCGGAAGGTGTTGTCTGGTCTCCCAAGGAAGCCGCAGATCTGGACGGCATTGCCCAGAACAGCCTGACAAGCAGTCAACCGCAGACCATGGGTAATGGACCCCGATTCAATACGACCCGGGTGTCATTGAGGAAAAAGCTTCACACTGATCCATCCTATTGTATTCATCATTTCTATTGGCAAGTCAAACAAGGAGAAATAGGTCTACATCGCAGGCATCGGCGGATTGTTGCAGGACGAGTTTGCAGGCATCGATGAACGCCTTTATCTGGGGCCGACCCTGGGCTACAAGTTTATTATCGGCCCAAAACACTTTTTAAATGCTGAAGCCGGGCTTGAGTATGTGACCGAAAATTACACCAACAACACTGATGACAATTTCATGCGTAGGCGGGCATTAGGCCTCTATGAATTTTTGCTGTCCGAAAAAAGTAAGGTCACCCAATCCATCGAGTATTTATACGATTTCGATAATTCCGACAATTACAACATCAACACAGTGACAGCGCTGATCACCTCTCTCAGCGATACGTTTTCCATCAAGACCAGCTATGAAATTCATTACGACAATGAACCCGTTCCGGGTTCTCTTGATGAAACAGATACCATTCTTTCCGTGGCATTGCTAGTCAACATCTAATAAGGAGGAATAGCATGCCCAAAGCCATAAAATTTTATACCAATGGAGGACCGGAAGTTCTGAAGTGGGAAGATTTCGATCCAGGCACGCCTGGCCCCGGTCAGGTTCGGATCCGACACGAGGCCATCGGACTCAATTTTATCGACGTCTATCACCGCACCGGACTGTATCCGCTTCCGGCACTGCCGGCCATACCCGGTATGGAAGGATCCGGTGTCGTGGAAGCTGTAGGACAGCACGTGGACAATCTGGTGGTGGGTGACCGCGTGGCTTATGCTGGACTACCACCGGGTGCCTACGCCCAGGTTCGCTGTATCCCCGCTCATCGACTGGTAAAGATACCCGACGATGTGTCATTTGAGACGGCCGCCGCCATGATGCTAAAAGGCATGACCGCACGCTACCTCATACGGGGGTGTTACCCTGTTGCAGCGGGCGACACCATCCTCATCCACGCCGCCTCCGGGGGGGTCGGATCCATTGTCTCTCAATGGGCCCACGACATCGGCGCCACCGTGATCGGCACGGTCGGTTCGGCTGAAAAAGCGGAGAAGGCGCGTTCCAACGGGTGCGATCACCCGATTCTTTACTCCCAGGAAGATTTCGTCGAAAAAATCAGGGAAATTACCAACGGCAGGGGTGTCAATGTTGTCTATGATTCCGTGGGTCAGGCCACTTTCATGAAATCGCTGGAATGCCTGCAGCCCCTCGGCACCATGGTCACCTTCGGACAGTCATCCGGTGCAGTGCCGCCCCTGGAACTGGGTGTTCTGGCAGCCAAGGGCTCCCTGTTCCTGACAAGACCGAGTCTCATGACCTATACCGAGAAGCGGGAGGACCTCCTGGCGCATGCAAACGATCTTTTCGATGTCGTCCAGAGGGGTGCCGTAAAGATTTCCATCGGTCAGACCTATCCGCTGTCAGAAGTACCCGTTGCACACCGGGATCTGGAAGGTAGGAAGACCACCGGGTCCACGATTCTGATCCCCTAATGCCCTCGTTTCACGATGGCATATGACGCGGCTGCGCCGCTTTTATTTATTTGATGCGCTCGCTGCAGATTATCCGCAATCCTCGCAGGAGATCATGTACGCTGATCTGCGCTGTTGCTGACTGACAGCTTGACTGCTTATAGGCTTATTACTCTATCCCTTCTCGATAATGCTTCGCAGCAGTTCTCGATAATAACGATAATTTTCATAGGAAACATCCTCCCGCACACGACCGTCCGCCAGGGGGATATAGCCCCCCTGATCGATCAGGAAGGGTACCTTTGTCTGGATTTCCTTCTTGATGTCCGCCTTGCTGCTGCGTAGCGCATCCAGATCGATACCGCCGATGAGCCTCAGGTCTCTGCCGAATTCCTTGCGAATGCTGCGGTAGTCCATGGCCTCGATATTGACTTCACAGGCCCACAGCCCGTTGAAGCCCCATTTCAGGATGCTGGGAATGAGAATCCGGGCGTTGGCGAAAGTTTGAAAAATAATGATCTCCACACGGTACCGATGCAGGACATCCAGGACCGGCTGATAGCTTTTCAGAACGATGTCTTCATACATTTCCGGTGATATCAGGGGGCCCTCGTTGCCGCCGATGGGTTCACTGAAAATAACGGCATCCACCTTGACCTCCTTGAGAACTTTTTCGGTAAGGGCTGCGGCAAAACGGCCTTTGGCCAGCATCATATTCCGCACCAGACCCGGGTTGTCCACCAGTTGGGTCATGACGTCGTAAAAGCGTTGCCAGCTTCCGACACCCATACTCAAAAAAAAGCCTTCATGGACATATAACATCAGTACATGCTCGCGGTGTTGCCAGTTCCGAACACGCTGCTTTCCATTGTCCGGGAAACCTTTTCGGGTCATCCGGATTCAGATGTTGCCTGAAAAAATCCAAATCTTTTTCTGTTGTGGGCCATTGTTTCAATGCAGGCCGCGGGTCAAGATCCAGTTCCATTCGCTCGCGTACATCCGAAGGGAATGCCCTTGTCAATTCCCGCCTTCCGGAAAGACCCTGCCCCTGCCAGACATGGATGACCTCATCTCGAATGCCCTCTTCGAAATAGGGCACGCGATCCGGCTGCTCGAATCGCATAACTTCCAAAAACCGCTCACGGCTTGTCATGCTGCCTGATGTTTGGGAACGTGACATGTCAATTCTCCTTCAATCAATTGCAAATTCTGCAGGAATTTAATACATGAATTGTATCAATGAAACAAGGAGGAGGCATGAAGAAAGACAGCAGCCCGCTATTGTATACTGAAAAGGATGAGATCGCTTTTATCCGGATGAATCGCCCGGACATGAAAAATGCCATCAATTCCGAATGCTGGCATTTGTTTGAAGACTATTTTCAAACCCTGTCATCACGATCCCATATCCGGGCGCTCATCATTACGGGCGCCACACCTGGCATTTTTTCGGCGGGTGTCGACGTACACCCTTCGGACCCACTCATATCCAGATTGTTTACAGCGCTTCAGGAACACGATCGAAAAACCGTGCTCGAAGGAATTGCCTATATGCAAGGGGTTCTTGCAATGCTCGCCAGCCTTCCCTTTCCAACCATAGCTGCCATCAACGGCATCTGCTACAGCGGTGGACTCGAGCTGTCCCTGGCCTGTGATATCCGCATCGCCGCCCATGATGCCATGTTCTGCTTCCAGGAAACAAGACTCGGGCTCATACCCGATCTCGGGGGAACGGTTCGTCTGACCCGGCTGGTGGGTCCCGGAAGGGCCAAGGAACTGATATTTTCCGCCCGCAAGATCGATCCGGACGAAGCCCGGTCAATAGGTCTCCTTGAATATGTCTTTGCAAAAGAGAATTTCATGGCACAGGTGGAGACGTATGTGAAAAATCTCATGTCCAATGGACCGCAGGCGATCAAATCCGTCAAACATATCGTCGATGCTGCCATGGATTTACCGGAAAAGGAAGCCCTGGCGGTGGAGAAGGAACAGGCCGCCCTGAACATCATGAGTGGCCAGTGTATCGAGGGTATCAGCGCCTTTCTGGAAAAAAGAGCACCGAAATGGTAGCCATGCAGATGAATGTAAATGAAGGAACCGTTTAGATGCCTGAAATGCGTTTTTTTAAACCGTTTGTTCTTCACAGCCCTGGCGATGATTGCCTTTGCTGCCAACTCCGTGCTCTGCCGGCTGGCACTGGGGGAAAAAGCCATCGATGCAGCCGGCTTTACGTCCATCCGTTTGTTATCCGGTGCCCTTGTTCTGCTATGTATATTAAAATTAAGCGGTAATACAAAAACCGCCACCAAAGGCAGCTGGTCCGCAGCCTTTATGTTGTTTCTATATGCGGTTACATTTTCATTTGCCTATTTAACCCTCAACACAGGAACAGGCGCGTTGATCTTGTTCGGATCCGTGCAGATAACGATGATTTTAAGGTCTCTTTTTTCAGGAAACAGACTGCTTCCAATCGAATGGGTGGGTGTCGTCACTGCGTTCTCCGGCATTGTATATCTTGTCCTGCCCGGTGTCACAGCGCCTTCTTTTATCGGTTTTTCTCTGATGACATCGGCCGGCATTGCCTGGGGTCTTTACACACTCAAAGGCAGAGATTCGACATATCCCCTGTCCGATACAATGTATAACTTTCTGCGTTCGGTTCCGTTTGCGATTGTTCTGGCTCTGTTCTTTTTTAAAAATTCACACATCTCCCGCGAGGGAATAATTCTGGCTATCATATCCGGCGGCATTACATCCGGAATTGGTTACACCCTATGGTATATGGCTCTTCGGTGGATATCGGCAACACAGGCCGCTGTCGTTCAACTGTCGGTTCCTGTCATTGCAGGTTTTGGTGGCGTTGTATTCGTTTCCGAACAGATAAGCCTGCGTTTGACTCTTTCAGCCCTGTTGACACTGGGCGGCATTCTGATGGTCATCCTGGGCCGGAATGCCAAGATTCGAAAACCACACTCAAATAGCGAATCGCCGCGATAAACCGGGATTTTAGGCCATCACGAAGACTCACTCTTTAGGGACGGGTATTCATATATTACTAATCCTGGGAGTGAAGTGGTACTTTAATATCAGGCGCTGTTTTTAACCTCCTTTAGATTCGCTGGATGCGTATTTCCTTCAATAAAGCCAATGATGTACGTCGTCTGAAATCTTCACTGAACCACTAGGTCACCTGCTTGCTTAAATCCGATATGAGATAGGATTGGACAACCTGTTGCTGATAGAGGCTCAGGCCCTGGAACGCCACCCCGATCCCTTTGGCGTCTCTGCGAACAACCGTACCCTTGATCGTACAGTGCCGCCAGTTATCTAAAGATGTCAGGGCCAACAGAATTTCACTGCTGACCGTCACGGGATGGTGGGTCTCGATATAAACGCCACTGAGGCTGATATTCTTTATAACCCCCTCGTAAGACCAGTCACTTATATCGAAATCCACCGTAACTTGGCAGTCATATCGAGGATGTTGCCGCATCTCGGCATTTTTTACCTGTCTTTCATCTTCGGCCTTATGGCTTTCCAGCAAAAGACTCATGAGGGGGATATTGATCTCCCGTTCTTTCTCAAACGGTTCAAAATCGATATCGATCAGGATTTTGGGCCATCCCAGAATTTCAATGGCGGCTTTTGTTCCTCTCAGTCCCCCGAGCTTTGCGGCAATCAACTCCCCCTTGCTGAAGAACAGTTCTCCAGTCTCACGACTTCCACGGACGCGCAGGGCACAAGAATTTCCTTCCAGCTCAAGCATCTGGGTAAATGATGAAAGACTGATGCCGCGGATGCGACCGCCATATGCTATCTTAAGCTCTGCCAGCAACAGCTCGGTAAGCACATCCATATTGATGGGCTCTTCCAGATAGGTGGATACGCCTAGCTGGTCAATTTTTGATTTCAAGGTTGGTGATACCACATCGGTCAGAACCACGCGCGATATCTTTGGCCAGGATTCTTTCAGTTTTTGGATGAAACGGATGCTGTCTTCCTCGGGTACCCGAAGACCGGTAATTACCAGATCAACCGCGACCTTGTCGATAAGCTTCAATGCCTTGGCACTGTTTTCAACTTTTATAATCCGGAAAAAAACACCATGATCCCTCAACAGGCTTGCTATAATTTCAAGCATGATCGGATCATTATCGACAATCATTACAGTTTTCATAAAGACCACGCATTCCCGGTTTTTTGTTCAAACTTCGACTCATCATGCAGCATTCATTAACCACCTGGAATTTATACTAAAAAAAATCCACATGGGTCAAGTGATAATTTCTTCTTGACAAATATTCCTCGGTTAAATATGTCTACCGTCCACATGAGGAAACCACTAAACATCGTTAGAGACCATAGTCAATCAAAATGTTATCATATTGGGCGCTTCTTCTTTGGCTTTAGAAGCGTCCATCCGGTTATCTGACAACCACAGATCGTCACGTACCCCGGGTGGACATTTCAGACCGCTCGGGGTTTTTTTGGGCCCTGAGAATCGATTTCTCGGGGTTCTTTTTTTGGGAAGAGAGCACATCAACCGAGGTGAAACATGAAACTGGAAGAAATTCGCAGCCGGATCGATAAAATTGACAGGGAACTTCTGGTCATCCTGCAGGAGCGAATGGGACTGGCGTTGCGCTCCAGTAAATTCAAACAGACCGTCAGCGATCCTGAAAGAGAAAAAAGCATACTCGACAGGATCGGGCGCATGAAACTGGATCTCATCGAAGGATCCTTCTCAAAGCAGCTGCTGCAGACCATTATAACGGAAAGTAAACGCCTCCAGAAAGAGGATCGTCCCCTGGTGGCTTTTCAAGGTGAACACGGCGCCTACGGGGAGGTGGCCGCCCGCCGGCTGGTTCCAGGGGGTGCTTACATTCCCTGCATGGAATTTGTCGATGTCTTTCACGGCGTCGAAGAAGGCTCTCTGGATCTGGGTGTGGTGCCCGTGGAAAACTCTCTTGAAGGTGCCGTAACACAGGTCAATGAACTGTTGACCACTACCCGTCTGAAGGTTATCGGCGAAGCCAAGGTGCCGGTGAACCATTGCCTTCTGGCACCCGAAGATACGGATTACCGGGAAATTCGGATGGTCTATTCACATCCCCAGGCCCTGGCTCAGTGCCGGGGATTTCTCACCCGCAACAAGCTGGAACCAAGACCGTTCTATGACACGGCAGGTGCGGCAAAAATGCTGGCCAGGGAGAATCTAAAAGCGGCTGCGGCCATCGCCAGTGCCTTGAGTGCAGAGCTCTACAACCTTGAAATTATCAAAGAAAAAATTGAAGACGGGGCGTCCAATTCAACCCGGTTCCTTCTTTTGTCCAGGGAGGCAAATGTCGGTCGGCGACAAGACCTCGATTGTTTTTGCCACGCCCCACACGGCCGGCAGTCTTTACAGCGTCCTGCGGCTCTTTGCTGAAACCGGTATCAACCTGACAAGAATTGCGTCAATGCCGCTACGCTCGGAACCGAGTAACTACAGCTTCTTCCTGGATTTTGAAGGCTCGGAAACTGATGAAAAAATTGCCGTTGTTCTGGGTAAAATGGAAAAACTGACTATTTCCATGAAGAATCTCGGAACGTATCCTGCGGATGCAACACCCCCAATAAATTCGTTTCACGAATTTATCAGACGCGACGTTGTCGCTATTATAGCTGTTGCCAAGCCAAACCTTGGCTTATATTTTTGGTGCTGGATGAAGGAAGAAAAAATCTCATTTAAATCCGATGGTCTTCAACTACAGGGCCTTTTGCATCGTGCCGGAGTCAAACGGCGTGGTCGTGACACATCCCCATCCACGGTATGGTGGTGACATGTACAATCCGGTGGTGGAAACCATCACCCGGGCATTTCAGCATCAGGGGTATACGACATTACGGTTCGATTTCAGGGGCGTCGGCAATAGTCAGGGAAGGTATGACAAGGGAATCGGAGAAAAAAGGGATGTCTGCCGGGCATTGGACTATCTTGCGCAGATCCATATGGACAAAATATGCCTGGCAGGATATTCGTTCGGCGCATGGGTAAATGCCCAGATCCATCCGGGCGATGCGCCCGTTACCGAAATGATCATGGTCTCCCCCCCGGTGGCATTTATCGATTTCGGGCCCATTCAAGAGATTGCCAGCCTGAAGCTGGTCATCACCGGCTCCAGAGATGACATTGCACCGGCGCATATGATCCAGGAACGGCTACCCTCCTGGAATCCAACAACACGATTTGAAATCATACCAGGGGCTGATCATTTTTTTTCAGGTTATGCCGACATTCTGGCATCGACACTGATGGCACATATCGAGGCCATCTAAAAAACAGCATTCTTGAGATAGCTTCTAAATGAAACTCATCCATTTCAAACTCCTTTTGACAGCCATTTTCTGGGGAGGAACCTTCATTGCCGGAAGAGCACTGTCAGACCATGTAGCCCCCTTTTCCGCTGCCTTTCTGCGGTTTGGCATAGCCGCAATCCCGCTCTTGTACATGACCTATCGTATGGAAGGCCGCTTCCCCCCAATACAAAAAGAAAAGTTTTTCTACCTGCTGCTGCTGGGTCTCACGGGGGTTTTCTTCTATAACGTGTTCTTCTTTAAGGGCTTGCGTCTCATCCATGCGGGCAGAGCGTCTCTCATTATTGCAAACAACCCGATTTTCATCACCATTGCCTCATTTTTCCTGTTTAAAGAAAAATTGAATGCCGTCAAAATCGTCGGCATTCTGGTGTCCGTGACCGGTGCCATGGTTGCCATATCCAGAGGAAATCTACAGGGTATGCTGACAGAGAGTTTTGGGCGCGGCGATATTTTCATCTTTTTTGCCGTCCTGAGCTGGGTGTCCTATTCTTTGATCGGCAAACGCGTCATGCAGGATTTCTCTGCCATTGAAGCAGTTACCTATGCCTCGGTCACAGGTGCCATAATGTTGTTTCCGGCCGCTTTGGCCGAAGGGATGTCCACGGACATATTCAATTATTCCCCGGCAAACTGGTTCAGCCTTTTCTATCTCGGTATCTTTGGCACGGTCCTGGGTTTTGTCTGGTATTACGAGGGCATCAAAAAACTGGGCCCTTCCAAGGCCAGCCTGTTCATCAATTTTGTTCCCATCAGTGCCATCATACTGGCCTTCCTGTTTCTGGACGAGCCCATCACCCTCTCCCTTCTGACAGGAGCCGCCATGGTCAGCCTGGGTGTTTATATGACCAATACAGGATCCTTGTTCCACCTTCGTTAGTTATAGGGGTTGTCATAAATATGTTCCGAATAGGTCCCTTAGCCGAGGGTATCCCCTTTTCGGAGTAACCGGAACGTTATTTTGACAAATGCTATAGTGCCCAGTGGAATACTTTGACAGGCGAAAAGCAATTTAGTAAAATCACCCTTATTGTTCGTTTCCATCCAGGCCAAACAGGTATGCCATGCCTTTCCATAACAACAAAGCCCATAAACCTGTAAAAGATCAAGATCTCAAGACAGTTACCTATTTTCTTCGGGTTGCCGGTCTAACCGTACCCTTTGTGTGCCTTCTCGGTCTCTATGTCGGTTATGTCTACTGGGGCGTGTCCGGCGCGGTCTCCGGCGTGGTCATAGCTGCCATCACCGGGGTGATCATCTCCACAATTGTCATGTTTTTTATGGATGCTGTAAGCGGCGCGGCCAGCGGTCTCCTCTCTGGACGGCGAGAGGCCGTCTGGACCATTCGAGAACAGGTCCAGGGGTTCCTGAGTCAGGCACGTTTCAACAAGGAAAACAGAGACTACCCGGCCGCATTATCCTTTGTGAACAAGGTTCTTGAAAAGGATCCTGATTTTGCCGATGCACTCTTTCTGAAAGCACAGATCCTCTGGGAAGGATTCGGCCGGTCGCACGCCGCCATCCAATTTCTTGAAAAAGTCCTCTCCCTGGAAGATGACAATAAAATGGTTCAAAACCACGCCTTGCTGCTTCATAATGACCTGAACACGCTGGAAGCCCCTCCCCCTGACAATATGACCATTCCCAAAGGAATCGAGATCGGTTTGCGCTCACGCAAGTCATCAATTGCACAGAAACTGACCCATGAATCGTTTCAAGACATGAAAGCACGTGCCCGGGAAACCCCCATGGCATGGTGGGCCATTTATGCCGCCGTCGTCTTTGGTCTTTTCCTGGTATGTGTCCTGGTGAGCATGAACCGTCAGGTCCGGAACTTCGACCGCGCAAGCACGCGAATGGGCCAGACCATAGAAAACACGATAAAAACCACCCAAACACATGCGCTCAAGATTCAGGAAGTTGAAAAATCCGTCCAGACAATGACCTCTGAATTATCCCGCATCGACAACGAACTGAACAAAAAAAAATAACCGGAGGAAAAAGATGAATCAATTAAGGTTGATGGTTCTGATATTGACAAGCATCGTTATCATGGGTGGCTGTGCCGCCCCGCAGGTAAAACTGTTTTCCGATGCATCGGATCCACTCAGGGAATCGATATTACAGGGAACGGAAAAAGGGAAGGTCCTGGTTGTATCCCTGCGGGGGGTCATCTCCACCCGCCCCAGGGAAGGCACCCTGCGAACGATGCCGAGCATGGTTCAGGAGCTTGTTTCTCAACTGCGCATGGCCGAAAAGGACAAGGAAATCAAATGTCTTCTCCTAACCGTGGATTCGCCCGGCGGAACAGCCACTGCCAGTGATATCCTTTACAATGAAATCCTGGCGTTCAAGGAACGCACCAAAATCAAAATCGTGGTATCCATGATGGACATCGCCGCCTCAGGCGGTTATTATGTATCCCTTCCGGCAGATGTAATTTTTGCCCACCCGACAACCATCACCGGTTCCATCGGCGTGGTATTTATGCGGCCCAATGTTACAGAACTCATCGACAAGATCGGTTTTACCATGGATGTCAACAAGTCGGGCAAAAACAAGGATATGGGATCGCCATTCCGCCGGCCGACAGCAGAAGAAACCCAGATGTTGCAGGATTTAACCGATGGTCTTGCAGATCGGTTTCTCAAGCTCGTGGCAAAGCATCGCGACCTGGAAGAGACCACCCTGTCCACGATATCCACAGCCAGGGTCTATCTGCCGGCTGAAGCCAAGGCACTGGGGCTCATCGACAAAATCGGATACCTGGATGAAGCCATAGCAGAAGCCATTGAAATATCGGGGCTCCCTGAAAAAGCAAAAGTTGTGGCTTATCGCCGAACCGTATTTCCAAATGACAATCTCTACAATCCCTTGACCACCCGTTCGAGTATTCAGACCAAGCCTTTACTCGATCTGGGGATCCAGAACACAGCAACCCATCTATCACCCGGATTTTACTATGTCTGGACACCGGCCTTAGGGCTTTAACAATTAGCCGTAAGCGATAAGCCATAAGCAGCTTAACGCTTACGGCTTATAGCTTACCGCTTCAATAAAAGGAGGTAAACAATGCATACTCCAGGAGATGAAACAGAATATTGTTTGGCTGGGTCACGACGGCTTCAGGATCGACGCATCGACATGCATCTATATCGACCCTTACCAGATCGATGGCGGCAAACCCGCAGATCTCATTCTGGTAACCCATGAGCATTTCGACCATTGTTCTCCTGAAGATGTGGCCAGGATACAACAGCCCGGAACCGTCATCATTACCGAGAAGGATTCTGCTAAAAAACTGTCCGGAGATGTCCGGGTGATGACGCCCGGAGAACGTCTGCTCCTGGATGGCCTGACAGTCGAGGCCGTACCCGCTTATAACACCAACAAGGACTTCCATCCCAAAGCAAACAGATGGCTTGGATTTATCATAGACATCGACGGGGTCAGGATCTATCATGCCGGTGACAGTGATTACATCCCGGAAATGAAGGATCTGGATGTCGACATCGCTCTGCTGCCTGTGTCCGGAACCTATGTCATGACCGCTGATGAAGCGGTTGAAGCGGCCCTGGCCATCAAGCCCAAGCTGGCCATCCCCATGCATTATGGCGCCATTGTCGGTGACCAGTCCGATGCAATCCATTTCAGGGACAAGCTGGCAGGCAGGATTGATGTCCTGATCCTTTAACGATTTTACCTTGACTATCGTTCGATATCCAATTAATATTCAGTTATCGAACATCGTTCGACCAGTCTTCCCATGCATCAATCTCACGCCAAACAGAAAAGGGGAAACCCGTGTACAAGGACTTGAAAGGCAAGAATGCCCTCATCACCGGAGCGGGCAAAAAAACAGGCATCGGGTATGCTGTTGCCAAAAAACTGGCGGCCTGCGGTGTCAATGTTGCCCTGGCTGATCTGGCCAAAGCAGAAGAAAACGATCCCCTCCTCACCAGCAATAAAGCCCAGCTCACCAGGTTGGCCCGGGCGCTGGGTGAAACCTGTAAGGTCCGGACGTTAGCGCTGGATCTCGATGTCACCAGCCCTGAATCCGTACAAAACATGGCCACTGTGCTTGCAGAAGAATTCAGCAACATCCATATTCTCTTTAACAATGCCGGTACCGTTTTCGGCGTCCCAAATACCATACACGCCTATGACGACAACGCCTGGATGAAAACCATCGATGTCAATCTCCACGGTGTTTTCCGCGTATCCAAAGCCGTGGTGCCGTTGATGCTGAAAAATGGCGGCAGCATCATCAATGCCGCCTCCCAGGCCGCAAAAAAGCCGCCCTTGTTCAACGGGGCTTATGCAGCGGCCAAGGCCGGCGTTCTCATGATGACAAAAGTCATGGCCCTGGAATTGGCCGGAAGCGGTATCCGCGTCAATGCCGTCTGCCCGGGCGTTATCATGACCGATTTCACTCAGTGGCGCTTTGATCTCGAAGCACAGTTTTTTAATACCACAGCGGATGAACGCATTGCCGAGAAATGCAAGGAAATCCCCCTGGGCAGACTCGGTACAGCCGACGAAGTGGCCAATACCGTGGTATTTCTGGCCTCGGGTGAATCAAGTTACATGACCGGTCAGGCCCTCAACATTACCGGGGGACAGACCATGGAGCTATAGATAGGTTCGAGGTTTATTGCGTTTCTTGGGTTCTTCGGGTTATGAAAAAGTATTGGATGATTTCACTAACCGATAACAACACAATGAACACAATAAACCCAATGAACACAATAAACCCAAAGAGGAGAAACCCATGTCCGAGATCACCGGTGGAGAACTGCTGCTGAGATGCCTTCATGCAGAGGGTATCCAATATGTCAATGCCATTACCGATGGAACCTATATGATGGTCATCGAAGCCATCGAACGCCTGGGAGACGAACTGGGCATCAAACTTATCGTACCCCGGCATGAAGCAGCCGCAGCCCATGCCTGTGACGCCTACACCCGTGTTACCGGAAAACCTGCCGTGGTGATGGCATGTGCCGGTCCCGGCGCCGCAAATCTTCTGGCAGGACTCATGTGCGCCCAGGCCGAAGGAAGCCCGGTTGTTGCTATAACCACCACCCGCCGTAGCGACATATCCGATTCCTACGTGCATCAGGGCGGTATGCAGGTAAGCCACCACCTGGACATATTCAAACCGGCTGTCAAATGGAATGGAAAGGTCGATCACTGGACCCGGATACCGGATATGATCCGCCATGCATTCCGGATGGCGACATCCGGCCGACCAGGACCGACCCATGTGCTGATACCCGAAGACATCATCAGTCAGAAAGGGGATGAGGCGAGTGTCGACATCTGGCCCCCGGAAAAATACCGTGTGACATCCACAGCCCCTGCCGATCCGGCCCTGATTCGTCAGGCAGCAGAAATGCTGGTAAATGCAGAACTGGTCAACATCCACTGCGGCAACGGCGCCGAACGCGCAGGAGCCTCGGAAGAAGTTCTTCAACTGGCAGAGTACCTGGGATGCCCGGTCACGGCGACCATTCGGGCCAGAGGTATCATACCGGATACGCATGCGCTCAGTTTTCACCCCACCTGTATGTCTCGAATTCTCGCCAACGCTCAGGCCGATCTGGTCCTGGCGGTCGGGACACGCCTGGGCGAATTGAACATGTGGGGAAAGCCCCCCATGTTCGGAGAACCCGGCAAGCAAAAACTCATCCAGATCGATACCGAGCCGACCCATATCGGTCTCAACAAACCCACGGACATCCCCCTGATCGGCGATGCCAAATGCATCCTCTCGCAACTGATGGAGGCCGTGAAAGCATTGACCGACAAGCGCCCGCCGCATGAAAAAATTGCGGAATTACGGATGATCCAGGATGAGTGGCAGAAAGAACTCGATGATCTGGTGGCCGATACGCAGCAAAAACCCATGCTGACAGGCCAAATCCTGACGGCCTGCAATGATTTTTTTGACGAAGATGCCATTTTTGTCATGGACGGAGGCAACACAACCCTGTGGGATATCCACTACCACATTGCCCGCCGGCAGCGATCGGTGATCTATTCCATGAACTACGGTCACCTGGGAACCGGTCTGCCCTATGCCATCGGCGCCAAGCTGGCCTTCCCGGACAGGCATGTCTACTGCGTCACCGGCGACAGCGCCTTTGGGTTCAATATGCAGGAGCTCGAAACCGCCGTGCGCAACAACCTGCCGGTCATCATCATCGTTGCCGTGGACGGTGCCTATGGCATGGAAAAAAGCGCCCAACTCAGACAATTCGGCCGGGAAGCCGACTGGTTCGGTCACGACCATGCACCGGTCCGATATGACCAGGTAGCCGTCGCCATGGGCTGCCATGGAGAGTATGTGGAAACCGGTACCGATGTTCGCCCGGCCCTGGAACGTGCTGTCCAGTCGGGCAAACCGGCAGTGATTCATGCGGTGGTGGACCCGGATGCCAATGTGGATCCTCCGGGCAACTGGCTCTGGGCCGCAGCGCGGACGGGGAAGATGGAGTAACTGCAGGGTTCGAGGGTCTGAAGGGTACGGAGGTTTGGAGGGTTGCAAGGCATATAAGCCTTAAGCTTTAAGCAATAAGCAGCTTAAGGCTTATAGCTCAAAACTTAATACGCCACCCCTCCAACCCTTCACACCTCTAACCCTATTCTTCGCTTCCATGCTATTGTCTCTATTGCACCGTTATGTTCACAACCCATTAAAGACAACTCAGGAGAATGAACTATGGACCCCGTTGTCGTCGATCAGATCCGTCTCAATTTCAATGCCCAGGGTTTGCTTGTCATCAATATTGCCATCGGTCTGATGATGCTTGGTGTTGCCATCGATCTGAAGCTGGAAGATTTCAAGCGGATCATCAAGGCCCCCAAGGCACCGGCCATCGGTCTGGCAGCTCAGTTCATCCTGCTCCCCGCATTCACCTTCCTGCTGACCCTGATCATCAAGCCGCTGCCGTCAGTCGCGCTGGGAATGATCCTGGTGGCGGCCTGCCCCGGTGGAAACCTGTCGAACCTGATGACCTATCTCGCCAAAGGGAACACGGCCATCTCCATCAGTATGACCGCCGTTTCCACGCTTGCGGCCATCATCATGACACCCCTGAACCTGGCCCTCTGGGGCAGTCTCAATCCGGATACCGCACCGATTCTCCAGAAAGTGAGTCTGAGCCCCATGGATGTTTTCTTCACGGTGTTTATCATCCTGGGAATTCCCCTTGCCATCGGGATTTCTCTGTCCCGGATTTTCCCGGGCCTGGCCGACAAGGTTCGCAAGCCATTTAAAATTTTTACGCTGGTCTTCTTCATTCTGATCGTCCTGGGTGCCCTGGCCGCTAACTGGAAGATCTTTCTCGAGGTTATCGGGCTGGTCATCCTGGTGGTGCTGCTGCACAATGCCCTGGCATTGAATATTGGTTACTGGTCGGCACGACTGTTCCGTCTGCCGGAACGGGATTCACGGGCTGTGGCCATCGAAGTGGGCATCCAAAACTCGGCCCTGGGACTGGTGCTGGTATTCAATTTTTTCGGAGGTCTGGGAGGCATGGCCATCCTGGTGGGATGGTGGGGCATCTGGCATATTGTGGCCGGGCTCATTACGGCCTTTATCTTTACGCGCTTTGCATTACCAGAATAAAATCACTGCGTGATTTTATCGGACGCGGCTACGCCGCTTATTTAGGGCTTAGTATAACCTGATATGATTACATAACATGGGATTGAAAGAAAGAAGAAAACGGGAGATACGCGAACGGCACACCCAGATCATGGATGCAGCCAGAATGGTTCTGTTCAAACACGGCATGCCCATGGCCTCCATAAAGCGGATTGCCCAGACAGCCGAATTGGGCGTCGGAACCCTGTATTCCTATTTTGGAAGCAAGGAAGATATTTTTATCGCCCTGCAGGAAGAAGGGCTCGAGATGTTAGCCCAAGAAATACGAGAAAACCGCCCAGGATGCCGAAGATCCCCTGACGCGGCTTCGCAAGATTGCCCGTGCCTACCTGACTTTCAGCGAAGAGGGCAAAGACTATTTTGACATTTTGAATTTTTTCCTGTCCTCTCCGGGTACTGTTTTCGAACCCGGTCTCAAACAGCAGATCGATGAACACGCCAGTCAGGTCCTGAATATTCTGGTGACGGCTATCGACAGCGGCAGGCAGCAGGGTGTCTTTCATACAACCCACCCGAGACGCCATGCCGTTATCCTCTGGGCAACGCTGCATGGCCTCATCCAATTCAGAAAAATGGAAGCGACCCTGTTGCCGGGAGAAGATTTCTACCGCCTCTACAACCAGGCTGTGGACAGTTTTCTTCGAAATTTAGCCACCAAAAGCAATAAGCCATAAGCTTTAAGCTGTTAGCAGCTTAAAGCTTATGGCTACATAGCTTCCCCTCAAATCCTTGTATGCTGGGACGCCGGATGCCTGGAAGCTGGGATGCTGCTGCCCGCTAATAGCTGTCAGCTACCCTTGTATCCTCGAGCCTCGAACCCTTGTATCCTCTTCAACCCTTTACCCCAAAATTGCCTTGGCCGGTATCAATCCGGTAGCACTGGCGGATACGATGTTTCCGGCCACACCGGGACCGTCACCGGCCACATACATGCCCTTTATTTTGGTTTCCAGGTGATTGTCGGTTTCAACCTGTGTGGCAAAAAATTTGATCTCCGGCGCATAGAGCAGGGTTTCGTCGTTGGACACACCCGGCACCACAAAATTCAGTTTGTCGAGCCCTTCGATGATATTTGTCAAAATCCTCTCTGGAAGGGCCATGGCGATATCCCCGCACACCACGTTGTTCAAGGTCGGTTCAATATACCCTTTTCGAACCCGGTTCCAGGTGCTCCGCCGGCCCCGCTTCAGGTCACCGAAGCGCTGCAGAATAGGCCGGCCGCCACCGATGAGACTTGCCAGACTGCCGATGGCTTCCCCGTATGCCTGGTTGTCGGTCACCGGTTCCGTCAGAACCACTTTAGACAGGAACGCAAAATTCGTGTTGTTCGATTTCTGGTTAAGATAGGCATGGCCGTTCACACACACGAAATCCGCATAGGTTTCCTGGGCCACATAGCCCCCTGCATTGGTACAAAATGTCCGGGTTTCATCATCATACTTCCCCGTCTGGATAAAGAAGGTTGGATCGTAGATAATGTCACACAGATCCTGCATGATATCGTTGTGAACCTCCACCCGTATGCCCACCTCGATACCCCGCTGTGCAAGCCCCAAGCCATGTTTCACGGCCAGTCGGCCAACCCACTCCGCACCCACGCGACCGGGCGCCAGTATGACATTACGGGTCTTGTAACGTTGGCGATTGGTAAGAACACCGACAACCGCTCCGTTTTTTACAACAACATCTTTGACCTCTTCGGATGTATGTATTACGACGCCTTTTGATTTGATTTCCTTGGCAAGACCTTCGATATGCTTTGGCAGGCAGTCACTTCCCAGGTGCTTCTGTTTGATGATCATGAGATCGATGCCGTATCGTTTGGCCTGTTTGCGGATTTTCCGGGCTTCGGCCATGTCCGTGGGATAGACAGGGCCATCCATACCAAAGCGGTTGAATATTTTTTCGGTCTCGTCGATAAGATCTTCGGCGCTGTGCTGGGGCATGAACTGGGTCAGGTCGGTCTTTCCCAGTTTGTGGATGTAGTTCAATTTGCCGTCTGAAAAAAGACCTGCTCCCCCGACACCGCAGAGGATATTGCAGGGTTTGCATTTCACACAACCCTGATCTTCCTTGATGGGACATTTCCGGCGGTTGGTTCCTTTGCCTTTCTCGATGAGCAGCACATCCAGATCGGCATGTTCACTCAGATAATATGCCGCAAACAAGCCGGCCGGTCCACCACCCACGATAATGACGTCGTAGGTTTTCGGATCATTTTTAATGGTTTTCATATACGCATTCCCTGGTTATGACGATCTCGCCTAAGTTGAGCGATTGCTCATCTTAGGTCTCAGTTTAAGCCCGCATCCTCGATCATCTTTTTCAACCCCGGTTTATTGGCGAAATATCTCTTCACGGCTAAGACCATCCAACTCGTGGGGAAAAACCAGCCACTGATCGGTTTCATGGATATAATAGTCAGGTATTATGTCCGTTATATTTCTTTTTGGCTTAAACCAAACAGTGGCAATGCGAATGTCATTGGGAAGGTTACGACGCATCTTTTTGCGAAGCGCCTCACCGATCGCTTTAATGCTGCTGCCGGAATCGAATACGTCGTCTATGATAAGCAGTCCGTCATCCCAGTTGGCATGCCGAACGACGTATTCCAACCCGTGGACACGGATCTCTTTGTTTCTATGATCGATACCATAATAAGAGGAGGTCCGAATGGCGATATGATCGGTCTTAACCCCTAGGTAGTCCAATATTTCCTGAACCGCAATTGCCGCCGGCGTTCCGCCGCGCCAGACACCGATAATAAAACTAGGCTTGAATCCGCTCTTGAAAATTCGGATTCCCAGCTCAAAGGCATCACTCAACAGCTCTTGGGCGGACAGATATCTTTTTTTGTCCATAAACAATCCGTTTTGTTCCAGTAAAACCATCTGCCACTATTTATTCTTTATTGATGCGTTCTCTATATTTTTAGGCAGCGAATAATGACATTGCCATCAATATCAAAACGAATGGTAAAGATTGTGCCGAGGCTGTTGTGGCAGATTAAGGTTGCCATGATGGGATGTCTGCATTCATGGAGTATCCCCTGGCATAGTTATTATTATCAATCCGTTGCTGTGTGAGATCGTGTTTGAACCACCCAACTGGCACTGTTCAGTTGTGTTAAATCAGTTAAGTTTCTGAATAATGTCACGCAGGCACCATGAGATCATTCATGTCCGCAGGAAGCGTTACATACAAAATATCGCTATAATCCTGATCCAATATTACTATTCTCAATTTATCATAATCGCCTGTAGGGTTTATCCAACTGTAAATACAAACTGTTGGCAGCCGTCTGCCATTCATGATTCATACTGGCTGACGTCAACAGTTGGGAGGACTGTTTCGCCCGGGAAAAATAGTGTAGTCGTTATTTGTGTCTCCTGGCTGGTGGTTGCTTCGTACGTATAATCGCCCGCAGGAAGAGAAGTCCCCTCTGTGAAATTCTATAGAAAATCCTGAATCATCAAATAGGTCTGTGAATTCCACGCTGGATGTCGAATCGTTCCATTTGCCATATAGTATGCGAATGAATAGAAGGTTTTTTTACTCACAGACACGGTGTTGCCTGATGCGTTTTTAAGAGAAACCTGGGGAATGTCAAACAAATCAATGGGATTACCTTCTTTGGTAAAACTCTATCCACCCTCTATATTCTGGATGCCCTATTGACATCCGCATATGTTCGGTATTGGAGATAAGCATATTCGATAATTTCAACCGGGTCACAAGTAACTGCTTCCTACATTCGTATGCTCCCCAGCCGTTACGGCAATTCCTTTATCGACCCCCCTATAGAGTACCCTATCTTGGTATCCTTTCCTTCAACAATAAGTTTTCTGTTTGTTCCGGCAGGTACGCCATCGACAGTGCCATTCTCCGCAGATACACGCCCATGAATCATCCTTGCAAGTAAACGGCCATCTTCATCCAGGACTTCAAATGTCACCGTATTCAATACTTGATGCCTCGCAGTTCAACGCTCTCGTGTAAACACTCGCCTCTTCTGCAAGACTGGGTGCCCCTGTCCATTCGACATTGAAACTGATGGAGCCTGTTTCATCGCTTGTGGATCCTTGATAATTGTTTTCACTGCAAGCGGGAATGAGAGAGATGACAATAAGTGATAAAATAAATGCTTGTAGAATGTTTTTCATCTAATCACCAATATTGATTGAATGCCTGTAAAAATATCCATGAGCCTACCAGCTTCCACCAACGCTCCCGGTTTTGTCATCACCGCCACCGCCGCCGTCGCCACCACCGGCCATTACTGCAACACCACCTGCTATGGCGACAGCACCGAGTATTGCCCACAGCCAATTTCCACCTTTCCCTTTAGGCAAATCTTTGAGATTCGAGATCCGGGCTTTGGGTTCGTGCTCGGTGATTTGACTCTCCGGATTTATTTCAGCAGCTCCTGCAAAATCTGTATTTATCGGATAAAAGTTAATATAAGAAATTACAAGCAGGCATAATACAAATCTTAGTGGCAGTGTCATTCAGAGCCTCCATCAAGAGGATTTATGTTGAGAAAACGTATTGAGACCAATGGTGTGTTTTTCTTTAGTACATGACAAAGACGTCTGTCTCAGGGCCATACAACATCGGGGTTTGGATTCGACCTCCATGCAATCTTCTTGACCAGTATGGGACGCCCTCTGCTTGATCTGACACACAATCGTATATTTCCCGGATGGTCATTTTGTTGTCTTTGTTTTTATCCGCATATCCGCGAATGGCTTTTAAGAAAAAATATGTAAACAACCCATGCTCTCTGTCATTATACCAGCTGCTGACCTGATCGCTATTGGCGCTTGTCATAACGGACATATTTTCGTAGGAAAAAGATGGCTTATCAATCTTGATAAGTGCGGGACTGGCGCCGCCAATCAGCCATTCCCCTGAGTTGGTACCACCTGAAAAGCAGGCATCTAGAACGATAGAGATTTTCTTCGCCTTGAGCTTTGATATGTTTTCATAAAAAATATCTAATGGATATCCAGTAATAGCGACTTTTGAAGGATCACAATCGGTCGGGATAAAATAGCCCTTATTGCTATTAATATCAGGAGCGCCATGCCCACTGTAGTATATGAAAACTTCTGACACACCCGCCTTTACATAATCGTTCAACAATCCACGGTGATCACCCGTGATGCCAAATAAAATTTCAAACCTTGTTTTGGTAATATCTGTCTCGAAAATGATATTCCCTTCTCTATACCCCAACATTGTTTTTAAATATTTTTTTACAACATCAGCGTCATTTTTCGCGTATTTAACCTCTGGAATATCCTTGTGTTGATAATTACGGTTTCCAATAACTACGGCAACTGCATCTGGCTTATCCATCGATGTCTCAGGGATGTTTAGATCGACGTCGAATGCAATATCGGATATATCTGTTTTAATTTCAAATTGTTTGGATGCAATCGGACTGTTGTCTAAATAGAGATCGACTTTCCATTTGCCTGGACGATACTGAGCCTTGTCACCACTGATGGATATCTTGTGCCATGTGGATGCGTCAGTTGCATATTTGCCCTTGGGTGTTTTTAACTGGAAATTTTTTGTTGCGTAATAAAGTTTTCCGTCAGGACTATACCATCGCCATCTTACATTATGTTTTCCCGAAAAATTGGCAAATGAAACATGTGCGATTACGGCAGGGTCAATACTGGTAAAAGTATCGGTAGGATTCAGGAGGACATCTTTTTCTCCCGCATCGTTAATACCCTTTGCGAGTTTGATTTCGAACACCCTGAATTTAGGTTCGTTCAAATTTTTTGAGGAGCCACACGAGAACAATGGGAATAACAAAAAAAACAATGCAAAAATGAACGTTACGCTGCCCAATGGTATCTTTCTTTTAACGAAATAATTTTCGTTCATTTTTCCACCCTTTCAGAATAATAAGGGATAAAATATTGTGATAAATTATATCAGCTATTTCATTAATGACAATATTTATTTTTAGACATGAGAAGACACACATTACTACTAACATACGAATATTATTAAAAGCTTACATAAGTTCAATGCAGAAATTTGACTCGGAAAATGGATGTGGGTTCCGATATGTTTTTTAACCGGCAATCTCCGATAAAATCACAGGGATAAATGTCTCTGATCATTGAGTAGGTTTCCGGACCGATAAAAAGACTGGTGTTTTCGGAAAGTTTGCCAATTCGGGCTGCAATCACTGTCACAAGGCCGGATGCCGTATAGGTCAACCGTTCGCCGGTAACACTCATCATGCGGGTGGTACCTACATAGGCCTTGCCTGAGTTGATTCCCATGTGAAGATGAACGTCGTCCCAAGGATAGGAAAGATCCTTATTCAGCCGTTGGTTTTCTTTGACAATCTCCATACCAGCCGCAACCGCCGCCCGGGCATGGTGTTCCAACGTGTCGCCTTTAAACACAACCATCAGTCCGTCACCCGAAGTTTCGTTTAACTCACCCCCATGCCTATCCACACACAAAAGGTATTTGGAGAAATGTTTTTCTACCATGTCGTTGACAAGCTGTTGATCAAAGTTTTCCATCAAGCCGGAAAAGCCCTGTATGTCGATGAAGAGAACAGATACGTCCATGAGAATCTTTTTCCCCATTATTTTATCCGGCTCTTGTTCCATAATTTTCGCAACCGAGGCAGGAACAAACTTGGTCAGTTGCGCCTTGATTCTCTCCAGTTTTTCAGCTACCAAAATGGTGGCTTCCAGCCTTTCTGTGTAGGCCTTGATATCTTCATAAAGCCTGGAATTCTCAACGGCAATAGCAACATAGTCGGATATGGATTTAAGAAATTCAGCATCTTCATCCACAAAATTACCAACGCGACGGTTCAGTGCCTCAAGTGTCCCGATACATTTTTCAGCGCGATTGAAAACCGGAACGCAAAGAATGTTTTTCGTTCTGTATCCGGTGCGTCGATCCACATCCAGGTTGAATCGGGAATCTTTATAAGTGTCGTTGACGATGAGCTGTTTTTTGTTTTGGAAGACCCATCCTGCCAAGCCCGAGTCTTTTTTTATGCGAATCTCATTTTTTGTCATTCCCGTGGCAACCAGTGACCAGAGTTCTTCCGTGTAATCATCGTACAGAAATAGCGTGCTCCGTTCGGTGTTCATAACCTGGTTGGTCTGGTCTATGACCAGACGAAATAATGCATCCATTTTTATTTCAGAAGTAATTGTCTGCCCGATATTGTAAAGCTTTTTGAAACGCTGGGTCCGCTTTCTAAAAGCAAGATCTTCATTACGCCGCCCGATGCTTCGATTGCCCGTATGTGTCATATCCATTGCTCCCATATAATCCTTTTAGGTAAGATAGTATTTTCAGGGCTGTTGGTTTTGGTACATTGCGATTCTAAACAAACATCGTTAGTTTTTCAAGCACCTGATGTCTCCAATCCTGCCGGAGCTGCACGACATAAAAAAGCAGCGCCATAATTGACCCTGCTTATGCTCTTTTAAAATATATTTTAATTATGCTGCTATTTCTGAGAAATACGTCTATCCTCACCGCATCTCCGATCTTCTTTTAATCTTCGCTCAGGAAGATGGAAGGCGTACGAGAATATGCGCCGATCTGAACCGGAGCGTCTTCCACTATTGTCAGGTTGTGAGGTCCTTATCATCGTTTTTTTCCTCTATTCGCTGTCTTGCAAATACGACAATCCCAACAAGTCCAATACAAAGGAGGAGAATAATCGGTTTTAAATTAATTTTAATAGAATCCGCAGAAGTTGGATTTATAGAGGGACTGTAAAGAAGGTTTATATCACTATCATTTGGATTGAATTCAATAAATAGCCGATCAGAAATTACCGTATTACTGATTAAAGTAACTACTACCATTAAAAAGAGTATTTTACGTGTTTTATTCATTAACACACCTCTTTTAATTCTAATCTGAAAAAATTTCTCAGCTTAATAGAAACAATGTATATCTATAGCACAATAAGTTAATAGTTGCAATAATGAGTTCTCACAGGTTAGGCGCATATGGCTGAAAAGAGACTCCCCGTCCCCTGCTTGTATAACAATCAGGGTGAAAGAAGTAGAGTATAAAGCACCATAAAGGATACTTTGAATCCCAAAAGGTTACAATTCCGGTACAGTCCATGATTTCCAAGAAAAAAGGGCTAACCGCATGTTGGCTAACCCTTTGATTTCACTTGGTGCCGGAGCCGAGAATCGAACTCGGATGACCGTGAGGTCGGAGGATTTTGAGTCCTCTGCGTCTACCAGTTTCACCACTCCGGCATGTGGATGGGTTTATAGTGAACTCCTATGCGATTGTCAACACGTTCATTTCGAGATCATTGATCATACAATGTTTTGAAGCACGGACTGAATCTGATGTTTTGAAATCGTGCCTTCCCTGAGAATACGCGGTGGATCGATGGTCACATCGATGACCGTTGAGCCCCTGCCCCCTTGTAACGGGCCGGCATCTACCACCCCATCGAGTTGTGTCGACACCTGTTCTTCCAGACAATCGATATCAGAACAGCCTCCCCGGCCCGACAGGTTGGCGCTTGTTCCGGTCATGGGTCCTTCCAGTTGAGCCACGATAGCGGCCGCCACAGGATGTTTCGGTACCCGGACACCGATTTTGCCGGTATTCCCTGTCAGTCGGTTAGAAACCCGTTCGCCGGCATGAAGCACCACCGTAATACCCCCCGGCCAGAATGCCTCCATCAGTATAACGGCTTTGGGGGGTATTTCCCGCACGAGTTCGGACAGACAGGCCCTGTCCCTGATCAAAACCAGGAGCGGGTTTTGGGACTGACGTCCCTTGATGTCAAAAATTCTCTCCACAGCCTGGGGATTGTTTGCATCCGCCCCCAGCCCATACAGGGTGCTGGTGGGAAATGCGATGATCCCCCCTTTACGGATCACCTGGACAACGGCATGTATGGTGTCCGGGTCGGGTGCCATGGAAGAAACATTCCAGCGCACCATCTTATGCTTCCAGGGCATCGGCCTTCTGAACCACTTTTTCCGCCATATCCTTTTTAAAGTCCGTCAGTTTCGCTTCAAGAACAGTATCGGACAATGCCAGTATCTGCACGGCAAGGATGCCGGCATTTCCGGCACCCGATTTTCCGATGGATACGGTGGCCACCGGAATCCCCGGCGGCATCTGCACGGTGGACAGAAGCGCATCGAAACCCTGAAGACAGGACGAATCAATGGGCACACCTATGACGGGCAGGGATGTATGCGCGGCCATGGCACCTGCCAGATGCGCGGCATGTCCCGCACCGGCAATGATGACCCGGATACCGCGTTCCCGCGCTGTTGCAGCAAACTCGGCCGCCCGTGCAGGGCTCCGATGGGCGGATGCAACGGTTATTTCATACGGCACCCCAAACTGTTTTAGAATACGGGTCGTTTCCTGCATGACACCCAGATCCGAGTCACTTCCCATGACAATACCTACAGCGCTGTTCTCAAATTTCTTGAATTCCATAAACTGTATTCCTTCCTGTTTTATCAATGATGAGATGATTTGGTTAGAGATTCCGTTTCAATTGATGTCTCTCCATACCCAGAGCGATTAATCGGTCCAGAAGTTCCGAAAAACTGATACCGGCTGCAACAGCGGCCTGGGGCAAAAGACTGGTGGCGGTCATACCGGGAATCGTGTTGGTTTCAAGAATATAAATCTCGTCTGCCTGTATGATCATGTCCGTGCGGCTGTAACCTTCGCAAAACAAGGACCTGTGGGCCATTTTGGCATAGGTCTGGGCTTTTTTTGTCATGGCATCACTGATGCGGGCCGGGCAAATTTCCTTGGTGGCGCCTGGGGTGTATTTGGCCTCGTAGTCAAAAAACTCATACGCATCCCCGGGAATGATTTCAATAATCGGCAAAGCCTCCAAGGTCTGGTTGCCGATGACGCCCGCCGTGATCTCGATGCCATCCACGAAGTTTTCCAGCAGGATGGTGTTTCCGTGTTTGAAGGCTTTTTCAGCCGCCGTCTCAATTTCCGACGCTGATTTGACAATGGTCATTCCCACGCTCGAACCGGCTTCGAGTGGCTTTACCACCATGGGTAGCCCGAATCTTTCCTCACAATCAGCAGCATCGATCCGATCCCCCTGTTTCAAAACCATATAAGGCGGCGTTGGCAGACCTGCCAGTTCATACATCTGCTTTGTGGCCAGTTTGTTCATGGCCACGGAACTGCCGATGACACCCGAGCCCTGATACGGAATATGGAGCAGTTCCAGCAATCCCTGAATCGTCCCGTCTTCCCCATAAGGCCCGTGAAGAATGATCAATGCCGCATCGATCCGTGGCGCGTCCGATATCAGTCGGGGCAGATCTGTTTTCGGGTCATAACGGATGATGGTGTACTTTTCCTTGTCCAGGGCATCAAAGACCTGATCCCCGCTGTTCAGAGAGACTTCACGCTCCGATGAAATACCACCGGACAGGAGTGCAAGATTGATTTTTTTCATGGCATTCCCTCCGTTTGCTTGAAAAGGTTTTGCTTGGCTTCGTCATACTCATCCCGGGTAATCAGGTCATCCTCCAGAAGACGGGCCAGTTGGGTCAGATCCCGGAGTTGGCTGGTTTTGAAATCCTCCAGTTGATACGTTGGATTCACCTGTCTTGTTTCAAGAACGTTGGCAGGTCCGGGCGTGCCAACCCTGAGCGAGGCCATGCCCCCCAGAAAGCTCACCTCCACAGGTCGGCCCGCAAACATCGACGATGAGAGCGTCTCCTTCAAGGTTTTTCCCTCGGCTTTCATGCGTCGGTAGAAATAAAAACCGGAAGCGACAACGACTATCGTACCAAACAGAAAAATCCAGAGCATATACTGAGTAACACCGCGGAAAAAGATGACCAGGAGCCCCAGACCCAGCATCAGCACAACATGCAGAACCAGAACCATATACGCCAGCATCACAGACTTGAAAAGGCCGTCCCCTTGATTGCCCGCTGGTTTATTTTTTTTTAGCATCGATTGTTTTATCGTCTGAAGAAAGGCCTGTTTCCAATCGATCTGTTACAGGACCCAGGTACTGCTGTGGAACATCGAACTGTATGTGCGCGCCCCGCATCGCATTCAGTTTCATGACAAGTAGATTCAGTTTTTTGAGTGTCTTATATTTCTCACCCGTCTCCGGCATACCGGATAGCAGCTCCTGTGTACTGCGAATCTCTTTGCGCAGCTCGAGCTCAGGAGGGATAAAATCGGCATTTTTCAGGACCTTGTATGCCAGCCGGATATCCTCCGGTATATCCATGTCCTCACTGGGCAGCGGTTTGCCGGCACCGGGAAGGTCATCAAAGACGCCTTCCTGCTGTGCCTTTGCGAATCCGTTCCTCCACGATTTTTTCAAAGCCTGTGAACATGTCTTTGTATATTACAATCCCGGATTCGATTTCAACATAAAATCGTAAAACGATTTTATCGGGCGCGACGCTGTCGCTTTTACCCAATTATCATTTGACCCTATCAGCACCACTTGATATGTCGAGTTAAATATTAATAAAGTTATAATTTATTGTTTACCACCACTCGAAAGGAATCAATGAAAAAAATTGCCTTTGCCGGAACAGACGGCAGGACCTTGTTATGGGCCTATGTCGTGTCCACAGCCACCAGTGATTTTAGTGACGACGATTACCATGGCATGGTTTTCAGGGGTACGCCCGCCATGCCTAAATTTGTGGAGCTCATGAACTGGCCGGTTGCCTTCATCCCCACAAAAGATAATTCCGCGCAAGGGTATGCCGTGGCCATCGTCGAAGCACTGAAGCAGGGTACGGTGGACTATGTCGTCCCCATGCCCGAAGCACTCCTCTTTGAAGGCCTGGTGGATGCCGTGGAAAAAGAAGGTTTTGGGGATAGGATCCTCGGCCTGAATGCCGCCGCGGCCTTCATCGAAGGCGATAAAATCGCCTGTAAAAATCTGTGCAGGGAGGCTGGAATCCCCGTGGCCGATGCCTGGACCAGCACCGATGCAAAGGATTACGGCGCCATTCTCGAAACCTGCCTGACCTATATCCAGCAGTTCGGTGGTGCCGTCTTGAAATACCCTTATTCCGCCGGCGGGAAAGGCGCCCGAATCATTCTGAACTCGTGGGAAATACGGGAAGTGTACGATACGCTCATCAATGACTACAAAGACAGCTATCGCAAGCTATTTGGCAAAAAAAACACCTGGCCCCTTTTGATCGAATCGCTCATGTCAGGGGTTGAAATCAGTTTTACCATTCTTGTGGATCGTCACGGGCACTACCAGATACTGCCCACGGCCATGGACTACCCCGAACGATTCGAGGGACCGGCCAGTAAAAGCAATCCCATTACCGGCGGGACCGGCGCTGTCTCCCCCCACCCTATGGAAACACCTGCGTTGATGGAAATGGCGGGCAGCACCATTGCCGAACCCCTCATTCAAAAAATGAAGCAGAAAGGGCTTCTGAGACCCGCCATTCTGTACCCCGGCTGCTTTGTTTCTTTTGACGGTGCCATGAATCCTACCCGCATCCGTGTCAGCGAGATCAATATTCGACCGGGTGAGCCCGAAGTCCAACCCGTGGCACGACGCCTCAGAAACCTGGGTGCCCTTATCCAGGCAACCCTGGCAGGCAACCTGGACACGGTGGCCCCGGAAGTCAGGCAGGACCAGCTCTCGCTGTGCGTGGCATTAATGACGGGCCCGGGCGGTCCTGACGGCCAGAAGGGCTACCCCTGGTCCTGCACCAAGGGCGAGCCGCTTGAAATCGATACCAAATATTTGAAACGAAAAGGGATCCAGGTGATTCCTTCGGCAATGACCTGGATAGATGAACAAGAGATCTTCAAGTCCGACGGCACCCGGGTGGCCTTTCTCAACGCAAATGCCACTATCAAGGAAAATGAGACCCGCGGTGTCATCGCGGACCGGCTGCGTAAAAAATTGCTGGCAGCGTTCGATAATGGCAAAATACGGGTCATCCCCCGGGAAAATTCCCAGGGAAACAGACTCGACCTGCGCAGGGATATCGGTAGCCACTATCTTAAAGCCGAAACTATCTTCAACCCAAAGTGAACGTTTCAGATTTTTAGAATGTTGGGTTTGAAAATAAAATCGCGCAAGCGATTTTATTTTACCCTTTGACAGTTTCATCCATTTATTTTATAGTAACTCCGTCTTCAACCTCAACTGGATCAATCCCTCGGAATCTACTATGAAGAGACTCGGCCCGGCCCGTCAAAACATGAAACAAATGCAGCACCATCATGTCTTTCTTTCCAGACTCAGGCTCCTCGTCATTATGGCCAAAGCGTTTACAGGGAATTATCCCATGGGAGAACACCGGCTCAAGGCCATTGCCAGGAATGCCGAGACCGTGGCCAGGGGTTGTGTGGACTGGAACGGGTACTACAACAATTTCAGATCCAGCTCGGAATCCAATAGACTGATCGAGGTGGATCATATTTTTTACCAGCGCGTCAAACTCCTGGCCATCATGGCCAAGTCCTTTGCCGAAGGCAGCCCCGTGGGGCAGCACCGGCGCATGGCCATCCGAAACAACATCGACTACATCTGTGAAGCCCTCCAGTTTAACCCGCAAGAAGAGAATCTGCAGCTGCTCAAAGTCGCCTAGTCTTTATATTTTCTTCCATTTATTTTTACCTTATATTTCCAGCATATGCGCCCCAGTTAGGAGCTGTTTGAGGGGTCGGGGGGTTTGTCCCAAGACCTCAGTTTGTTTGAAACTCATCCATCATAACACCTTAGCAGTTCATAAATTGCTTTTGTTCCAAAATCAATTGCTTCCACAGGTACCCGCTCATCAGCAGCATGGATTGCCTCAAAAAAATTGAACCCAACCGGTAACTTCATCGGTGTAAAACCATACGTTTGAATTCCCAGGCGTGAAAAAAAACACGCATCGGTAAAGGCGGGAAGCAGCATGGGCATAGGTATGCCATCTGGATCGGCTTTCTGCAAAACACTTGCTAATGTGTTGAATAATCCCATATCCAGTTCAGAAGGATTCGATTGATGTCTGAGTAATTCAAGTTCCACATCTTCACCGACCAGTTGCCTCAATTCGGTCAGCATATCATCAGCGCTGAAACCTGGCAGCAGACGTCCATCCAGCTCAACGGTTATTTCGCTCGGGATGACATTAATTTTCTCTCCGCCTCGAACGATGGTCGCGTTAACAGTATTATGAAGCAGGGGATCAAAGTATTGACTGATATCTCCCAAGAGCCCCAGAATCCTGTTTGTAAGAAAAGGCCTCAGAAGCTGACGGAAAATTAACTTTTTGGGAAATGACAAATTAGAGGCAATTATTTCAACCATCTGACGCGTTACAGGTGTTATATGTACCGGTAATCGGCGATTATCCAGCCGATATAAAAAATCTGCTAATTTTGCCATTGCACCACCTCGCATGGGACGGGCGCCATGACCACCTGGTCCCCGTATGGTGGCTTTTATACAGCAGACCTGCTTCTCTGCAATTTGAATAGGATAAAATTTTTTTGCCCCAACATGAGCGGTATACCCACCGAATTCTCCTATGGCATACCGGATTCCTGCAAATTGCTCCGAGTGGTTCTCCACTAAATACTTAGCTCCGTATTCACTGCCCGCTTCTTCATCACATAGAATTGCGAGAAGTATATCTCCGGCGGGGGTAAGACTTTCGGCTTTGGCACGCAAGACAGCAGCTAACATCATGGCGATGCCGCCTTTCATGTCCAGTGCGCCACGGCCCCATATAAAGCCATCAGCTATTTTGGCCTCAAAGGGTGGATAGGTCCATGCCTGTTTTGTTGTTGGGACTACATCCACGTGCCCGTACAACATTAATGGGGCAGCGCTGCCTTGTCCTTTCAAGCGAGCAAGCAAGTTAGGTCGGTTTTCCTCTTTGGCGAAAAAGGCTGTATCAACACCTGCTTCTTTCAAAAGATCATTAATATAACGGATACACGCTGCCTCCTTGCCGGGCGGGTTTGTCGTATCAATGCGGATAAGGTTCTGCAGCAATTCTACTGGGCGCTCGTAAATGGGCCGCTTGTCGGCAGATAGCATGGTGGGCATTGTTTACCTCATTATTAGGTTAGTCGGGGCGGGGGTCGGGCCATGGTAATCAACTATAATAACTACCGAAAACCTTAAAATAGGTCCTAAAACCGTTTTAAACGACGCTTTTTGACCCCAAAAAGGACCGTTTAAGCCAAAATATATTTTTTGAAAAATCCTTAGACCAGCATCAGATTATTTTTTTCTAGGGTATTTGCCGTACCATAAAATTTCTCGATAATTGACAGGATCCGTAGCCCCCTCGGTGTTGAAAAAAAGCAATTTTGAATCTTTTCCGATATCAAGTGCTTGTTTAATTTCCTCGAAGGCAGTGTGGTTGGCCAATAGTTCCAATAAGCCAATTCCCACTGAACCTGATTCTCCAGCTTCAACGGCCCTGTCGCCATGAACTGGGTTTGCTAAGATGCGAATACCGTTGGCTGCCACGTAATTATCGCAACGAATATACCCACAAGGAAAATCCCTGAGGATATCCCAGCTAATCAGGTTGGGTTCGCCACAGGCCAGGCCGGCCATGATGGTATCCAAGTCGCCTGTCACGGCATGGGGTTGGCCGTCAGCAGCTACGGCAGAGGCAAAAATACAAGCCGCATTTTTTGGCTCCATTATAATGAATCGCGGCGGCCGGTCTCGAAACTTGTTAACCAGATACCCCACAACGGCTCCTGACATTGCCCCGACCCCGGCTTGTATAAATACATGGGTGGGTGCTGTGTTTAGTTCAGCCATCTGTTCAATGGCCTCCTTACACATAGTCAAGTATCCCTGCATGATCCAAAGGGGAACCTTTTCATACCCTTCCCAGGAGGTGTCTTGGATCATGTCCCAGCCATTTTTTTCGGCCATGCTTGATGCCAGTCGTACTGCATCATCGTAATTAAGGTCCGTCACTTCGACTAAAGCTCCATGGGATCGGATGTTTTCAATACGCGACGGGACGGTACCTTTAGGCATGTAGATTACGGCCTTCAGGCCAAGCTGCTGCGCTGTCCAGGCAATACCGCGGCCATGATTGCCGTCAGTAGCTGCTGTCAACGTCATGTGACTGATGCGCTGACGAACTTCATCACTGATAAGTTGATTGTAATTGGTATCTTCGATGCTTTTGCCCAGTTTCTGGCAAATAAGGCGTGCTACAGCATAACTGCCGCCCAGCACTTTAAATGCTTTAAGATCAAATCGGGTGGATTCGTCTTTAATAAAAATGTCACTGAGTTCCCATGTCTTGGCCAATTCTTTGAGGGATACTAATTGCGTTGGCATGTAATTGGGTAGCTGGCGGTGGAAGCGGTGCACTTTGTCAGCGATATCTTCTGAAAAAGCATGCGGAACATTGCCCTGGTTTGGTTTTTGTATAAAGGACTGAAAGTTATACTGGGGAATTTTTGTTAGCATGAAAACACCTTTAGTTAATTTTCTATAGGGGTTGTCAGAAAAACGTTCCGATTGAGGATCTTTTTTCTGCTACAACCTCTTATGCCGCCATCCTATTTTCGGAACATTATTATGACAAGCGGTATAAAGATAGAATATTACCATTACAGCCAAATTACCATTGTTCTTATGTATCAAGTCAAGTGAATCTTGGCCGGTGGAATGTAAAAACTTAAAGCCATCCCTAACGCTTATTGCTTTCTTTCAGACAAAAAAACCCCAGAATCCTTACAGGATATGGGGTTTTGGACTTAACCGGAACACTCCGGATATTATTTTGGTGGGATGCAGGGAATTGAATTAATCTGTTAATAACCTATGGGGCACATCTTGAATAGTGAATAAATATTTTTAATTCTTACCTCTGACTTCTGCTTTCGATCCCCCACTCTCATTTCAGAATTTGCCCTACTGAACTCCACTTCAAAATTCTGATGCCTTTGCGGAGCATGTTTTCTGTGCCGCCATAAATAAGGGTTGGTGAAATGACCCGATCACCGGCCAATGCCATCCACCGTTCAAGTCCTGTAAAAAAGTCACGATTTAAGGTCTGGCCGGATTTGATTTCGATGGGCATCAGTTTGTCGCCATATTCGGCAATGACGTCGATTTCGTTTCCGTTACTGTCTCGCCAGAAATAAAATCCAGTATTTTCCATCCTGTTAAAGCGCGTCTTCATCAATTCCGAAACGACAAATGTCTCAAAAATATTTCCGCGAAGTGGGTGGGTTGTGAGCTGATTGGGCTCTTGAATGCCCAGAAGCCAGCAGAGCAACCCGGTATCATAAAAATAGATTTTTGTGGATTTGACCAGGCGTTTGCGAAAATTGACATGATGCGGAGCCAATTGAAACAATATGTAACTGGCCTCCAATACGGATATCCATGCTTTTGCCGTATTGTGGGTGATGCCGCAGTCATTCCCCAGAGAATGAAGATTCAGCAACTGTCCGCTGCGGCCGGCACAGAGGCGTAAAAACAGTTGAAAGGTGTCCAGGTCCTGAACCTTGAGAAGCTGCCGAACATCGCGTTCTACATAGGCAGAGACATAAGCAGGAAACCACAAGGCAGGCACCAGATTCCGATCATACAGGGGCGGGTAGCCCCCGTTAAAAAGCATACTGTTTATACCGGATGGCTGCACTCCCGCCCCACCCAGTTCAAGAATTGAAAAAGGCAGCAGCTCAATAAAGGCGGTTCGTCCTGCCAGCGATTGGGTGATCCCGGACATCAAACCAAATTGTTGTGAACCTGTGAGTAGAAAGAGACCCATACGACCGGACATATCCACTTGTGTCTGCAGATAGGAGAGGATCTCCGGCGCGCGTTGTACCTCGTCAATTACTGCACCATCAGGCACCTGGCCCAGAAATGCCCGTGGATCGTCAAGGGCCAATTGCCGAACATCCGGATCTTCCATAGAAAAATACGGTTTTCGGGAAAATATGGCACGGGCAAGTGTGGTTTTGCCGGACTGCCGGGGTCCGGTGATGGTGACAATGGGAAACCCCTTCAACAATCTGTGGATGACATTTTCTACATCACGTTTGATCATGCCAAACCGATATCTCTTTTTATGCAAAATGTCAATTGAATTTACAATGTACATAAATACAGGAGGTGCAGAGCAGTGCCTCGGGGTTCGGAAAGAGGATTGGCGAAATAACCAGATCACCGGCGAATGCCGTCCACCGCTCAGGTCCTATACAGATTGACTGTGGGTTGCGAACTAAACAGGAAGGATTTCTTTTATTCTGTGGTGTAGAAAACATAAAGGCTCCATCTCAATGTGTAAGATATTTTGTATAAGATGGAGCCTCAAACCATTAAATATTTAATGATATCATATGTCTTGGTGGCGATGCAGGGAATTGAACCCCGGACACTGCGGATATGAGCCGCATGCTCTGACCATCTGAGCTACATCGCCAGTCAGGACCAGACTTCCCGAAATTTAACAGCGGGTTTCCTACCAACTTGACCAGCCGAAGTCAAGCTGTTTATTGCTGTTTCGTTGCCGGGAAAGATCCGGCGACTTCGATTGTAAACTCCTCGAGAGATTCCGGCAGATCCGAGAACACGACCATGAACGGAATAGATTTTCCCGGTTTTACATCAAAATTGGATTTCTTATCCCCAAATCGATTCGACAAACGCTGGTTGATATCCGTCAGCGACATTTCAGACAGGTTCTGATCTGAAAGAACATTCCCGCCGTATACGGTCACCTCCTTTGCCAGTGTTTTACCGGAAGAGAAAAGGCTGCCCTGTATCTTGATATACTTGCGGCTTTCGGAAAACTCATTTTTCACCGTACCGGTGATGATAAATAATTTTCCATGCGTTGTATTATCAATGAACTTGCTGCTGATGTTGTCAACACTGATCTCACCAGTCTCCTTCATCTCGGGCTTCATCACCTGGTTGAGGTAAGGCACCTGCTTCAGATAATCCGTCACGAAGGGCACATTCATGTCCATAAATCTGTCCAGCAGAACAACCGCAGCCAGTGGCAGCAGGATCAGGAGCAACAGCAGCATAACCGGCCGCAGAATACCGCTTTTTCTGACAGGCTTTATTTTCTTGGGTTTCTTCTTTTTTTCTTTTCCCTTGGCCGGAGCCTCATCGGCATTCTCCAGGGGTTCCGCGTATGCAATGGTTTCAGATCCCGCCCCAATCTCTTCAGCATCGGATACGGTGGCCATTGTATCGAGATCGTCGGTATCTCCATCGACTTCAAATTCAAGTTCGATGTCTCCCCCGCTGAAATGTCCTTGAGCCTGGTCCCCTTCCTCCGGGATATCGAAGTCCTCGAATCCGGAGATGTCGATGTCTTCCGGCTCACGTCCACCACCTGCTGCTTTAACCGGTTCGGAAGCTTCGCTGATGTCCAATTCCAGTTCCACGTCTTCGATATCTTCTTCTATCTCGTCGTCATCTTCATCGATCATAATATCCGACAGATCGATTTCACCCGTCTGATCCATCAAATCGTCTGTGCCGGGCGATTCTTTCCACTTTTCCACTTCGGTTTCGAAGTCGTCAAGTTCAGGTGCCAGGCTGACGGTTTCATCCTCCGTGCCGTCTCCCTCCAGCATCTTTTCGATGTCTGAAAGGTCAACATCCTCTTCATCGATGTCCTCTGCGGCCTCTCCCTCAAGCTCCATCTCCAGTTCAAAATCCAGGTCTTCGAGCTCGACATCCTCTTTTTCCATGGAAGGAGGGGCTGATTCAACATCCGGAAGTGCATCATCCGCCATTTCCAGGTCGAGGTCGAGTTCAAGTTCTTCCCCGAGATCGTCAGAAACATCCCCGGTATCAGTCTTCGGGGGTGAATCCATCATGACGGTTTCTTCAAAATCTGAAAAATCGAGTTCTTCCGAATCTGTATCTTCCTGGTCTTCGGTCAAACCCAGGTCTGCTTCCGGTTCTGAATCCAGGTCAAGATCGAGATCCAGTTCATCTTCATCGGTTTCAGCATCCGGTTCGGATTCCATGGATAGATCTAAATCGGAAAGATCTAACTCCTCAGATGTGGTGTCTTCTTCGGCCGATATTTCCTCTTCAGGTGTCACGTCAAGATCCAGGTCCAGATCGAGATCTTCCAAGGCATCTTCTTCAGCTGGTACCGCCTCCTCAGGCGTCACATCAAGTTCCAGTTCCAGATCTTCTAACGCATCTTCTTCGACCGGTGCCTCCTCTTCAGACACCTCATCAAATTTCAGATCCAACTCCAAATCTTCTATTGCGTCGCCTTCGGTCGGGGCCTCCGCCTCGGGCGTCTCGTCAAGTTCTAAATCCAGATCCAGATCCTCTATTACGTCTTCTTCGACCGGTGCCTCCTCTTCAGACACCTCGTCAAATTCCAGATCCAGGTCCAGATCCTCTATTGCGTCACCTTCGGTCGGTGCCTCCGCCTTTGGCGCCTCGTCAAACGTCAGATCCAGATCTTCCAGGGAAACGTCTTCCAAGGGCGTCTCCTCTTCTGCCGGTTCCATGTCGAGTGATTCCCCGATACCGGGCAGATCCGTCTCCTCCATCATGTCTTCCACTTCTGTTGACGCTTGGGCCTCGTCCGTCGCTTCCTCCGGCAAATCGATATCCAGATCGCCGGAAGAGACTTCTTGTACACCGTCAACATCATCTGCAGCCGTTTCCGTTACAACGTCTTTTTCTTCGGAAACCGTATCAATATCGAACTCCAGGTCAAGATCATCCAGAGATGCATCCAGTTCCTCTTGAACCGCGGATTCGACCTCATCACCGACGCCTTCTTCTGCATCTGCCTCCTCGATCGCTTCGGCTAAGATATCCCCCGTATCTTTCTGAGAAGGTTCAGGCTCCATGGCTTCGGCTGCCATGTCGTCTGTTTCCTCAGATATGGATTCAGGCTCCGGTGTTTCGGCTGCTTCGATTTTTTCTTCGATCTCCTCAGGTACCGGTGTTTCGGCAACTGCTTGCTCAAGTTCCGGCAAAGCCGGCGGATAGGCTGTAAACATGTGCTTACACCTGGAACATCGAACCTTTGAACCCGTCGGTTTTAAAAGTTTTTCATTCAAGTTAAAACTGGTTTCGCAGTTTTCACAGGTGATAATCATGGTAAGCCCTCGCTCGTCAGTGCCCACGCTTGGGTCAGCAGACACCCGTTAAAAAATTCATGTAATAAATTTCGGATAGATTCGGGATCTTTGGATAATTGATATTCGCTTCAGTCAGAACAGAAATACGGCCCGGGTAATTTACGCGGCAGCCGGGAACGAAATTACATGATAATTGACTTCTTGTCAATAATTTAAATTCGTTACATCCCAGCATCCGCTAACATCTGTACCAGTTTTTTCTGTTCCTCCGTCAGGTTTTTGGGTGTCTTGACATGGATCGTAACGAACAGGTCACCACTCCCGGCGCCTTTCATGTGTGGCAGGCCGTGGCCCGGCAACCGCATGCGGGTCTTATGCGTGGTGCCGGGTGGGATCGTTAAGCTCAATTCCCGGCCGCTCAGGGTCGGAACCGAGAGCTTGGTACCCAGAATCGCTTCGCTCAACCGAATATCCCGTGTGATGGTCAGATCATACTCCTTGGCGCTGAAAACAGGGTCCTTGATAACTTTAGACTTGATAAACAAATCACCCGGTCGTCCACCATACGGACTGTTTTCCCCTTTGCCGGAAATTCTCAGTTTTTTGCCGGAAATCATTCCTTTGGGGATTTTGACGGAGATATTTTCCGATTGGTCATTATGCTGGAATCTGATGGCCTTATTGGCTCCTGTGGCAACTTCCTGCAGGGTCAGAGGCAGTTCATACACAAGATCCGAGCCCTTTGTCTGTGCTGCCTGTCTTGCCCGGCCCCCAAAAGGATCACCACCAAAGGCGAACCGGGAGCCCCCCCTGCCGCCGGAAGAAAAATTCATACCACCAAAGCCGAATTCCTTGAAGATATCACCAAAATCAAATCCCCTGAAAATATCTTCCTGGGAATAGCGCTGGTGGAATCCGGATGATCCAAACGTATCGTACTGCTTACGCTTTTCCTTGTCGCTCAGGACTGCATATGCTTCACTGATCTGTTTGAAGGTTTCTTCCGCCGCCTTGTCGCCTTTTGTATGATCCGGATGGTATTTCATGGCCATCTTTCGATAGGCTTTCTTGATTTCTTCTGCACTGGCGCTCTTGTTCAGACCCAGGATTTTATAATAATCCGTTTCAGGCATGTGTTATATACTCCCTGATTCTCATTTATTTAAATTCTTTTGAAGATAATAACTCTTTTCCCAGTTGTTTGCGAAAAGGGTTCAAGGGGTCGAGAATCCAAGGGTTCAAGTGATATTCTTGAAGGGTAAAGGGCTTTTTCGGTCGTCACGAATCGCTTTAATCATGCTCGCTATACTCATATAAACAAGCCGTTGTACCCTCGATAGTGTCTAGGATCAGGCTGTAAGCTGTCAGCTGCTATTGACGGACAACATTCTGCTACCCTCGAACCCTCGAACCCTGGAATCCTCGACCCCTTGAACCCTATTTTCCCATGTTTTATGACGTCTAAGTTAAGCGCTTTGACCAAATGTGTCAAGCAAGGTTATTGTTATTGAACTCATTGATATTGAAAAGTTTTATTAGATAACAGGGCCGGCCTTAAGCGCTATCATGAGAACGGAAATGGCCGCAGGAGTTATGCCTTCCATTCGGGATGCCTGCCCCAGCGATACGGGCTGGATGGCGTGCAGCTTTTCTTTCAATTCATTTGAAAGACCATGTACGGCATAATAATCAAAGCTGTCTGGAATCTTCATTTTTTCCAGATGATTGAATTTTTCAATTTCCCGCATTTGCCTGTGGATATATCCTTCATATTTAATCTCGATTTCTACTTGTTTGGCCACTTTCCCGCTCACGGGGGTCGGTCCGGGTGCCAGCATCTCGACGGTGTGATAGGACAGCTCTGTTCTTTTCAGGAGCCGGTCCAGATAGATCCCGTCTTTCAGTAACCGCGTCCCCTGACTTTGCAGATAGGTGTTGGTGGCCTCGGAAGGTTTGATCACCACCCCTTTGACTCTCTTGATCTCCTCTGCGATCTGCTTTTGTCTGTCCTGAACATCTTTCAGTGTGTCGTCGTCGATCAGACCGAGACTGTTTCCAATCTGCATGAGTCGCAGATCTGCATTGTCCTCACGGAGCATCAGACGATATTCGGCCCGCGAGGTGAACATGCGATAGGGCTCCCGGGTCCCCCGTGTTATCAGATCGTCCACCATTACCCCCATATACGCCTGAGATCTGTCCAGAATGAAATCCGGTCGCTCCTGTACCTGGCCGGCGGCATTGATTCCGGCCCACAAACCCTGGGCGGCCGCTTCCTCGTATCCGGACGTGCCATTGATCTGCCCGGCCAGAAACAGACCCGACACCCGTTTGGTTTCAAGTGTCGCCTTCAACTGCACCGGGTTCACATAATCGTACTCGATGGCATAGGCGGGACGCATGATCTCAGCTGCTTCCAGACCTTCCACCGACCGTACGAATTGAATTTGAATCTCCAGGGGAAGACTGTTTCCAAGACCACTGGCATATATCTCGTTTGTCTCGATCCCTTCGGGCTCCAGGATGATCTGATGACGATCCCTGTCCGGAAATCTCACGATCTTATCTTCAAAGGAGGGACAATAGCGGGCCGAAACACCCTTGATCATACCACCGTAAAGGGCCGAGTGTTTGAGATTTTTTTGCATGATCTCATGGGAACGTTTGTTGGTATGCCCGATATAGCTCGGCATCTGTTTCAGTTCCGCCTTTTTGGAAAAATACGAGAACAGCATGGGTACTTCATCCATTTCGTGCTTCTCGAACTTGCTGAAATCGATGCTGGCCTTGTGAAGTCTGGGTGGGGTTCCTGTCTTCATCCTTCCCAGGCTAAACCCGAGATCCTTTAGGTTTTGTGCAAGCCCGTAGGAAGCAAATTCCCCTGCTCTGCCCGCTTTCATGGATGTAAACCCGATATGAACGAGACCACTCAGGAAGGTACCGGTTGCCAGAATCACGGTTTTGGCCTGGTAGCCAAAACCCGTATGGTCTTCAATACCGGCAACCCGCCCGCCCGCCACCACCAGTCGTTCCACCATGACCTGCTTGAGCGCCAGGTTGGGCTGGTTTTCAAGCACCTGCTTCATGGCCAAATGGTAACGCATCTTATCGTTCTGCGTTCGGGAAGCATGTACAGCCGGGCCCTTTTTGGTGTTCAGCATGCGGTACTGTATGGCCGAGCGGTCGGTAATTCTGGCCATCTCACCCCCCAGGGCATCCACTTCTTTGACCAGCTGGCCCTTGGCCATGCCGCCAATGGAAGGACTACAGGGCATGGCCGCAATTTTATCCAGGTCCATGGCCACCAGCAGCACCTGACAGCCCATCCGGGCAGCCACCAGGGCAGCTTCACAACCGGCATGGCCGGCACCCACGACAATGACGTCGTATGTGTTGGTATGAGACAATTAATTTTGAATTAAATCGTTTCAGTTTATATATTCATTGACGAATTGAACATATTCAGCGATCATGTATTAAATTCGAAATCGCAGAGTATCTTTGAGGATAAATTCTCTGGATAATCTCGAAAGAAAAAGTCTTTATCGTGAAATCACGAAAGACGAACTCAATCAAGACACAACAAACCCAATGCGAATTTCAAATGTATTTCAGATTTCGTGCTTTCTTGATTGCTTTTATTGTTTGATATTCGAATTTTGGGTTTATCACAACAAAATTGATTAATAATCTTGGTTTGGGCTATGATTAGCCCATTATTAATAGATAATATTCCCAACCTCAACCAGGTCAAGCACCGTATGGCGCCGCAGACAAAAGATACAATGATCTCAACACCTACTTGCGCAAGCGGTTTGGATGCCGGGTCCAGAAAATTACCGTTGACGCCGGGATGACATGCCCGAATCGGGATGGTTCTATCTCCACAAAAGGGTGTATTTTCTGCAATGAACGGGGATCCGGAACAGGGGCTCACGAGAAAGGGCTCTCCATCACCCAGCAACTCGAACAGGGGAAGGCGGTATTATCGAAGCGTTACAAAGCCAGGAAGTTTCTGGCCTATTTCCAGTCATTCAGCAACACCTATGCCCCTGTTGAAACCCTGAGACGTCTCTACCAGGAAGCCGTCAGCGTGGACAATATCGTGGGTATCTCCATCGGGACCCGGCCGGACTGCATCGACCAGGACAAACTGGCCTTGCTCCAGGAGATGGCGGATAAGTGCCTTGTCTGGGTCGAATACGGACTCCAGTCAGCCCACGACAGCACCCTGTCTCTGATCAACCGGGGGCACGATGCAGCCTGTTTTGCGAGAGCCGTCGAAGAGACCCAAAACAGAGGTATTCAGATATGTGCGCATGTCATTCTGGGTCTGCCGGGTGAGACCGCCGCCCATGTGCACGAGACCGCCAGATTTATTTCGCGACTGGGCATCCACGGCGTCAAGATCCATCTACTCTATGTCATCAAGGGAACGCGGCTTGAAACCATGCTCCAACAGAAATCTTACCGCTGTCTGACACAGGCCGCTTATGTGGATCTGGTGTGCGATTTTCTGGAGCGGATTCCCAGTAACATGATCGTTCAAAGACTGACCAGTGACCCGCACCCGCATGAACTGATCGCTCCCCACTGGTCTCTGAACAAAAGGGAAACCCTGTCTCGGATTCAGGCGGAACTGGAACGCCGCGATACCCGTCAGGGCAGGCTTTCTTGACAATGCCCTTGATTTAGGTGTACGTTATTGTCTATCCGACCCTGTCAAACCGAACAAAAATGGACAGTTTCAAACCCATGTGCACCGATCTGACAGGACCTGGCAACCGGAGGGAAGGAACCATGTCTGATCATTCCGACTGGCACATTCTTGTCATCGATGATGAAAAAGACATTCTGGATGTCATGTACCTCACCCTGAGCGATAAAGGCTACCAGGTAACAACCGCTCCGGATGGAACAACCGGTCTTGAATTGTGTCGCAAGGCGCCTCCCAGGATTGTTATCACGGACATCCGAATGCCGGGGATGAACGGCCTCGAAGTTCTGGAGGCCGTCAAGAAGCTCGATCCGGATATCGAGGTGATCGTCTGCACCGCTTTTGCGGAAATGGATCTCGCCATCCAGGCCCTTCAACTCGATGCTTCCGATTTTATCACCAAGCCCATCAGCGACCATGCCCTGCACCTGTCTCTATCGCGCGCAAAACAACGTTACACCTCCCGTAAAAAACTTCAGGACTACGCAAAATTCCTTGAAAGACAGGCAGCGGACCAGGCCCAGATTCTTCACCAGGATAAAATGATGTCCCTCGGAAGGCTGGCAGCCAGCGTGGTTCACGAAATCAATAACCCGCTTTCAGGTATTCTCAACTACACCCGACTCATGTCCAAAATTCTGAAAAAACATCCTTTGAAAGAGGAAAAAATAAATAAATTCAAACAATACCTGGAACTCGTGGAATCCGAGACTGAGCGGTGTTCACAGATCGTTTCGAACCTCCTGGCCTTTTCCAGAAAATCGTCGCCGGCCATGGGCCCTGTTCGGATTCAGGAACTTCTCCAAAAATGCACATCCTTGAGCCAACACAAACTCGGGTTGCAGAACATTGCCTTGACCACCGCCTTTCAACCGAACTGTCCCGCAATCCAGGGAGATGCCAATCAACTGCAGCAGTGCATCATCAACCTGATCTTCAATGCCATCGACGCCATGCCGGAGGGGGGGAATCTTCGCATCGAGAGTCATTATCATGCAGATAAAGCCCATAGTACCATCGCGATAACAGACACAGGTGCCGGAATCCCGGAAGACAATCTGCCGCACATCTTCGAGCCTTTTTTCACCACCAAGCAGGAAGGTTACGGCGTGGGTCTGGGACTCTCGACAGTGTATGGTATTATCGATCATCACAACGGTCGGATCGACGTCAAGAGCCGGCCGGGACAGGGTACCACGTTTATCATCACGCTGCCGGTAGCGTGAGCTGATAGCTCATAGATGATAGGTCAAAGCTGACTGCTAGCAGCCTATGAGCTATCAGATCCTATCAGCTATGACCTAACAAAAGCGACATGGTCGCGTCATGATAAAATTGCATAAGCAATTTTATTGGAGCTTTCTCATGCCCATGGATCAAAAAAAAATAGATGTCATACGGAGCGACCAATCCCTGGCAATCCTCGATGAGCTCGGCGTAGGCGCCTTTACTGTGGATCTATACCGGAAGGTAAAGTCCATGAACCTGACTGCCCAGGCACTCATGGGTTTGAAGGAAAACGATGTAAAAGAGAAAGACTGCCGCGATATCTTCACCGGTGTGCCCTGCATGACCACCTGCCTCCTGAAGGGAAACAGCAATGCCGTCACGGACGAGCCCGACGTGGAAATCATCAATGAGAATGAAACCGCACGCTTGTTAACCCGCATGGCCATCCCGATTTATGATGCAAGCTATCAACTGGCAGGCTGCCTCACCATTCTCCAGGACCATTCCCCCATCGCTGATCTGATCGACCGCATCCATTACGAGGAGCGCAGTCTGAAAATAATCCTGGACAATCTCGATGTCGGTATCTTTACCGTCAACCGGGGTGGCTACATAACCTTTTTTAATCACAAAGCCGAAAAAATATCCGGTTATGACCGCCGCCAGGTCCTCGGAAAATCCTGTTCAGCCATTTTCGGCAAAGACGAAACCAACGACCTCTTCTTCTTAAAAGAATCCATCAAGAAAGGAATCAAGCAGAGCGTCCGGCAGGGAGAAATCATTTCCAGCGCCGGTGAAAAGATTCCCGTCAGGGCCAATGTCATTGCCCTGAAAAACGAAAAAGACGCCATCGTCGGTGGACTGGCCACGTTTCATGATCTGACCCTCGAGCACCAGTTGGATCAGGTCATCAGTGACCGATACACCTTCCATGATATGATCGGCAAGAGCCCAGAGATGCAGAAAGTGTTTGAAACCGTATCCGTCATTGCCGGAACCAATGCTACCATCCTCATTGAAGGGCCCACGGGAACCGGCAAGGATCTTCTGGCAAAAGTCATCCATTCTTCCAGTCAACGGGCCTCCTGCCCCTTTGTCAAGGTCAACTGCGCCGCCATCCCGGACAACCTGCTGGAATCGGAGATGTTCGGATACGTCAAAGGTGCATTCACCGGCGCCGACCGGGATAAACCCGGACGGTTCAACGAAGCGGATGGCGGCACTATTTTTCTGGACGAAATCGGTGACCTGCCCCTGTCGCTTCAGGCAAAACTGCTGCGGGTACTGGAAGACAGAGAGTTTTATCCACTGGGAAGCCGTCACACCCACAAAGTCGATGTGCGAATTTTATCCGCCAGCAACAAAAGACTCGACAAGCTGGTCGAAGATGGATTGTTCCGGGAAGATCTCTTTTATCGGCTGAATGTCTTCAGGCTGAGACTCCCGACGCTAAAAGACCGCAAGATAGACCTTCCCTTGCTATTACGGCATATATTGAGACGGCTCTGTGCCGCCAGGGGCAATCACCCGGTAAATATTTCAAAACCCACGATGGAAATACTTCTCAAATTTGATTATCCCGGTAATGTAAGAGAACTTGAAAACATTCTCGAGCACGCCCTGATTATCAGTCAGGAACAGGAAATTCTGCCCGAGCACCTGCCCGAGCACGTTCAACGCCCGACCCCGGTACCTGATACGCAAACAGTGTTATCCGAATTCCGTGCGGACACATCGGCTTCCAGAGAACGCTCAAAAAATTATCCAGACCTTAAACCAACATGGCGGAAATCGAACAGAAACAGCCCGGACTTTAAACATGGATCGCACCACCTTATGGCGGAAGATGAAGCGTTATAATATCCTATAACTGCGGTCACCTATGTCTTAGAGCTTTGAGGAGAACAGGGTTCATTGAGTTTGTTGCGTTTCTTGGGTTCATTGGGTTGATGAAACGGAAACGTGTTGAAGGCACTATACCGGCGGCCATAAGCAATACAATAAACCCAAAGAACGCAATGAACAAAGCAACTAAGTTTATAGGGTTCGAGGGAATAGGCCCATATGCTCTTGGCTCTTGGCTGTTAGCTCTTCGTCAATTGTCAGCTAAGAGCCAAGAGCTAACTGCTATGAGCTAATTCATTCAAAATTAATCATTAAGAATTAATTCTTCTTCGTTGGAGAGAGCTGATGTCTCCCGTAAACAAAATCGCAAATGAGATTCCCACCCGTCTGCCGTTGAATATCGCCATTGTCGGCGGTGGCAGAGCGTGTAAGTTCTTTCTCGAGCTTCTGCAGACGGATTATTTAAAATACCTGGATATTAACCTGATCGGTGTTTGCGACATTGATCCGCAAGCCGAAGGCCTGCTCATGGCCAAGCAGATGGGCATAAATACAACAGATAACTTTAGGGATTTTTTTAAGTTCAAAGGCCTGAACAGCATTATTGAGCTGACCAACAGCCGGGATGTTCTTCTGGATCTTGTCAAATTGCGTCCAAAAGGTGTGGGTGTCCTCGAACATAATATCGGCCAGTTTTTCCGTTTGTTCTATAATGTGGACCAGCAACTAAAATCGGCAGAATATCAGGCAAACCTCCAAAAAATGTTTTCCGATTTTCTGATTCAACAGAGTAATCAGGCCATCGTCGTATTGAATACCGACTTCACTATCAGTGAAGTGAACGAATCCTATCTGAACATCGTCAACAGGAAAAGAGAAGACGTGCTGGGTGAATACTGTTATCGGGCATATTACGGATTGAGAGCGCCCTGTGCCAGCTCAAACCCCATGATGCAGTGCCCCATGCTTGAAACCCTGAGAAGCGGCAAGTCTGCCCAGGTCGTCCATGAATACACCAGGGAAAAATACAGCACCTTTTACGGTAATATCGTTACCTATCCCTTAACGAACAAAGATGGAGACATCTTTCAAGTTATCGAAATTATCAGCGACATTACGGATGCCATATCCAGCGGCTGGGAAAAACGCGTAAAAGAATTGAAGGCGGATTTGAATAAAATGGTGCAAGAAGACCGAATGATCTCTCTGGGAAAGCTTGCAGCCAGCTGTGTTCACGAAATTAACAACCCCATTCATGGACTGCTTACATTCACTGACCTTATGCAGGAGATGCTTGCAGAAGGAAACCCCACACCGGAAAGGCTGGAAAAATTCAAGAAGTTCCTATCGATCATGTCGAGTGAGCTGGAGCGCTGCGGCAATATCGTTACCAATCTGCTCTCATTTTCCCGCGAACTTCCACTCGAGTACAAACGTATCGTTTTTAATGACATTCTTGATGCGGTCATCAACCTGACACGCCACAAAATTGAACTCCAAAATATCCGGCTGATCACCGATTTCCAAACCGGTATCGTCATGCTGAAGGGTGATACCAACCGGCTTCAGCAGGCCCTCCTGAATTTGATATTCAATGCCATTGAAGCCATGCCCAAGGGCGGAGAACTGAGCATCACATCCCGCCTCGTCAAAAAAAACCGGGAAATTCAAGTCGAGATTCGGGATACCGGCTACGGTATCTCTGAACAACATATCAATCAAATTTTTGATCCATTCTTTACAACCAAAAAAGAAGGAGAAGGCACCGGGTTGGGCTTGTCTATCGTTTACGGTGTCGTGAAAAACCACGGCGGAAAAGTTCTCGTCAAAAGCAGGGAAAATGAAGGCACGGTATTCACTTTAAACTTTCCGGTGCTGTAAGTGGAGGATCCCCATGGATGAAAAAATGAGCATCATGGTTGTCGACGATGAAAAAATCGTCAGAGAGTCTCTGTTTTTCTGGTTCGAGAAAGCAGGTTACACCGTGGACACAGCCTCTTCAGGATTCGAAGCTTTGGAAAAGCTGGAGACATATCCCTTTGATATCATGTTCGTGGACATCAAAATGCCCGGCATGGACGGGATTCAGTTGCTTGAAAAAATCAAGACAGACTATCCGGATACCGATGTCATCATTATCACCGCCTACGGATCCATCGAATCCGCCATCAAAGCCATGAAGACCGGCGCCAGCGATTATCTCCTGAAACCGTTCAAGCCAAATTACTTATCCCTGGTGATGGAAAAGATACTGCAGCAGAGAAGACTGGCATCCGAATACAATTATCTAAAGGAGCGCCTGAAAAAAATCTCTCGCTTTGACAACATCGTCGGCCAGTCCTCCTCCATGATGGAGATTTTTGAACTCATCCCGGAAATTGCGGCAAGTGATGCCTCTGTTCTTCTGACCGGAGAAACAGGAACCGGAAAAGAACTGGTTGCCAAAGCCATACATGCCAAAAGCACACGGTCACAATATCCTTTTATCGCCATCAACTGTGGTTCCATTCCAGACACACTGCTTGAAAGCGAACTTTTCGGCCACAGGAAAGGTGCTTTTACGGGCGCCATACGCACCCGGAAAGGGTTTTTGGAAGTCGTGGCCGGGGGAACGCTGTTTCTGGATGAAATCGGGGAAATCAGCCCGAAAATGCAGATCGATCTCTTGCGCGTACTGGATGAAAAAACGATTACCAGGGTCGGAAGCAGCGAATCTATCGGCATTAATTTCAGACTCATCTCAGCCACCCGGAGAAACCTGGAAGAAGCCGTCTCCACCGGCAGTTTCAGGGAAGACTTCTACTACCGTATCAATGTGATTCACCTCCATATTCCACCACTCCGGGAGAGAAAAGAGGACATCCCCTTACTTGTTCAGCGTTTTCTCAAAAAATACAGCCAGGAAACAGCCAAACACGTCGACCATGTTTCGCAGAACACACTGACTCGGTTAAAACAGTACGAATGGCCCGGAAATGTGAGAGAACTCGAAAATGCCATCGAGCGAGCCGTTGTCCTTTCCAGATCCCGAACACTCAGACCGGGAGATTTCTCTTTCCTTTCCACAGGCGCCCCCAGAAAAAAAGCACCCTCCTTGAAGGAGCTGGAACAGGATTATATCGTGGAAGTACTGGACGGGTGTGAGTGGAACATCACGCACGCTGCTAAGATCCTGGGCATCAATCGGGTGACCTTGCACAAAAAAATTGACCGTTTCGGTTTAAGAACCATAAAGAAATGAGAAAGGACCGTCAACGCATCGGTGTCATCCCGATTGGGGACATTCCCGATATTGCGCCGAAGGTTATTGCCGCCCATATATCCGGCTATCTCGACATTCAGGCAATCCTCCTGGAGCCGATGAAAACGCCTACCTATGCCCTGGATAAACAGCGACTTCAATATGATGTCGGCTCTATCCTTCAACGTCTGGAATCCAGATTGTTTACGTCGGTAGACAAGGTAATCGGCATTCTGGATGTTGATCTCTTCGTACCGGTCTTTACACATGTGTTTGGTGAGGCAAGACAAGGGGGACGGGTTGCACTTATATCCATATTTCGACTCATGGAAAATCCCATGGGCACCATCAACGATTCGGCCATTGCCTTGGAACGGGCTGCCAAAGTCGCCCTGCATGAATTATGTCATCTGTACGACACTGACCCATTGTGAAAGCCGTCAGTGCCTCATGCATTTTTCCGGAAACCTGTCGGACCTGGACCAGATTCCGCTCAGTTTCTGTCGCTACTGTTCCCAGTATATCCGGGAAGCAACAAAATAAAATTGAGATCTTCTCCCAATAAGTTGGGAGAAAGGGTTCAAGGAGTCCAGGATTCAAGGATTCGAGTGTTTGTTTTCCAGGGAGTTGATCATCGCTTTTAGCATTCTCTCTACATTCTATAGCTCCTCTCTTAATTCCTGAAGCTTTTCCTTCTTCATATAATCCAAATCACCGGATATCATCGTCTGCGTTTCCAATTCACAGGTAGATCGTTAACCCAGGTGACGACCAAACGCATCCGCCATCCGGATGGCCTCTATGATCCCTTCGGGTGTCAAATCGAATCTCACATGGTGCAAATAGCTTTGTTTGTTTTCAAAAACCGGATGAATGGCTGCATCCAATTCCCTGTCTGTAACTTCCTCCAGACCGATCTGCGCCAATGTGGTCGGCAGTCCGACAGATCTGCAGAATGCGTATACTTCATCTATCAAAGCCTGTGGCCTTGCTTCAAGGAATAACCCGGCCAGGGTACCGAATGCCACCTTTTCGCCGTGATAATATGCGTGCGTACCTTCCAGATTGCAGAGACAGTCATGAATGCCATGTGCAGTTGAGAGACCACCTGATTCGAAACCAAGGCCGCTGAGAAGGGTATTGGCTTCTACAATGCACTCAAGCGCTGGACTTACCAAATTGTTTTCACAAGCGATCTTGGCTGTGCTGCCGTATGTTAAAAGGGTCTTGTAGCATGCTTCGGCAAGGGACATGATTGCCCTGAGATTGAATCCACCACATACGTTTCGGAAATAAGATCGATCGCAGGTCTCCGCTTCAAACCATGTTGCAAGAGCGTCGCCCATTCCGGAAACAAGAAACCTTGCCGGTGCTTCAGCAATGATTCTCGTATCCACCAGAACATAATCGGGATTGCTTGTGGTGAAATAGTCGACGACCGAACCTTCCTTACTGTAAACGACACAAGCACTTGCGGTGGGTGCGTCTGTAGCGGCGATGGTAGGCGCTGCGATATATTTGACGCCCAATTGATTGGCAACCACCCTGGCCGTGTCAATGGTTTTCCCACCCCCCATGCCGATGATGAAATCATAGGCACCACCTTTTGCTATCTCGAGCACCCTGTTGATCTCATCCCAGGTGCAGGCACCACTGAATTTCTCATATTTGATTTCGCATATACTTTTCCAGGTTGAAAGGTTTTCCGGAATAATTCTCTTAACGGCTTTATTTGTAGCGAGAATAAAAACTCTTTTCTTTTTAAGTTCTTCAATTTCCCCAAGATTTCGGAGAATATCCTTCCCCTGTATATAACACCCCGGGAAAAAGGCTTTTCGTATCATGGGTTAACCCTCCCTTCTCAATATGTTGTGGCCAATCGGGATTCCGGCCTATGGCGGTCCCATACCAGAAAACCAAACATCACGGGACTTGTGACCTATTGAGAGTATCGTGACCGTCATGCTCTTGAAAATATTGTCAGAAATCAATTCATCCGGCAAGGAAAAAGGTTGTGATACCATCATTCCATTGAGAGCATATTGATTTGTGATACTCTGTTTTGCCAAGGGCCGTCGAAATGCAATTCTATTCTCTTATCGCAGGATTGGGTGAGGCTGTGATATGTATTTCTTATCCAATCCAGATGACTATTTTTATGAATCTCCACCCTCTTTAAAGAAAAAATAGGCTTGTTTTTCGACAACCCATCGAAAAGATATAATAAAGGAGACTACTGCACGGGCAGTTAGAAAACGATTTGTGATTTAGGGACTTTTTGCGGTCGTATTTTACCGCTACCGATTTGAAAGTTCTATGCAACCTTGATGATATATAACCTACCAATTATTATAGAAAAATCAAACCTTCCTATCTATATTGTTACAGAGTCTTTTGTCTGGGAGACTCTTCGGGATTGGTGAAGTCTTTGGTTTTCGGAAGAGGTCAATAATCGAAGGCTTCTATCGGAAGTCCTAATAGGAGGTCTTTTCAAATTGGGCTTAATTGCGGAGGAGATGATCACATTAAAATACAACTTTCAAAAAATAGCGTCCACTGCTTGTGCAATGATGGTATCACAGGTTTGTTCAACCCGTTGATAAGTTATGTCAGATTTTAAATAACCTAATATATACATAAATCTAAAATTATTCTTTAGTTGTGAGGACAGCTATAACGTAATCATTGACATATAAATATTGCTTCTCTGATCCGGGCAATGAATCTGGGTTTCGATAAATTTCTCCACAGTCATTTAAGCCTTTTACTGTTTCGCTTTCCATTTGATAGCAGAGCATGTCATCCTCAATCCACCATTTTCCCTCTCTCACTCTCGATATATCCTTTGCCCTACCTTTTTTGCTGTGATCAATCCAATATATTCTATCAAACTCATGTATGGTTATCTCCTGACCTAAAACTAAGTTCCGGATCTCTTCACCAGTAATTCTATTTTCTTCATAAATTTTGTAATACTCGGATGGTTTACCCAACCACCCAGCTTTAAGAAGCCCATCAGCGTAGCGATCAACAACTTGTCGGTCTTTAACCAGGAAAGAACTCATAATAGTAGTCAAATCTGCTGGAAACAATCCGAAGTTCCATGCTTTCAGACTTTTAGCGTGTGCAGCTTGAGCATCTTGGCTTCGGCCAAGGAGTGCGTAGATTGCAGAAAGACTCTCATAGCGACCAGCGATTGTCGGATTATGAGCAATCGCTCTTTCCGTCATCGTTGCGGCTTTTTTCAGGTCTCCCATGATAAAATACGCCATTCCTGCCGCAGAAAAAGGAGCAGCCATGTTACGAGGGTCGAGTTGTATTGTTTTGTTTACAAATTCAAGACCTTCCTCGGGCTTTCCAGTGGCCATTAAAACCCAGGCCATGTTTAAATTAGTGTCGGGGTCGTTGGCATCAAAAGCAAGCGCAAGCTGAGCATGGGTGACTGAATCTCCGTATCGACGCCGAAACATGGCCATTTTGCTTGCCACCAGGTGAGCAGTGGAAGTCGGGTTGCGCATTGCTAATTCTAAATGTTTGCGTGCCATGAGCCTGAGTAGATTATGCTGATAAAAATTATCTTGCCATTTGAAGCGAAGTGAACCACTAAGATACGCCCATGCTAAGGCGGCGTTCGCCCGACTGTACATAGGGTCTAACTCGATGGCCTCCTCAAAAAGGGAGATGGCTTGGGCCAAATCATCAGGAGTCTCTCGATGTAAAAGCTCCCACCCTTTCACAAAAACATCGTAGGCTTCAATGTTTGTCGTTTCCTTATTAGCTAAACGATTTTGCTCTTTAACAGTTAATTTTACCGCCAGGACCGCAGCAATATTTTTTGTAATTTTGTCCTGAAGATCAAAGATATTTTCCATAACAGCATCGTAGCTCTCAGCCCAAATATGATGATCGGATGCGCCATCGATTAATTGAGCTCTAATCCGCACACGGTCACCAACTCTTTGCCATGCCAGCCTCTCGCTTGATAGGCCAATAATATTTACTTCACTGAGTAAATAATGACTAGCATAACAACCGATTATGTCAATAGCTTTTGGGAATATTTATTCGGTTTTATACGGAAGCTTTGGCGTGATCTTTTTCGACAGTCTCGGAGAAAGATCCAGTTATCAAACTTAACGAAATTATTGCAGATACCATCTGATCATACCCATAGTACCACGACAGAGCTTATGGATGCAAGGTTTGGTCTGTTGCGATTATTTTCGCACACCGGTAATTTTTAAGGCACCTGATATCTACCGTTTTGCTATATGAAATCTCGCAAAGGTATTTAAAATGCAACTATCCTCGGTTAGTAGTATTGGTTATGACCAGTGCAAACCACCGAATCAAAAACTTACGACAAGAATTAATTCAACTCATAACACCTTAAAATATACGATATAATAAAAACAAAACGATACATACAAGAAAAAATATACCACCGTTCGCACCATGACCGTGCCAACTAAACAGATCTTCTTTATCACCCGCCCGTGCTTTGCTAGTGGGAGCTTTAATCATGAAGAACAATCCAAAGACCCAAGTAATTACACAAATTGCTGCACCTCTGGAGAAAAAATCACCTTTTCTATGAGCAACGATTCCTCCAAGAAATATTACAGGAACATATAGTACAAGTAATAATAGCATTTTTGTTGTACTATCCATTTCTAATCTCCCCTGATTTATATAATTTTAGTTTCTCAAATTAGCAAAGGTTGATCAGCGTCTGGACTACATTGCAGATATTTTATTTTGAAGTTTGTTTTGGATCAACAATTTTATCGATTTAGCCAAAATCTGTTGAAAATCGTATATCACAATAAATATGAGGGACTGATAATAACAACTATGTAGGAGGTGTCACCCTTTTAGAATTTCATCAATTTCACTTTCAGAATTTACAACAATAACTTTGTGATCAGGATTGGTGATCTCATGGAATGTTTGCAACATTCTCCCAATTCCATATCCTAAAGCAGTTTCACATACAAATACTGTCGACGCTATCATCTTGAGGTGCTTCGGTTCTTGGTAGCTATCTGTGATTTCGTTGCCATCCAAGTAGGAAATTTTAAAATCGGTTACATCAATAAAATAAACAATTTCTATGGCATCTTGTTTTATTCTTTTATCATTTTTTAACTTTTCAAAGTAATCGATGGTTGATTTGAGATCCAATACACCTTTTGGAAAGGTTTCTATTCGTAGCCCGTCCGGAGAGACTTTATACTCAATAGGCATTTGGCACCCCCACAAGACATGATTGTATTTTACGGTTCTATTTTTTAGGTCGATCCTATCATAAAATCAAACATCACCTAAGTAATGATGTATGGAAGACGTCCAGTTATCAAACTCAATCCAATTATTACCGATACCATCTGGTTATGCCCAGCGTACCGCAGAGAAGCCTATAAATACAAGATTCGGTCTGTTGTGATTATTCTCGCACACCGGTATATTTTTAGGGGGTTGATATCTACATTTTCGTTGGAGTGAACACAGGTTTACTCAATTATCTCGATCGCTGTTATTGTCTGTTTCTATATATCCCCATTTGCCATGTTCATCTATAAACGAATTCAACACCCAACTAACAATACTTATCAAGAGTGAACCAGATAAAGCAGGCCAAAATCCATCGAGCTCGAAACCGGAAATTACACCTGAAGCCATCAATAATAAGATTGCGTTTATCACAAAGGTAAAGATCCCTAAAGTCATGATATTTAGTGGCAGGGTCAGCATGATTAATATCGGTCTAAAAAAGGCATTAAGGATTCCCAATATGGCAGCTGCAGAGAGTGCAGACAAAAACCCAGTCACACGTATTCCATTAAGCAGATAAGATGCGATTATGATAGCAATGGTTAAAACAAACCACTTTATAAAAATACCCATAATAGTATCTCCCATTTATCCATTAATTTTATCCCTCATACTATTAACCAAGGCCGAGGACTTCTTGCCATATTGCTCTGTTATCAGATCCAAATAACCAGCGTGGTTTACAATAGATAGTGTTGATTTTTAGAAAATAATGAATCAGGAAAAGCCGAGGTGTGTTTGAAAATCAGGTTTGGTTCAAATCTGATTCATAACTCAAAACATACTATCAGAATATCTTATAAACTACAACGTGTGGCTAATTCGAGATCAATTCAAGGATTGTGATATGTTCAGATAAATTATCTAAAACCAACTATCAGCTGGTTAAAGATAGATGGAGATGGCCGGTTTCAGGAGTATCAAAAAACCTGTGATACTTGAGATTCCCACAATAATAATTGCCACGCCCACCGGTACAGATATCAATTTTCTGAAGAAAATGCAAAAAATGGAAATCCGCCAAAATGAGATTTTCATTGCGATATCAGAAAAAACAACATTGCCAAAATTATGTCCGGTGCATGTAAATGCCAGAGATCTTCAATTTGTCACCGGCAAATAGATGTTGGAGAGTATATGTGATTCAATGGATTTTGGCCAGTGGATAATTTTCTTAAATGTCATAATTTCATGTAATATTCTGAATTTTAACATGATGAACTTTTTCTTATTCACTCGGTAAAATGGTTGACTTGTTGGTGTGGGTTATATAATTATGACAGACATTTCAAAATGCAAATTCTTCCCTTTTTTAACTGAACTGCTTAATAGATTGAAAAATTGATAAATATGTCATGTGTTGAATTCGACATCTTGGGATTCTTCTTTTTTTACCTTCTTATAGATGAATAGTCGTTCATACAGGTTAAAAATACCGCTTAATAGATAATAGAAAATCAGCAACCCCTAATTTGCAATTTTATTACAAATCCATTGCCGTGGGAATATGCCCTTTGCCATATATTTACCTGCTCATAGGTATAATCACTGCCACACAGAAAATCTGCAGTGAATTACTCTAAAGAAAGGAGGAAAAAATGGAAAAGAAAGGCTTTCAGAATTTCGTGGTTCCTATCTTGCTGATAGCTTTGTTGGCAATGTATTGGACCAACTGCCGCTGTATATGGGGCTGAAAAACTGAGTTCGGATGAGAAGGTTGATATTAAGTCACCTGCCTGACCAGCAGATAGGCAAGAAGTACCCAACAGGTGAAACCATTAACATCGGCTTCCTCTGCGCGCTGTCAGGGCCTGACGCAGGATGGGGACTACCTGGACTAACCGGTAATACGATTTGGGTCGATGCGGTGAACAAGACCGGTGGTCTTCTCGTCGGCGGGAAAAGATACCCATTGAAGATGCACACATTTGATGATGAGGCGAACGCATCAAAGGCGCTCCAAGGTGCCAGACAATTGGTGATGGAACATGACGTAAAATTCATCAGCGCCATAGGCGGAGATGCTGCCAATGCCACGGCGCCCTTTCTCACCAAACACAAAGTCATCTATGCCTCTCTGGTCCCCACGGATTGCGATCCGAGGAGGCCGTATGTTGTCGCGGGCGGGGATATCACCCCGCAGTGCAACATGTTCAACACCCTCATGGCCAAAATGGTTCTGTCCGAAAAAAAACTGGGAAGACCTATAAAATTTGCGCTGGCTACCCAGGACTGCATCATGTCACGCCAGGTAGGGGCATGGGAGATCGGTGCCGCCAAAGCGATGGGGTTCGATATTGTCTATGAAAAGTTCTTTGCCGTTGATACCACCGACTTCGCCCCAGTCGTTACCGCCATGATGGCCACCAATCCTGACGTTATCAGTCTTTGCGAAGCCTGGCCCGAATACCAGACCATGATGTGGGAGCAGCTGTACCTTCAGGGCTATAAAGGGATTGTTGTCCAGAACTACGCCGATTGGGAAACCAATCTGACGAAAATCCCGGCGGAATATGCTGCCGCCCGCCAGGCCATCGACAGTTTTCCCTTGATGGACGACCCGTGGTGGGGCGAAACTTCATGGCAGAAGTCTTTTACGAACGTGTGGAACGAAAGATACGGTCCGGGGGCGCGTGAGGACGTTCAGCGCAAGATGACCGGAATTGACTGGGATCATATGATTTGGCTGATCCCATGGTGTATTGGCGCTCAGGAAGCCGGTAAGGATACGCCGGGCAAATGGCCTTCAAACGATGCCATTTTGGCAGCCCTGAGAAAACTGCCGTCGTTCCCCACCATTCTCGGCCCCGGCCACATGAGCGGAAAAGAGATGTTCGGTATCGACAATATGATCGAAGAACCTGTACCCATGTGCATGTTCAACCTTAAAGCCAAAGACAAACGCATCATTGCGCACTTGAATTTCGAGCCTTGGTACAATTCCATAAAGGACATCGTTATCAAAGAGGTCCGTGCACGCGGGCAGATGTGGGACCAAAGGAAATAACCTGCTTACGGGGGTGGTGCCGGGCACCATCCCCGTAAAACTAAAACAAGGAAATTCAAACCCGCATTCGAACTTAAAGCTTGCAAACATGATTGGATGAGAGCGTATGACTAGCCAGCTTTTCATACAAACCGTAGCCAACGCCATAGCGGCCAGCAGTATGTATGCCTTGATCGCTGTGGGTCTCACTTTGGCCTTTGGTGTCATGCAGATGGCAAATTTGGCACATGGTCATTTCTTCATGATGGGCGCCTATACCGTATATGCCCTCTATGCCTTGGGGGGATGGCCGTTTTGGGCGGCGGTGGCGGCAGCCATGGTGGTGGGAGTTGTTATCGGTCTCGCTGTTGAGCGGGGCATTTTCCGGCCGCTCAGGGGGATGTGGTCGCCGGTTTCATCGCAACCGCCGGCTTGATGTTCGTTTTTGAGGTTTTTGTGGGTGAAATGTGGGGGTGGGGACATATGAGGACCATTCCCAGCCCCTATATGCACCCCTTCAAGATTCTGGGTGCCTCAGTGGCCTTTCAAAGAATGCTTGTCATTCCATTTGCCGTTACCTGTATCGGCGGGCTCATGATCTTTATGCGCTGGTCCGGCCCCGGACGCGCTTTGCGAGCCGTGGCTCAGGATCCGGAAGCCGCCTCCCTGCAGGGCATCAACATCAACCGGATGACGGCATTGGCGTTGGGCATCGCCGGCGGCTTAGCCGGTTTGGCCGGGGGATTGATGTCGACGATATATGCGGTAACACCCGCTCTGGGAGGGCATCTTATCCTTGCCGGCACTCATCGTGGTGATCGTGGGGGGCATGGGAAGCATTGGGGGCGTTACGCTCGCTTCCATTATCATGGGCTTTGTCATGACCTTCGTTACCACGCTCGTCGACGGCGTCACAGCCTTAATGGTTTCCGTTGCCGTTATGGCTCTCGTATTACCAATAAGACCACAGGGATTGATGGGGCATGTCACGAACTAATACAGAAAAATTCGGGATTGGAGCGATTGCGGCCGTTATATTGGGGCTGTGTATTTTTCCCTTCTTTGCCAGGCCGTATCTGGTTGAAGTTGCCATGATCTTCTTTATCTGGATTATTCTTGCCCAGAGTTATCGCCTCATCGTTACAATCCACGACTGGCAGCTATACCATATTGTGATATACGGTGTGGGCGCCTATGCCAGCGGTATGTTCGCCAAGAATTTCGGGGTACCGGTGTTCGTGGCCATCCCCTTGGGAGGCGTGGTGGCAAGTCTGTTCGGCGTTTTGGTCACCTCGATTCTGTTGAGATCCACTGGTTGGGGCTTTTATATTGCCACATATGGGTTGGCGGAACTGATCAGGCTGACCTGGCTGAAGTTTAGAAACCCTTTTGGGGGGTCAACTGGAATCATAAGCATCCCGTACCCGCCGGTTATCGGCGGCATCGATTTTGGTGCCGCTGTCCCCTACTATTTTTTCAACCTGGCCGTCATGCTTGTCATTTTATTTATGCTGTATCGCATAGAAAAATCGCAGATAGGGGATGCATTCAAAGCAGTTTCCATGGACACGGAACTGGCAGCCTCTACAGGGATAAGCATCCCCCGTCACAGGCTGTTGGCCTGTGCCATCGGCAGTTTTTTTGCAGGAATTGCCGGTGGTCTGCTTGTCCATCGTCTTGGCGCAGTCGATCCGAAATTGTTCAACATCACCACCATGCTGTATCTTCTCATCTGGGTGGTGGTAGGGGGCACCAATACATTCTGGGGCCCTATTATCGGCGTGACTGTGATGTATACCCTATTCGAGCTCTCACGTCCGCTGATACAGTTAAGACCAGCATTCTTTGGCCTTTCCATGGTTCTGGTTTTGCTCTTTTTGCCAGGGGGGCTTGAGAGCCTTTTTTCAAAGTTTTTCGGTCTTTGGAAAAGTCCAAACAAACCGCCGGCAACCGAAACAGAATGAGATTGGTCTGGTATGCATTTAATGCCATCCTACAGATTGAAGCTGTGGCTGTCGTTTCTGGATATACAAACCCATAACGCTTTACCGAATTAGAGGAGAAACCGGGGTCGTGCCAATTCTTGAAGTGAAGACACTGAGCAGATACTTTGGGGGTCTTGCCGCGCTGAGTAATCTGAACCTCACCATAGAAAAGGGTGAAATAAGGGGGATAATCGGGCCCAACGGTGCGGGGAAAACCACCCTCTTCAATGTAATCAGTGGCGTGTATCGTCCGACTTCCGGCCAGATAGTCTATATGGGCGACAAACGTATAGACAAGCTTTCATCAAGCAAAATAGCAAAAATGGGAATTGTCCGAACCTTCCAAAGAACGGCAATCTATCATGACTTCAACGTCCTCAGAAACGTCACCATCGCCCGCCATCTTCATGCAAAAGAAAATATCTTTGGCGTGTTTGCCGGGACTGTCAAAAAACTGGAGCGGGAAAATCTTGCAAAGGCATCGGAAATAGTCGAATTTATGGGATTGGGCCACCTTAAAGAAGAGTTGGCGTCAAATCTGCCGCATGGTCATCAGAGGGCTCTGGGCGTTGCCATTGCACTGGCCTGTGAACCTAAAGTGCTTCTGCTGGATGAGCCACTCACAGGCATGACACCCACGGAAAAGGCTCACATGATTGATCTCATCCGTAAAGTCCACGAGCAAGGCATCACCATACTGATAGTAGAGCATGACATGAGATCTGTCATGGAACTGTGTGATTATATCAGCGTGCTTGATTTCGGGACCCTGCTTGTTGAAGGGCCACCTGCTGAAATACAGAACGATGAAAATGTAATCAATGCGTATCTTGGGACTGAAGATATCATAACCGGACACACATCGTCATGAGGTGAAAAAGTTGCTACTCGAGGTAAAAGATATCACGGTTCACTACTACAAAGTACCCGCCGTCAGAAACATTTCAATAGCTGTTGAAAATGGTAAAATCGCCACCCTTATAGGGTCGAATGGAGCCGGCAAAACGACAATACTTCGTTCCATAAGCGGTTTAATACACCCCACAACCGGAGAAATCCTTTTCAGGGGACAAAAAATAGAACATCTGCCGGCACATAAAATAAACGCCATGGGTATTGCCATGGTTCCTGAAGGCAGACGGATTTTCCCACAGATGACGGTTATGGAAAATCTTTTAATAGGAGCCTATCTACGTAAAGATAAGGTTAAAATCCAAAAAGATCTGGAAAAAGTGGTTTTCAAGCATTTTCCACGGTTAAAAGAAAGAACGAATCAGTCAGCCGGGACCCTGAGTGGAGGAGAACAACAAATGCTGGCAATGGGGCGGGCGCTCATGTCCGCACCCGAACTACTGCTCCTGGATGAACCCTCCCTCGGTCTATCGCCCATCATGTGCGGGGAAATCGGAAACATTATCAAGAATATCCATGCCGAAGGCAAAACGGTCATCTTGGTTGAACAAAATGCCCGACTGGCTTTGGCACTGGCGCAACAGGCCTATGTCATCGAAACCGGAGATATCACATTATCTGGCCCTGCTGAAGAGTTACGCAACAGTGATGAAGTAAAAAAAGCATATCTCGGGGGCTGAGACGCTGCCGGCGCAATCAGTAAATCTGTCAAGATTTCCAAATTGACCAAATCTGAGGAGAAACATGAACACATCTGCCCGCGACAGGGTTGCCAAGCTGGATTTCTGGTCCTCAGCTGTAGAGCCTGAACCTCTCGGTGGCGGCATTACCAACACCAATTTCATTGTAAACGATCAGGGCGAGCGTTTTGTTGTTCGGATCGGCGACGACATCCCGATACACGGTGTCATGCGATTCAACGAAATTGCGGCCGCGCGTGCGGCTCACGCGGCCGGCCTTTCACCCGAGGTTGTCTATAGCGAAGACGGGCTCTTCATCATTCGATTCATCGAAGGGCAAACATTTGGGGAACAGGAAATACGCAAACAGCAGAACTTGGAACGTATCATACCCTTGATCCAAGCTTGTCACACCGAAATACCAAAATATTTTCAAGGCCCGGCACTCGTCTTCTGGCCATTCCATGTTTGCCGCAACTACATTTTGACCGCACAAGAGGGCAACAGTCGTGTGATTGACTTATTACCACGTTTTCTTAAAATTAACGAAGAATTAGAAAAAAAGATAGGTGAAATCAAATTAGTCTTTGGGCATAATGACCTTCTTGCTGCAAATTTCATCGACGATGGCAAACGTTTGTGGCTCATTGATTGGGATTATGCAGGCTACAATACAGGACTTTTCGATTTGGCCAATCTGTGTTCCAACAATGAGCTATCTCCAGAACAGGAAGATTGGCTCCTGGAAGCCTACTATCAGAAACCAGCTTCAGACATGCTGCGCCGCCGTCTTGCTGCAATGAAGTGTGTTTCATTATTGCGCGAAACCCTATGGAGCATCGTTTCTGAGATACACTCTACCCTTGATTTTGATTACGTGAACTATACCCAAAAAAACATCGCCCGTTTTGAATATGCTTATGAAGCGTTTCGACAAATGTGAGTCGGTTTTTTTAAAGAGCGTGTATCGCAAAACGATCCTATGCACTTCTACCATTTAATATTAAACACTTGGCGGGTGTGGCCGGCGCGAGTATGGGTGGTTTTCAGACCTTACAATGGATAACCATGTATCCCGACTTTATGGATTGGGCCATCCCCATTGCAACTTCCTCGAAAGCCATCGGACGACTGTTAGGCCGTAGCGTCGCTTTCGTGGACATCATAAAGCTCGATCCAGCCTATCAGGACGGCTATTACAAGGAGCAACCCAAGAAGGGTATGGAAGTGTACTTCATGGGAGCCTGCCTGTGGTATTTTGCCCATGATTATTACGCTCAAAAGTGGAAAACAAAAGAGGAGTTGCTAAAAGGGCTCAAGGACGTTGGCCTTGGTGGCGCCAAGGCGGATGCGAATGACACCATCTGGCGGGAAGAAGCGCTCACAAATTATGATGTCGCAGAGCTACTTCCCAGCGTCAAGGCGAAAACTTTAGTAATTGGTGTTAACGATGATGAACTATTCCCTCCAAGTTCTTTTAAAGCAATCGCGGAAGCAATTCCAGGGGAAAAAGAATTTTAGTTATGACTCTATTTTCGGTCACCTTGGCTGCGCTTTACACCTTACAAAGGCAAGTGACGTCATAACAGAGTTTCTGAAGTAGCTATGATTTAGGAGGAACAGCAACTTATATAGGCAGTCTTTTTTAGCCTGTCTTTCTTCAAAGAAGCCTGACATCAAGTATTACCGCGCCCCATAAAAGAATTGATTGAAAGGGCGGAGATTTATATTTCTCTGTCCTTTATTTCAGTGCAGGTTCTGCTATGTATCTTAAATTAAAACGAGAGGTTAAAACTATTGATACTCAAACGATATCTTGAAGCGAGCAATTGTTATTAGTCAGATCACTCCTTCTCTTCACAACTCAAAATCCAGCTAAAAACTGTGTGCAAAAATTCATAGCTCTAAAAAATTTTGTGATTTATTGTATGTTAAATAGGGCAGACAAATTTATGGTTGCCAAAACAAATACATCATAGTTAAAAATTTTTTCCGGATAAGAAGTCTGTGGCTCTCGAAAATAGTATGCGCTTTCGGCCTCAACGACCTTTCGACCCTTTGCTATATTGCCAAGCGCCTGCTTTGTATTCTAAACAAATCTCCCACCGCCGACTGCAAGGCTCTGAGTCCAGTTGCCATGCGAACGCATTCGCCAACTGGCCCAAAAAGACCCACCTATTTCACGTAAATTAAAATTCTTTGCTTGGATTACGGACGAATATTTTGCCGTGTTCCCCGAAAACCGCCCTGGCCTTCTTTTTTCATTTTCAAAACTCGAATGTATTGAGCCTGGGGATCGCGGGAGAGATTGTTTTCCTTCATACAGGCGTAGACGCATTTTCGGCATCCGATGCAGCGACCGATATTGAGGGCATAGCCATAGACAACCCCATTCAGAGGCTGCGGATCGCGATCGGTTGCTGCTACACCATATGTCGAGTTGATCTCATTTTCCAATGGATTTGTTTGCCAAATTTTCACCCCTGGCGGTTTTGGGGGTGTGCCAGGCAGGCTTGAGGATCTCGGCAGCCACCGGCCTGTCCGAGGATTTCAGACCGGTTGCCCGAAAATACCATTGGAATCAACGGACTGAAGAATTAAAGGAGGCTTGATTGTTACAACGGTTTTGATTCACACCCCCGCCAAAGGCATCGGGAAATCAGAAAAGGCCTTATGATTACTGGATTTCCGCATTCGCGATATTGGCGGGTTGAGGGTATCGGCAGCTCTATTTAATTGCGAGTTTAATAGCTTCTTGATTTGACAGCTCGACATATTCATATGGTGTATTACCTTGAAATGTTATAAGGAGAGCTGTTTCCTGAAATGTGTGCGCATAGTGTGTCCGTGAGTAAAGGGGAGCACGATAATTTGTGATCAGACCGATTTTAAAATCAATCAGAAAGGAGAACTATATTATGCGATACTTTATCTATGTATTGTTTCTGTTAGCAGTTTCCAGTGTTGCATTTGACGCCACCGGCACTTCGGTGACATATCAGGTCGATGGTCAATCCTATGAGGGATATTACATCAGTCCTTCCGACGCGGCGCCTTTCGTGCTGCTGATTCATGACTGGGATGGTTTGACGGATTATGAAATCAAGCGTGCCGATATGCTTGCTGATTTGGGATATGCTGTTTTTGCTTTGGATTTGTTTGGTGCCGGCGTGCGACCCACTGAAATGAAAGATAAACGCCAGCATACAGGTGAACTCTATAAAAACAGAGAGAAAATGCGGGCTTTGATGAAAGGGGCCTTGGATGCGGCCAAGAACAGAGGTGCCAACGTCGAGAATGCCGTTGTTGCCGGCTATTGCTTCGGTGGCGCGGCCGTGCTGGAATTGGCGCGTTCCGGGGCAGACCTGAAAGGTTTTGCCACTTTCCATGGCGGCCTGAAGACACCGCCTGGACAAAATTACGCCAAAACCCGGGGGGAAATTTTGATTATGCACGGTTCAGCGGACACAGCGATTACCATGGACCAATTCGCTGATTTGGCGAAAGAACTGGAGTCGGCCGGCGTTGCCCACGAAATGATCACCTACGGTGGGGCCCAACATGCGTTTACCGTTTTTGGCGGGAACCGTTATCAGGAAACTGCGGACAAAAAATCCTGGAAGCGCTTTGGGGAATTCCTGGCGGATACCTTGAAAAATTGAAATTAGTCAGTAGGTTCCGATTGCGTACTTCGACCGGAATTGAAACCCCTGGCTTTTAATTTGGATGCTACAGAATGAAATTGTTGGCTATTTCAAATTGTTTTTTCATATTGGAGATCAAATCAGCCGATCTACTGGAAACAGGTCTATGAGCAACCGTAAGAGAGTCCTTGTTTTAATTTTGATTATGGCTTTAAGTGCTCTATTTGTCGCCGGGATCACGATCTTTTCCCTTTACCAAGCTGCACTTAGCGAAGAGAAAGAACGACTTGTCGAAACGGCTCAGAGTCAAGCTCGTCTGATTGAAGTTGTTGCCCGATTCGACGCTGCTTCCGGTGAGTATGATGGACCGGAAAGTGCTAGGGCGGCTACCCAGAGTCAAATCATTGAAGCGCATATGAATTACGAGCAATCCGGCAGGACCATGGAGTTCACCGTTGCTGAACGCAGAGGTAATTCGATAATTTTTTTGTTCAGGCATCGGCATGGCGACCTCAAACAACCGGAAGCGATCGATTTTAGCTCGAATTTAGCCGAGCCAATGAGACGAGCGCTGTTAGGGCAGTCTGGGACACTAGTCGGCGTTGATTATCGAGGAGAGCTGGTGCTGGCGGCCCACGAACCGGTTTCTGAGTTAAATTTAGGCATTGTTTCCAAGATCGATCTTTCCGAGATACGCATGCCGTTTGTGAAAGCTGCGGCGATCGCCGGATTTTTTTCAGTTTTGGTGATTTTGGGCGGGGCCGCTTTGTTTTTCAAGATAAGCAATCCGATAATAAAGTTATTGGAGGAACACAACATCGAGCTGGGGGTGGCGAACAAAAAACTCAAGCAAGAAATAGTTGAACGCACGCGGGTGGAGGAGGCGCTCCGAAAAAGTGAGATGAAATATCGGGACATCTATTTAAATATCCAGGATGTCTATTTTGAGACAAGCCCTGATGGAATTATTCTCGAAATCAGTCCTTCCATCGAGAATTTTTCCCAGTATAAACACACAGGGTTAATTGGAAAATCATTATATGACATTTACGCTGACCCTGAAGAAACGAGCAAAGTTGTAAAGGAGATTTTAGCTAAAGGAAAGGTGAGTGATTTTGAAATCAATCTAAAAGACAAGGACAATTCACAACGGCCCTGTTCCATCGTTGCGATCGCGATAAAAGATGACCAGGGCATTCCCTTAAAATTTGCCGGCTCCATGCGGGACATATTCAAACGAAAACAGGCTGAAAAAGAGAGAAAGGATTTAGAGGAGAAGATTGTTCGCTTAGAGAAAATGGAAGCACTGGGGCTTCTTGCAGGCGGGGTGGCCCATGATCTTAATAACGTCTTGTCCGGGATCGTCGGCTATCCCGATCTGTTGTTGATGGAGCTGTCGGCAAACAGCCCCTTGAGACAGCCTATTTTTAATATACAAAAGTCGGGACAAAAAGCTGCTGATATCGTCCAGGACCTGTTGACGCTTGCCAGAAGGGGGGTCATAACATCAGATGTCCTGAATTTAAATGACATCGTCAGGGATTACCTGGCATCCCCCGAACATGAGCGGTTGAAAGCTTTTTACGCCAGCGTTCAGATTGAAACGTACCTGGATTTCGAGTTATTGAATATCAAAGGCTCTTCTTTTCACCTGCGGAAAACAGTTATGAATCTGGTTTCAAATGCGGCCGAAGCTCAAGTTGCAGGAGGCAAAATCACCTTATTGACAAGGAATCAATATATCGATCGGCCCATTAAAGGCTATGACAACATACACGAGGGTGACTATGTTGTCCTGGAGGTATCGGATACCGGGATTGGGATCGCCACTGAAGAACTGAACAGGATCTTTGAACCCTTTTATACGAAAAAAGTAATGGGGCGGAGCGGTACCGGTCTCGGGATGGCCGTTGTCTGGGGAACGGTTCAAGATCACCGCGGCTATATCGATATTGAAAGTCAAGAAGGGCAAGGGACCACATTCTGTCTGTATTTTCCAGTTACCAGAGATCGTATCGTCGAGAAAAAATCCGTGATTCCGGTTGAAACCTATCTAGGATCGGGACAAACCATTCTGATTGTTGATGATGTCAGGGACCAACGGGAGCTGGCCTCGAGTATGCTGAACAAGTTGGGTTATTCCGCCAAGGCCGTATCAAGCGGAGAAAAGGCGATTGAATATCTAAAAAACAATTCCACGGCCCTGGTGCTTTTAGACATGATTATGGATCCCGGAATCGATGGCCTTGATACTTACAGGCAGATTCTCAAATTGCATCCTAAACAAAAAGCAATCATCGCCAGTGGATTTTCCGAAACGAAACGGGCCAAAAAGGCCCAAAAACTTGGTGCCGGTCAATATGTTAAAAAGCCGTATACGCTGGAAAAGATTGGAATAGCCGTCAAGAATGCGTTGGGAAGCGGGAAGGACAGGCAAATTCAAGGTTAGCGGAACAGATTTTATTCTAACATCGAAAGCCTGGTCCTCTGGGCCAGGATCCTTTACTCTATTACCCGGCACTCCGGGGGGTATCTTAATGCTGCACCTGTTTACTTAAAAGCAGCGCAAAGCCGACAGTACAATGTCCGAATATTTCAATTAGCTCCTCAAGGGGAACGAAAACCACCTCCTCTCCCGGTAGCCCCTTCCACCATCTTTGATCGATAGTTTGGGAAAGAATGTAAAAAAGAAACCCGCCTGCCAGAAAATTGATCAAGACAGGGTTCGCAAGATAGGTTTCAAAAATATCATACCGCCATAAAGCAATTCCGAGCAGCATCGGCCAGCCGATTAAAAGAAGTTCATCAGAACCGCTGAAATGAATTTCGCGACTCATTGCGATGACCATTAAACCTGCCGCCCAGAGCAAAAACAAATGGCGCGTTATCGCAAAGCGCACAACTAAACCTATGGTGAATAGCCCGGTAATCACCACTGCAGCGATTTCCAGCACCTGCTTGGTGGGTCGGATCAAACCGATCCAGATCAACGGCCAGAGTAAACCCGTCAGGACCAAACATGTCAATAACGCGCGATAGTCGATTAAATGCAAGAGAGCAACAAAATTTTTCCAAATTGTTGCAAATGTCGTGATCAAAAATTTATTTACCATCCGGTTTTTGTTCTCCTGAACAGATTGAATAACACAATTTGATCGCAAGAAGAATCGAAAATTGAAGGCTTAAAAGATTATTGTGGGTTGTTGCCGGACACAGGCGAAACCTCGGATGCAGGACGGTTGGAGAGAAGAAGAACGTAGCGGTGGTCGATCCACTCGCGGATCAGGACGTGAATCGGCAGTGGGAAGGTGTCCTTGATCTTAAGATAGGCTTTCTCTTTTGCGACGACGTAAACAGGCTCCTCCGCTTTGAACCACTCTGCCAGGGTGTTGGTGTCCCATGCCACATCCATAAAGCGTTCGGTATAGACTGCGTAAATCGGCCTGTTGAAGCCATACATCTTCAGGTTTTTTCCGGGAGGCAAGTAGCGCCGGACTTTCAGACAGAAAGGCTTTGCCGATTTGTTCGCGTTCTTCTGCGAAACGACGGGCCCAACACCGTAGCTGACAGACACCACTATAGTCAGGACAATCGTCAAAATAGACATCATGCGTTTGTCTCGATGGAAGAGATAATAGACCCCGAGTGCGCCTAAAATAAAGAAAAATGAGAGCGGCAGGACAATCAATAGCCAATCCATTGAGAGGATTGAACCGTAGACGGCGAGACCGATGCCGGCAGCCGCCAAAAGTCCGATCGAGATATACAAAGGCCACGAAATCAAACGTCGCCAGAACAGGGATTCGTCCCAGAACCGAAGGCTGCGGTCGATCACATACCCCACAAGCAGCGCCATTGCGGGAAATATTGGGAGAAGGTATTCGCTGCGCTTCGTTTTAGAGATAGAAAAAAAAACGAACAGGCCGACCACCCACAGGAACGGAAACAGCATCTGCTTCCTTTCCATTTTTGTCTGCGGCGAGAAGCAGAGATAGATTGCACCGGGAAGGAAGAAAAACCAGGGCAGAAAGTAAGGTGGTGTGGTGCCCAAATAGTAATAAAAAGGACGGACATGAGCCCATTCCTTTAAATAGCGGGTGAAGTTGGTTATAATAATGAGATCATGGGCGTATCCTCCCCTGAGGCTGACGGCAACGTACCAGGGAGCAGCGATCGCCAGATAAATCAGGATACCCCAGCCGATCCTCAGCTTTAAAATATGCCTGACATCCTTCATCGCGATCAGATACAGGCCGATGACAATCATCGGCATCACGACGTTTACCAGCCCCATATTGAGCGTGCCCAGACCGGCAGGAACGTACATGAGCAGATAAGCCGGAGCGCGTTTCCGTTCGTCGCTGTAGCCCCGGTAAAATAGCCCGAGGGTTGCCGTCAGGAGCACTGTTGAGATCATGTTGATCTGAATCCAGCGCCCGAATTCGATATAGATGGGCGTCGTACCGATAATCAACGCAGATAAAAGCCCGGCGCGATGGCCGAACAGCATCCTGCCGATGAAGTAAATTATGATCAGTCCGGCTGAGGCTGCGAGCGCCGAGGGCAGGCGGCTGGTGTGCTCGCTAACCTCGCCGCTCAGTTTGGCAAAGGCACTGCCCATCCAGTTGAAGAGAGGCGGTTTAATGTTGTATGGTTGCCCGTTTGCCGTCGGATATATCCAGTGGCCGTCGAGAACCATCTCACGATTCACCTGCACGTATTCGTCTTCGTCCGGTGACCAGATGTCACGATCGCCGAGCTTGTGAAAAAAGAGCGGGTAACTCAGAAGCACGAGCAGTAGGAGAATCCATTTCCGATTGCGCAGGCAGAAGCTTTCAGTTAGATCCATAACCGTCTCATCGCTGCTCGAAAAATAATATATTTAAAAAAAAACTGCACATCATCAATAACAATAGTATGGTATGCAATAATATTCGTTTTAGGTCTCTCATTCAACCATTATATTCATCAGATTTTCTTTATAATGTAATTGCGGGTCAGTGAGTTTACCCTCCGGGTTTTGCAACACTATTGTTGAGACATCTGAGAATCATTACAATTAAAGGTTGTGGGTCTTCATAATCCAATTTTTTACTTCCAAAAAAGGATAACTTTCAAGGATGCCGAAATATGGCAGTTGTTTTATTTTCAATTTCGAGAAAACAGGCGTATAAATACCGCACAGAAACTTGGTTAAATTTACCTCGCTAAACTGCTCGCCGACTGCTTGGGTAAATTCAGCGGTGATTGTTTTAAAGTCAAACTGGGCGAGAGGCTTTAATTTGGTTGTGGTTTGCAAAAGCGCTTTTCCATTTTTGCAAAATGAGCAATGCCCGCAGCCTTCTTTTGCCAGGTGTTCACCAAAATATGCGGCAAGTTGTTTGCTGATGCAGGCATCGCTTTCAAAAAAGCCGACCATGTTGTGGATTCTTTGAATCTCAAGGCTTTCTTTTTGTTTGAACAATGCATCCATTTTTTCTGCTATGTCCTCGATACGAAACGCCTGGGTTAGTATGTCGTACACTTCAACTGCCTGCCTGGATTGGAGATCTATCCAGCCCTTGTCTTCAAAGTATTCCAGCGCGGCCAGAATCCGCTGCCGGTCCGTATCATAGCTGTCAAGGATGGCCTGGATATCAACCGTTGTCCATATTTTTTTGGTCTGACAATGATTCAAGACAGCGGCAACAAACCGCTTTCTTTCCCCCTCGAAGCTGTTAATGATATCCGACGGCTTTGCTTTGTATTTGAATGAATATTCCGCAAAATAGGTGAACTTGGGTCGAATTATTTCTGCCATCGCCAGGTAAACCAGCAGCGTTTTTAAGGGCAGGATTCTGATATTCAATTCATTTGCCAAAGATGTTGTTTTGATCTCCCAGACAAAGCCTTTATTCTCTTTTATGCCGCGAAGTAAGTGAAGGATCGAATTTTTTTCCGGCGTATCGCCATAAATAAAATTTTCCAGAATATGAATGCTGTCGCGGTTGGCCAGCACTTCGCACAACGCCGGTTTTCCGTCCCGGCCGGACCGTCCGATTTCCTGGCTGTAGTTTTCGATCGATTTCGGCAAATCGTAGTGAATGATTCTGCGGATGTCTTTCTTGTCGATGCCCATCCCAAAAGCGATGGTTGCCACGATACAGGCCAGCATCCCGTCCATGAATTTGTTTTGAATCTCTTCTCGTTTCTCGTTTTCCATGCCGGCATGATACGGATGCGCGTTTATTTTATTTGCACCAAGGTATGCCGCGACGTCTTCAGCCGTTTTCTGCAAGGTAACATAAACAATGGTCGGGTCTTGCGGTGTTTGTTGAATTCTTTGAAGCAGCCGATCCTTTTTTTCCGAGTTATCCGTTGGTGTTATCTGCAAAAAGAGATTGTCGCGATAAAATCCGGTGACAAACACATTTTCCTTGGGAATATTAAATTTAGCGCACATGTCGTCTCTGACCTGGGTGGTTGCCGTGGCAGTCAGCAGCAGCGATTGATTGATGCCGAATTCCTCTTGATAAGCCGGCAATTTCAGGTATTCCGGTCGAAAATTATGCCCCCATTCGGAGATACAATGCGCCTCGTCGACCACTAACAGAGAGATATTCATTTTTTGCAGATGAGAACGAAACCGTTCATTTTTAAACCGTTCGACCGCAATCATCAAGATTTTTAATTCACCGTTTTTAGCGCTTTCAAGAACCACGTTATATTCGTCTTTTGCAAGGGTTGAATCCAGACGTGCGGCGGGGATATTGTTGTCCTGCAAAAAGTCCAGTTGATCTTTCATCAAAGACAGCAGGGGAGATACCACCAGTGTCATGCCGGGCAATAACATGGCCGGCAGTTGATAACAGAGGGATTTGCCGGCGCCGGTCGGAAAAATGGCTGCTGCGGATTGTTTATCCATAACTTTGTGGATGACATCCTCCTGGCCCTTTAAGAATGTATTGAATCCGAAGTGTTTTTGTAACTGTTTTTGCAGCATGTGATGTCCTCCATTGCGTTTTTTTTAGAATCGTCTGCGCGCGTTGTGCCTTGCATGATAAAGCTTTTCGGTGAAACCGCCCTGCTCTAAAAACTGTTTTTCCAATTGCCGCAATTGTTGATCCAGCAAAAAATTGGTCTGATGAATCAGACAGATCAGGGTGTTGGCGGCTACTTCGGGGGGAGCGGCCTCGATATAGGGCCTATAGGTCATATGGGACCTATTACTCGCATAGGCGAGTTTTCGAATCGTTTGCGCCTTCGAATGATTTTTCCCCCAAGACGGCAGATGGCGTTGCCGCAAGAAGTCATGATAGTCGAGCAGCAGCTCTTCCAGGCTGGCGCGCGCCACTCCGACCAGTTTCAATTCGAACTTTTTGGATGTGCCGGAGGCCATGCTGCCCTCGGCAATGTTCTGCTTGCCGCTGCGAGCGGCCTGCACCATTTGATCATGGGTTCGGGAGCGGCGGCCGATCCAACGATCACAGAATACCACCGTCGCATCATAAACAATTTCCGACATCTGATACGACTTGAGTTCGCGAAACCCGCCGTGGGAATCGATGAAACCGTCAGGTTGCCTCATACTAAATCTCCTGTATAGTGTCACCTGAAATGGTTGTGGTCTCACGTGTTACTGCTTCGGCCGAATCAGGTTCCGACCCAAAAGACCTGGAATAATTGGGCGGCACCGTTTCGCCAACCACCCATTTGATCTTCTCTGCAACGCTTTTTCCGATACCGTCTACGGTTTGTAATTCGCTGCTGCTCGCAGATATTGCGGCCTCGACACTGCCAAACCTGGCGAGAAGCCGATCGGCCTTCTCAGGACCGACTCCCGGCAATCCCTGTAAGATGAAAAGTTGTCTTTTCCGTTTAGTTTTCGGTCGATAGCCGTGCCGCTGCAGACCGCCCATGGCCATTGATTCTATTTGGCGGCCGATATAAACCATCAATTTGGCGGTTTCAGAGGGGTCTTTTGCCCGCAGGACCGGTATACCCAATATCAGGGAAACGGTAATCAGCGCCCCCTGCATGGCCTCTCTCGTCACGCCTAACTCAATCGTGCCATTGACTGTCCCCTCGAGAATCAACACACAACTAGAATTGGAATTTGCCAGGCGGATCATTTGTTTGAAAAGCCTGCCGTCAATAATCGATACCGCAAAGTCTTTTAGGGTCTTTCTTTCAACAATCAAACGGTTGTCTAACTGATAATCACCCATGGAAAGCCGGCGAATGCTGACATCGACATCTTCAATTTGCAATAGGGAATCTATCACTTCGCCTTTACATTCGCGGTCGTCGGCAATGATATGGATTGGAAGGTTGTTTTTTAGCATATTAATTTTTTGTTTTCGTCTATCGCGCTACGATTCTTTTAATTAAAACCGTATTATTGTTCAATAAACAAAATCCTTGATCAAATAATTATTTACAAGATATCGTATATTGTATTATTTATTTTATCTTGTCAACTAAAATATTTACAAAATATAATATACTGCAGATTTTTTTGAAATATATCGAATTTGTGTTGCAGTTATTTGTATACTGTGATATCAAAAATCTATCATGAAGCTCAATAAGATAGCAAAGATTCAAAGCGGCTATATTAGCCGCGGGAGAATTTACCCCCGCGAGGACGGTACATGTCTTCTAATGCAGGCAAAAGATGTCTCTGCAGATCACCTCTCCTACCGCACAGATGCTTTGGTTCGTTTCAGGCCGACGCTATCCGGTAAAGACTGGTTTTTGAAACCCGGCGACATCCTGTTCATGGCCCGGGGCGCCAGGAATTTTTCAGTATTGATTGATAAACTGCCTGACAATGTGCTGGCCGCCGCCTGTTTTTTTGTTGTTCGGATTTCCAATTTTGAAATTCTACCGGAATATCTGGGCTGGTACCTCAACCAGTCACCCATTGAGGAGTATCTCAAGCGTTTCAGCGGTCGGGGAGTTCATATGCCGGTGGTGAAACGGGCGGTTTTAGAAAGCATCGATATCCCGCTCCCGCCGATTAAAACCCAAACGCAAGTTTCAGAAATAAATAAACTTTTGCAAAAGGAGCAGGATTTATATAAAAAACTGGCCGAAAAACGAAAAAATCTGCTGACGGGAATCTGTCTGAAGGCAACTTTAAACCACGATTAAACGAAGGTGGAAACATGAACGAGCAACAAAAAAAAGCTGAGATTTTTAATGTGGTCTGGCGGGCTTGCGACACTTTTCGCGGCGTCATCGATCCGTCCATGTATAAAGACTATATCCTGACGATGCTGTTCGTAAAATACCTCAGCGATATCAGAAAATATAAACTGGCCGAGTTTGAGAAAAAATATAGTGGAGACAAGATGCGAATCGAGCGGGCCATGGCTCGCGAGCGCTTTATTGTCAGTGAGGAAGCATCCTTTGATTCTCTTTATGCTCATAGAATCGACAGCGATATCGGGCAGACGATCAATACGGTGCTCGAAAATATTGAAGATGCCAATAAGGCCAAACTGCAAAATGTATTTCGCAACATCGATTTCAACAGCGAAGCCAACCTGGGCCAGGCCCGCCAGCGCAACAACCGCCTCAAGAATCTTCTGGAGGATTTTGCGGCGCTGGATCTCAAGCCTGACAACAATGGCGATATGGACGTTATCGGTGATGTTTATGAGTATCTGATTGAAAGATTTGCGGCCGGCGCCGGTAAAAAGACCGGCGAGTTTTATACCCCGGCGGCGGTTTCCGAAACCCTGGCACGCCTCGTGGCTCCTAAAGAGGGAGATCGTATCTGCGATCCGGCCTGCGGTTCCGGGTCGCTGTTAATTCGGGCCGGCAAGCAAGTCGGATCGAACGATTTTGCCCTCTGCGGCCAGGAAATGAACGGCAGCACCTGGGCTCTGTGCAAGATGAACATGTTCCTGCACGAGGTGGACTCCGCTCATATCCAGTGGGAAGACACTATCCGGCATCCCCAGTTTGTCGAAGACGATGCCCTGATGAAATTCGATATCGTGATCGCCAATCCTCCCTTTTCGCTGGACAAATGGGGCCAGGAAATGGCTGCCGAAGATCGTTACGCCCGTTTCCAGCGCGGCATCCCGCCCAAGAGCAAAGGCGGCTGGGCCTTTATCAGCCACATGCTGGCAACGGCCGTGGAAGGAACCGGCCGCGTCGGCGTGGTGGTCCCCCATGGGGTGTTGTTCCGCGGTGGGCAGGAAGGCAAAATTCGCGAAGCGGTAATTCGGGAAAATCTGTTAGACGCCGTCATCGGCCTTCCGACCAACCTGTTTTACGGCACCGGCATTCCGGTAGCCCTGATGATCTTCGACAAATCCCGCAAGCCCGGTCGCGAGGTTCTTTTTATCGATGCCGGCCGCGAATTCGAGCAGAGCACTAACCAGAACAGGCTACGGCCGCAGGACATCGAAAAAATCCTGGCGACCTTTCGTAAACGCCAGGCGGTTGACAAGTACGCCTATCCGGCCTTTTTTGCAGAAATCGAAGAAAACGAGTTCAATTTGAATATCCCGCGCTATGTGGACACCTTCGAACCGGAGCCGGAAATCGATATTGCCGCCACCCAAAAAGAAATAGAACAGATCGAAGCCGAGCTTGTGGCGACTCAGGTCAAGATGCAAGAGTATCTCAAGGAATTGGGATTCTGAACCACGAAAAACACGAAATACACAAAAATGGTGAAGGACAAAGATTTGCGATTTTGAATCACGGTATACACGGAATATGCAAACATGGCTAAACTCAAGGAGTTTGGATTCTAAACCACGAAATATTCGGAAAAACTAACATTTAATCTTTCGTGTATTTTGTGTGTTTGGTGGTTAAAAATTAGGATCAGACTATGAATAAAATTCTATATAAAGATGAGGTCTACGCCATACAGGGGGCCGTATTCGATGTTTATCGGGAAATGGGTTGCGGGTTTCTGGAACCGGTTTACCAGGAATGCCTTGAGAAGGAACTTAAAGTGCGTGGAATCCCGTTTGAGTCTCAGAAAGAACTCCAGCTGAGTTACAAGGGAGAAGTATTAAATCTAACTTATAAACCGGATTTTATTTGCTATGGCAACATTATCGTCGAATTGAAAGCTGTAAAAGAGATCGATGATGTTCATCGCGCCCAGGTGTTCAATTATCTTAAGGCTACCGGTTTGCGGCTTGGACTGCTGGTTAATTTCGGGCATTATCCCAAAGCGACGGTCGAAAGAATTATTATGTGAACATGAGCAGAACCACGAAATATCCGAAATAGACGAACATAATTTTATTTCTAAATATTTTTTAGCGTATTTCGTATGTTTTGAGACCCATCATGAAATTAAGCCAGCTAAAAAAAATCGTTACCGGCGGAGAAAGCGATCGGGTTGAATTTAAAGCTTCAACCGGTCAGCGCACAATCGCAGCCAAAACTGTTTGCGCCATGTCAAACGGCCTGGGCGGTTATCTGTTTTTCGGTGTTCGTAACGACGGCCGGATTATCGGCCAGAAAGTAGCCGATCAAACTTTACGCAGTATCGCCTCTGAACTTCAAAAAATTGAGCCTCCTGTTTTTCCTGAAATCAGAACTGTACCGACCGGGACCGACACCAGTGTGATTGTATTGATCGTTCAGGGCGGAGGCGGGCCTTTCTGCTTTGACGGCCGGCCGTATATGCGGCTTGGTCCGACAACTTCGATCATGCCTCGGATAGAATATGAACGCAGGCTCTTTGAGCGTATGCACGCTTCGCAACGATGGGAAAACAAGGATGTCGAACAGGGAATAACTCTTAATGATCTCGATCGGGACACGATTAGTTCTACCTTTAACAGCGCACGTCAACTGGGTCGAATCACGGCCGATACTGAAAATGTTGAGGCCATTCTCCGTGGACTTGGTCTGATCGATAATGATCGCCTGGTAAAAGCAGCTGTGGTATTATTCGGTCAGCATGAACGTTTAAAAGCTCTTTACCCTCAATGCAGCGTCCGCCTGGCACGTTTCCGAGGCACCGACCGCCTGGGTGATTTTGTGGATCACCGGCAGATATGGGGCCATGGGTATCATCTGTTGCACCAAGCCCAGTTATTTCTCCAAAACCATATTCCTATTGCTGCTCGGGTGGTTCCGGATGTATTGGAGCGACAGGACCGCCCACTTTATCCGCCGCTGGCGATTCGGGAGGCCTTGGCAAACGCTATTTGCCATCGCGATTACACCAATCCCGGTGAGTCGGTCAGTGTGGCCATGTACGATGATCGTTTGGAGATAATCAGCCCCGGAGGACTTCATTTCGGTTTAAAACCTGAGGATTTAACCCGTCCTCACGAATCCCGTCCGTGGAATCCAATTATTGCCGAAGTTTTTTACCGCAGCGGCATCATTGAAAGATGGGGAACCGGCACTCTTAAAATCATCGACTGGTGCAGATCGGGGAATACGCCACCACCGCTTTGGAATGAATTAACAGGCAGCTTGTGTTTGACTTTTTACCCAGCGCCTTCTTTCGAAAAAGCCCCCACCCCGCAGGATACCCCGCAGGATACCCCGCAGGATACCCCGCAAGTTGCCCCGCAGATCGTCGAGTTACTCAGGGTTTGCAAGCAACCAAGCGGGCGCGCCGAATTGCAGATAGCTTTCGGGTTGAACGATCGTGAACATTTTCGTAAAAAATACCTCAAGCCAGCCCTGGATGCCGGTTTAATCGAGCGCACAATGCCGGACAAACTCAGCAGCAAGCTACAGAAATATCGGCTGACAAAAGCAGGGTTGCGGGCGTTACATCAACATGGTTCGGAAAGGAAAAAATGACAAAGCTTTCTTATTGAAAAATAGTCCCGCTGAAAGGGTTGCGAATATGCAAAAAAACCGCTGACTTGCCAGGCTGGCTCAGCGGAGGCCTTGTGAGATTTTGCTGCCACTGGCAGAGAACAGCCTATATGATAAAGGGAATTATATTACTGTCAAGACAAAATCAAACGGTTATGTCATTGGGGTATATTGGAATAAGTCATGAGCCATAACCTGCCGGAAAAACGTTCCGAAATTCTGATTTATCAGACCGAGGACGGCCGGACCTGTATCGATGTGAGATTAGATGGCGAGACGGTATGGCTCAAACAGAAACTGATCGCGGAGCTTTTCTAAAAAGAAGTGCGCACTATCAATGAACACATCAAAAACATTTATTCCGAAGGCGAACTCGAGGCTGAGGCAACTATCCGGAAATTCCTGATAGTTCAAAGTTTCTGGACTTTGCTGAACTTCAGGTTTCTCGTAACGTTGATTTTTATAATCTGGAAGTGATTATTTCTATTGGCTACAGGGTAAAATCCCATCGCGGCACTCAGTTCCGGATCTGGGCCACTCAGCGGCTGCGCGAGTATATTGTCAAAGGGTTTACTTTAGATGACGAGCGGTTGAAACAGGCAGGAGGTGGGAACTATATTGACGAATTGCTCGCCCGCATTCGTGACATCCGATTCTCGGAAAAGGTTTTCTGGCGCAAGGTCATCGAGATTTATGCCACCAGTATCGACTATGACCCGGCAACCGACCTCCCGCACGGTTGAGTGGGAACGATTGGAGTTTAAAGCCGGTTGGAACCCGAAAGCCGTGCTGCATACCATGTGTGCCTTTGCCAATGATTTTCACAATTTGGGCGGCGGATACATTATCATCGGTGTTGGCGAGGAAAACGGCCGTCCGGTTTTGCCGCCAGCCGGGTTGCCGGCAAGCAATTAGATGCCATTCAAAAAGAAATCGTAGAACTTGGTTATCGGATGGTCCCCTATTATCATCCCATCATTGCCCCTTTTGAAGTGAATGGAAGACATATTCTTGTGCTCTGGGCCGCGGGCGGACAGACCAGACCTTACAAGGCACCGGTATCTTTGGCAAAAGGTAAACAGGAATTTGCTTATTATATCCGGAAAGGCTCTGTAACAGTTCGGGCCGGACATCAGGATGAAATTGAGTTGATGTCTTTGGCTGCCACCGTTCCATTTGATGACCGCATGAACCAGAGGGCCGCTTTGGATGACTTGGATTTGGGGCTGATACGCGTCGCCTACCTGAAGCAGATCAAAAGTGATCTTTTCCGGGAATCTGCTGAAATGGATTTCGACCTGCTTTGCAGGCAAATGAACATTGTTGATGGACCGGATGAATCTGTACGGCCGAAAAATGTCGGGCTAATGTTTTTTAATGACGAACCCGCACAGTTTTTTCCTCAGACCCAGATTGATGTTGTTCATTTTCCCGAGGGACCCGGCGCAAATTCATTCACGGAAAAAACTTTTAAAGGACCGCCGCTTCATATCATGCTGCAGGATGCGCTTTCCCATATCCATTCCATCGTCATCGAGGAAAAGGTTATAAAACACCCTGACCGGCCCGAAGCAGACCGATTTTTCAATTATCCTTTTCCCGCCATAGAGGAAGCCCTATGCAATGCGGTGTACCACCGATCCTATGAAATACGGGAGCCCGTTGAAGTTCGTATTTTACCGGACTCTCTTACTATCGGCAGCTTTCCCGGGCCGGACCGTTCCATCCGCGATCAAGATATGCGGGAATTTCGTTTTCTCTCACGCCGTTATCGCAACCGGCGGGTGGGCGAGTTTTTAAAAGAGCTTGAAATGACTGAGGGCCGCGGAACCGGTATCCCGAAAATTTTACGCGAGATCAAAAAAAACGGATCTCCTGAACCGATATTTCACACAGATAATGATCGGACTTTTTTCCTGGTTGAATTTCCTGTTCATCCGGTTTTTGCCGAAGCCTTGAAAAAGAAGGAGGCCATGGAAGTCACCCCGGAAGTCACCCCGGAAGTCAAACGGCTTCTAAATGTTATAACCGGCGATCATTCCCGCAAGGAACTCCAGGAAATGCTCAGGTTGAAAAATGCTGAGCATTTCCGTAAATCCTATCTCTTGCCGGCTATAAAAGCCGGACTTGTGGAAATGACGCGTCCGGATAAACCGAAAAGCAGGCTGCAGAAATACCGGCTCACCGCAACAGGACTAACAGTGCTGAAGGAATATACGAAATGAAGAAACCACAAACAATACTAAATGCATGAACATGACTAAAATTTTAAAAATTTCTTTTTGTTGATATTTTCGTTGTGTTTCGTGGTTAAAAACAGGAGCACTTTATGGAAAACCAAACCCCATTTGGCGCACCCGAGCACGAACTGCCCAGCTATCTGGAAAAAGTCCAGTCCCAGCTTCCGGCCCTGCACCTGTTGATGCAGATGGGCTGGCAGTATCTTGCGCCGGAGGAAACCGTCAAGCTGCGCAACGGGCGGCTGGGCGCCGTCATTTTGGAGCCGATCCTGATCGATCACATCCGCACACATTGCCGCTATGAATTCAAAGGCGCCGTCCATCCCTTTACCGAAAACGCCATCCAGAATGCGGTTCAGACGATTAAAAGTTTCCGGGCCACCGGCGCGCTGCACCAGAATGAGCAGATTTATGATCTGTTATGCCTGGGCACCAGTGTGCCCCAGACCGTCGAGGGCGATACCAAGAGTTTTACCATCGACTATATCGACTGGAAAAACCCGGCCAACAACACCTATCACTGCACGGCGGAGTTCAAGGTCGAGCGGGTCGGATATGACAAGCATTACATTCCGGATATTGTTCTGTTCGTAAACGGCATCCCGCTGGTGGTGATCGAATGCAAACGCTCCGCCTACACCCAGGTCAAAAAAAAACCGATCGATCTTGCCGTCGACCAGCTATCCGGCTATCAGGCCAGAGACGGCATTCCCCAGCTTTTTTTATACAGCCAGCTTCTGCTGGCCCTGGCGCGGGACAAGGCCCGCTACGGCACCACCGGCACGCTGCGGCAGTTCTGGGCCGCCTGGCAGGAAGACCGCCTTGACGACCCGATCCGAAAGCTGCTGGAAACGCCCCTGAGTCAAAAGGATATGGATCTGCTGTTGTCCGGGCCGTTTGCAGACGTCAGAAACGATTTTCGCAAGATTCTCGATCAGGGACGCGAAATCTACGAGCAGGACCGCGCCCTTTATGCCCTGTGCCGGCCCGAGCGCCTGCTGGAGCTGGCCTATAAATTTATTTTGTTTGACAACGGCACCAAAAAAATTGCCCGCTATCAGCAGTATTTTACGGTTCATGATATCATCAGGCGGGTTTTAAGCGACCATTCTGTTGGACCGCGACCGGGCGGCGTGGTCTGGCACACCCAGGGCAGCGGCAAATCCCTGACCATGGTGATGCTGGCCAAGTCGCTGGCCCTGCACCCGGATATCGCCAACCCCAAGATCATTCTGGTGACCGACCGTATCGATCTGGACGACCAGATCTGCGGAACCTTTCGCGCCTGCAGCCTGGAGCCGGAACAGGCCAATACCGGCAAACATCTTGTTGAACTGCTGCAGGATCATCGCACCCATATCGTCACCACCCTTATTCACAAGTTCGCGGTGGCCGCATCCAACAAAAGCCTGCAGGCCGATCGCAACACCTTCGTCCTGGTGGATGAGGGACACCGCAGTCAATACAGCGAGCAGCATGCCCGCATGCGGCTGGCCTTGAAAGGTGCCTGTTTTATCGCCTTTACCGGCACGCCCCTGGCCAAATCGGCTAAAAAGAATACCTTTGCCCAGTTCGGCGATCTTTTTCAGCCGGCCTATACCATCGCGCGGGCCGTGAAGGACGGGGCCGTGGTGCCGCTGTTGTATGAGGCCCGCCATGTACCTCAGGAGGTTGATAAAAAGTCCATCGACGGCTGGTTCGATAAAATTACCCTGGCCTTGACCAAGGATCAGCAGGCGGATCTGAAAAGAAAGTTTTCCACCGAACGCCAACTGAACAAGGCGATTCAAAAAGTGCGCATGATTGCCTGGGATGTCGGTCTTCATTACAGCATCTTTTATCAGCATACCGGCTTAAAAGGCCAACTGGTGACGCCCGACAAGCAGACCGCCCTGGCCTACAAACAATTTATGGACGGCTTTCAGATGGTATCCACGGAGGTGCTTATTTCCGCGCCGGCCCAGCCGGAGGGCGAAAACAACCGTACCGGGCCGTCACAAACCGAGAAGGATTTCTGGCAGGCGATGATGGATCGCTACGGGTCTGAACAAAAATACAACAAACAGTTGATCAAT
>CAWKCS010000048.1:0-34001 GCA_963848165.1 uncultured delta proteobacterium | reverse complement strand
TCTTGCCTGGGCAGGCTTTCCTGGTTTCATGCGCTCGCTGTTGCGGCTCAGCGATCCGTCATTGAAGAACCTCGAGTTCCAATTTTGCCTGAGCAGGCTTTCCTGATTTCAGGGCTTTCGGCTTTTTGACGGCAATCCTGTCTTCAGAGATTCCCCTGATTTCAATCATCTCCCGGACGATTGCCCGGGACCTGGCTTCACCCAGCTGTATCAGTGCGGATTCCGCCAGAGGTTCGTCAACGACCATTTGGCGATAAAGCGTTTTCCAAAGAGCAGCAGGGTCATGAATCTTGACCTCCTGGCTGGATGCCTCTGCCTGCCCCAGGTTCTCGGCCGGAGGCTGTTCAACAGCGTGCTTTGATTTCACCCAATCTCTCTTTGCCATATCGTTCCGTAAAAACTGCCTCCAGCACCGACTGGATGGCGGGATTACCGAAATCCAGAACACCGGGGTCCTCACCGGGTGTCAGTGTCACCCCCTGCCGCTCCGCAATATATCTTTTCAGCTGCATCGCTTTCAGGGCCTTGCCGTCCTTCTTCTCGCTGTATCGTCCCTGAACCAGAAGTTTCAGGTTCGGGCGTTTCTCGAGTGCCTTGGTCAGATTGGCCAGTTTTTCCACCTCCGGCGGCAGCAACTCAGCCAAGCCGTCTTCAAACTCAATGACGTCGAGCTTCTCGGTATCCACTCCCAGCAGCGCGCCCAGGGCACGAAAAGGCGAAGCAGCTATCTTGGTGATCAGATTGGTAAACGCCCCCCAGATAAGCTGGCCATAACGGAATTTGGGATCTGCCAGATCACCCCTTATGGGCAGCGCAATATCGATGATGCCGTCGGCATCCTCCAGAATGGCGATGGCCAGATTCAGGGGCAGGGAAACAGCATCCGGACTGTCGATCTTTTTCCCCAGTTTGATGCGTTCGACAATGATCTGATTGTCACCCTTGATCTTGCCATTCTCGACAAAGTACTTTGACGTCGAGGACAACTTTCCGGAATCGATCCGTCGACCCACAAATTTTCCGGAATATGGCGTCAAACTTGCCATTTCCAGATTCCGAAAAAGAACCGACATGTCCGTGTAAACAGTGGGGTCAAAGATACTGATTTCTCCATCGATTTTCGACATGCCGTACTCATCCACACGACCATCCAGTTTGACCCGCGCACGGGCGCCCGGTTCCGTTGACATCCCGGTAATGGAGCCGTCCAGCTGATGTATTTTTACTGTGAAATTGGAACGCAGACTGTAATCGGCAAAAAGCAGACTGCCGTCCGCCACCCGCAGTTTATGGATATAGACCGGAAAGGCGGAACCCTCAACTTTTGGAGCATCTTCAACTTCTTTCTTTGCCGGTTCCACATCTTCGTGCTTGAATGCATTGGCGAGATTGAGAGAACCATCCTCAAGAATGATGAACTGCCCGTCCAGCCCGGAGAGTTTCAGATCTGTTACTTCCAGGCGGTCCGGCTGCAGTTGAAATGTGAGATCCGACGTCAGGAAGTGTTTCCACCCCAGCAATGTCTTCTTGGATCCCGCCTCCAGAATCTGGAGATCCGCCACATCGAAACCACCTCGAAACTGAATCTTCGGCTGGTTTTCTTTTTCCCGGTAAGCAAACTGTCCCCGGGTGGAAAGCGTTCCTGAGGCCACGTTTAAGGAGGCCTGTGACTTGAGGTAGGCTTCAAAGGGTGACAGAGCAAGGGCGGATATATCCATGTCTGCCTTTACAGACGGTTCCGCAGGATCGATGCGGCCTTGAACCGCAAAGCGCCCCCCTTCCCGGACATCAAAAGACAGATCCACGGGCATCTGAGACTTACCGTCAATGTTGGAAGCCGCCACATGCAGATTGTCCAGATGTAGAATCTCTCCTTCCTGCTTGACGGTCCGATCGCTGAAGAATACGCCGAAGTTTGCAAGCTCGACAGCCCTGATTAAATATTGAAACGATGACTCCCCGGTATTCCCGGATGACCCTTGTGTCTTTTCAGTGTCGGTTCTCTCCCCTAAAAACAGACCCGCCAAATTCAGCCGGCCGTCTTTTTCCCGGGAGACATCGATGTTGCCGTTCTGAAAATAAATATTTTCGATGGCCAGCGCGTTGCGGCCGAGATCATAGCTACCCCCCTTAAGAAGCCATTTTTCTATGCTGATTTCAGGATCAGGTGTATCCGGGTTTCCAATCTGAATGTCGTTTAAACCGAAGGAGACCTCCTTGACCTGCAGATCGGTTCCGGCCCGGCCTGACACCAGCGCCAGTTGAAACGTCCCGTCTATATCGGTGACACCTGCATTCAGCATGGGCATCCGGCTTTGATCCTGATAATGGAACCGGATATCCCGCAGTTCCACATCCGACACCTTGATTTCCCAGGGATTTTCCTGGGATGCGTCAGTGCCCGGATCCGGTGCCGGCGGCGGTGCGGGTTCTGAATCGTCTGCCTTGGAATCGGCAGCGAACCTGCTCCAGTTGAGACGACCGTCACCATCGATGGCAACCGCGGTCTTTCCACCTTCGAACAGAATCTTTTCGACATCCACTGTCTGACGCGTCACATCCACCAGGGGGGCCTTAATCTCCAGCCGGGACAATTCCAGCAAGGGCGAATGCGTCTCCAGGAAGTTGCATGGCCAATTCCGCGAGGCTGAATTCGAGGTCGTTGAGACGTATGGATGGCTCCGCCTGCCCTAAATCGATCTCATATGCGGTGTGAAAGTCGAATCGTCCCTCCGGGTTATCGATGGCCGCGCTGTCCCGGAAAAACTGCCATACCTTGGCCAAATGGATATCGCTGAAGCTCAAACGGCCACTGGACCTGAAGGGGTGCAAGGTAATCTCACCTGTCCATTCAAACGACTCCTTCTCCGGAGTGGTGGCCGTTAGGCTATAGGGCCCTTCCCGATCCGGAAGCGTGGATATGTCATGTAACTCGAGGTTGAGGGGGCGAATGGCAATCGTGGCCGGCACAGACTGGCGTTGATCTGTATAGGTAATCTCACCTTCGGTGATCTGAATGTGCTTCAGAACCAGTCTGGGGGGTGCTGTTTCATATCTTGATTTTCCAGGGCGGTCCCTGTTTCTCCTCAGGCACGACAGCACCCGGCGCCGATGCTTCCGGTACGGATGCCGGATCGTCTGCCTTGGTGTCGCCGGCAAACCTGCTCCAGTTGAGACGACCGTTTTCATCGATGGCAACCGTAGTCTTTCCGTCTTGGAACAGTATCCTTTCGACATCCACTGTCTGACGCGTCACATCCACCAGCGGGGCTTTAATGTCCAGCCGGGACAATTCCAGCAAAGGCGATTCGTCTCCAGGAAGTTGCATGGCCAATTCCGCAAGGTTCAATTCGAGGTCGTTGAGACGGATGGTCGGCTCGGTCTGCCCGAGATCGATCTCATAAGCCGTATAAAAGTCAAATCGTCCCTCCGGGTTGTCGATGGCCGTGCTGTCCCGGAAAAACTGCCACACCGTAGATAAATTGATATCGCTGAAGCTCAAACGACCACTGGACCTGAAGGGGTGCAAGGTAATCTCACCTGTCCATTGAAACGACTCCTTCTCCGGAGTGGTGGCCGTCAGACTGTAGGGCCCTACCCGATCCGGAAGCGTGGATATGTCATGTAACTCGAGGTTGAGGGGACGAACGGTAATCATGGCCGGCACAGACTGCCGTTGATCTGTATAGGTCAATCTCACCTTCGGTGATCTGAATGTGCTTCAGAACCAGTCTGGGGGGTGCTGTTTCAGTTGCTTCCTGCGCCATCGCCTTGCCCGACGCTTCTTTTTCCGGGTTTTCAGGCACCAGCCGCGCAAGATTCAAAACCCCCTCCCCATCGAGGATAACATTGGCCATGGGTCCGTCCAAACGGACGGTTTTAAACACCAGGGCCCAGCGGAACAGGCTGCTCAATTCGAAATCGATGAAGCATTGCCTGAAGCCGGCTATAAATGTGCCGTCCTGCTCGATGGAGTCCGACATCGTCCGCTTGAAAACTGAACAGAAACGGATTAATCTTCACCGCTCCCATGCGAAGGTCACGATGCAGTTTTTGCGCTACCATGCCGGGTGCAAAGCGACTCACCAGGTAGGGTGCCAGGAAAAAGCCCGACAGGGTATAGAGTATCAGCACCGCAGTCAGTGTTATCACGGTCTTGCTGTGAATAATCTTTTGAAAAACCTTCATATTCATTTTCCCTCGGAAAAAATTGTTTATCAATGGTATTCTTGTGGTTATTATTATCTGACAAGACGTTGTGGAATAATATGAAGCGTTGGGTCGTATGTCAATCAGATAGCGGTTTAAAGAAAGGAAGTACAGCCATATGAAACCACGATACGATGCCCCTGGGCAGGCAAAGATTCCCTGATGGTCGCATATCATGATCAGGAATGGGGTGTGCCGCTGCATGATGATAAAAAACTGTTCGAATTCCTCTGCCTGGAGGGGGCCCAGGCCGGTCTGAGCTGGTCAACCGTTCTGAATAAACGGGCGGCCTATTGTCGGGCATTTGACGGGTTCGATCCGAACCTGGTGGCCTGACTACGACGAGTCCAGGATCCAGGCGCTGTTGCAAAACCAGGGAATTATCCGCAACAACCTCAAGATCAGGGCCTTTGTCACCAATGCTATTCGATTTCTGGAAATCCAGTCTGAATTTGGCAGTTTCGACAGCTATGTCTGGGCCTTTGTAAATCACCGTCCCATTCAGAACCACTGGAAACGCTTGGACCAGATACCTGCCACCAGCCCTGAATCCTTCACCATGAGCAAGGATATGCGCCGGCGGGGATTCAAATTCGTCGGACCCACCATCTGCTACGCCTTGATGCAGGCCATCGGCATGGTCAATGACCACCTTGTCGATTGCTTTCGTCACCAGGAAGTGAGCACCCTGCTGTATCTCTAACGAGATCTGTAAATGAATTCCCTGGAAATGCGAACGGTCAACGCATCGGGTCGTAAGCGGGTACTGGTCACCAAGGAATTGCCTGGCCAGCGATGGGTGGACATCTTGACGGCAGCCGACTGCCGGGTAGAAATCATGACATCCAGCGATGTATTGAGTGTCAGGCACATCAAAAATGCCCTGGGATCACATTGCGACGGCGCCATTGGGCAGTTGACCGAGGACTGGGGTGACGATTTGTTCGCCGCGCTAAAGGCTGCTGACGGAAAAGTCTACAGCAATTATGCCGTGGGTTTCAACAACATCGATGTGGCCGCCGCAACCCGGTACAAAATACCCGTCGGCAATACGCCCGGTGTTCTCACCGAGACCACGGCCGAAATGGCTGTGGCCCTGACCTTTGCCGCCGCCCGCCGGACCGGGGAGGCCGAACGGTTCATGCGTGCAGGCAATTACAAGGGCTGGCTGCCGGATCTTTTCACCGGTCACCTGCTCTGGCGAAAGACCGTGGGCATTGTCGGAGCTGGAAGAATCGGCGAGGCCTCTGCGCGTATGATGGTGGAAGGGAACAAAATGAACGTTATTTACTACGACCTCCATGCCAACCAGGGTCTTGAAACGTTCATTGCCGACTACAGCCGTTTTCTGGACTCCCAGGGGCAGCCAGGTGTTACTTGCAGACGTGCGCAAAACCTCGAGGATCTTTTGTTGGAGGCAGATTGCATCAGCATCCATACCATCCTGGACGATTCAACCCATCATCTCTTCAATACAAACCTTCTGGATAAAATGAAAAAGGACGCCATTCTCATCAACACCAGCCGCGGACCCGTCATCGACGAGTCGGCTCTGGTTGACCACTGCAGGGCAAATCCCGATTTTCGAGCCGGTCTGGATGTCTTTGAAAATGAACCGGCCATGAAGCCAGGGTTGGCAGACCTGGACAATGTGGTTGTGGTACCCCATATCGCTTCGGCAACGCGCTGGACGAGGGAGGGAATGGCAATACTGGCCGCCTGCAATGTGGCGGGTATTTTATTGGGATATCCCCTGTGGCAAAAATCCGATGTTTTACCCTTTCTGGAAAACGACCCGCCCAAGGCGATCCCCAGCATCGTCAAAGCAGAAGTTCTTGTGATAAAAAAAGCTTGAGTATCCTGCACAAGCATAATAAGAATAGATTCAAACAACAGACTGAAGTCTGAATAACATCGCCATGCGATGTTAAAGATCGCGACCTTGTCGCGTTATTTCAATACTAACAAAGCAATAGAAGCCATTAATAGACGACCACGAAGGTACGCTTTCGTGGTTTTTTTTTAAGACCTAGACATATGCATATAGCAGAAGGTGTTTTAAATGCGCCGGTGCTGATTACAGGTGCCGCGCTCGCCATCACAGGCACTGCGGTCGGATTGAAGCAGATGGACTATGACCGTGTTGCCCATGTGGGTGTTCTCTCGGCGGCCTTTTTCGTGGCATCCCTCATCCATGTCAATGTGGGCCCATCCAGTGCACACCTGATCCTGAACGGCATGCTTGGTCTTATCCTCGGATGGGCAGCATTCCCCGCGATCCTGGTGGCGCTGATTCTGCAATCAATTTTTTTTCAGTTCGGCGGAATTACCACCCTGGGCGTCAATACGATACTGATGGCGTTGCCGGCAGTCATCTGCTATTATGCTTTCAGAAAACTGATCCATGGCTCCCCGGTGCTTGCAATGATCGGATCCTTTTCCTGCGGTTTTGTTTCGGTACTGCTGTCCGCCCTTTTTCTGGGGCTTGCCCTGGTATTCACGGAAAAGAATTTCTGGTCCCTGTCGGGGCTCATCCTAGCAGCCAATTTGCCGGTAATGGTCATCGAGGGCATCATCACGGTATTCTGTGTGGCTTTCTTGAAGAAAGTACATCCGCAAATGCTAAACCCGGAGATTTCATGATCAATACAGCCAAAATTTTGAAACATACCCTGCACCGGGATTTCGGCATGTGCAGTCGCGTCGCTGCAGGGTGTCTTTTTATTTCGATCTTCATGGTCTTTCTGAATGTTTCCCCTGCCCTGGCGCACAGGGTGAGCATTTTTGCATGGGTACAGGGCGATACCGTTCACACCCAAAGCAAATTCATGGGAGGCAAACGACCTGAGCAGGCCTTGGTTGAAGTTTTTGACGAAGCCGGAAACCTGCTGTTGAAAGGTAAAACCGACGCCCAGGGGCTTTTCAGCTTTCAGGCGCCAAAGATATCAGACATGCAGATTGTTCTGACGGCGGGCATGGGGCATCGTGCTGTCTGGGCACTTTCCAGGGAAGATTTCCAGGAAGCCGACGTGAAATCCGATAATCATCAGCCATTGAATGCCGTGCCCCCAGGAAAATCCGATGAATCTGATCCCGAAACGTCAAAAACCCATCCATCCCCTGAAAGCGGATTGTCGGCAGCGGAAGTGACGGCGCTGGTTGAAGCCACCCTGGATCGAAAATTGAAACCGCTCATGGACAGGATCACCGCCTTGAATGAAAACCGGATCTCATTGTCCGATATCCTTGGCGGTATCGGATATATCGTCGGTCTTGTGGGGCTCGCCGCGTACATGCAGTATCGCCGGAAAAGGAGTGATGCCGAGAGATGATACCGGAAACTTTTGCCGGCGGAAAATCCGTCATCCATTCCATTGACCCAAGAATCAAGGTGGTGCTGGCACTGATCTATTCGTTGGTGATCGCCTTGTCGCACAGCTTTGTCATTTTGTTGTCCGGTCTTGCCACCTCGCTGATACTGGTAATGGTTGCCCGCCTGGATGCAAGGGAGGTACTCAGGCGATTGACAGTCCTGTTGGGATTTCTTCTGCTGATATGGCTGCTCATGCCGCTGACATATCCGGGCGTGACTCTTTTCAGGATCGGCCCCTTGGGTTTCAGCAGCCCCGGGGTGCTCCTTGCGGCACAAATCAGCTTGAAATCAACCGCTATCCTGCTGTCTCTGATGGCACTTCTGGCAACCATGTCCATTGCGACCATGGGGCATGCCCTGGGATGTCTCGGCATACCGGACAAACTTGTACACCTGCTGCTGATAACCTATCGGTACGTTTTCGTCATGGAGCAGGAATACCAGCGTTTGATCCGCGCTATGAAAATAAGGGGTTTCAAGCCGGGAACCAACCTCCATTCTTACCAGTCCTATGCCTATCTGGTGGGTATGCTGTTCGTACACGCGTCGGCACGGGCAGACCGGGTTTCCAAGGCCATGAAATGCCGCGGGTTTACCGGCAGATTCCACTCTCTCTGGCAGTTCGAACCGGATCCACGGAATCGGCTTTTTGCCGTCATCATGTCCCTAATCATTATCTTCAATGGCAACGGTTGAATTATGGATTCAGATAACACACTCATAAACTCAAGGGCGTTTCATACCAGTATCCGGGCGGAAAAACCGTCCTGGACCAGATCGATTTCAAGTTCACCAAAGGAGACCGGATCGGTCTGGTGGCACCCAACGGAAGCGGAAAGACAACCCTGTTTCATGTCATCATGGGGCTTTTGAAACCGTCCAGCGGCACCATCGAGATTTTTGGAAAAGTGCGACAGAAAGAAAAAGATTTTGCCGCCATCCGCCATCGCATCGGCCTGCTCTTCCAGGACGCAGATGATCAGCTGTTTTCCCCCACCGTCCTAGAGGACGTTGCCTTTGGCCCGCTGAACCTGGGAAAATCAAAGCAGGAAGCCCTGGACATCTCCAGGAAAACTCTCGATTATCTGGGTCTGAATGACTTTGAAGACCGGATTACCTTCAAGCTCTCCGGCGGAGAAAAACGCCTGGTATCCCTGGCGACGATTCTGGCCATGCAACCGGAAGTGCTTCTTCTGGACGAGCCCACCAATGCGCTGGACACGTCCATGAAATCACGACTGATCAACATACTCCAGGGGCTCGATCTGTCCTATATTCTGATTTCTCACGAATTCGATGTGCTGTCCGAAACGACCCATGCGTTTTACAGCATGGAAGGCGGCAAGCTCTTCAGGGATGACCGCGTGCATCTGCATACGCATCAGCACTCCCACAAAATCGGCAGACAGCCGCATAAGCATGTTTAGGGCAGGTGGATAGGCTTTAGACTGTGAGGCTGTAGTCGGGAACCATGCTCAACGCCTAACAGGCTACAGCCTATATGATTGACAGTTGTCAAGAATAAAAGTCATCTTCCTTCCTTTTAATCGTGAGAAAAAAGGAATTTTTTTAGTGTCTTCCAGGGCATTGAGCAGAGGCGGGATCTTTAAACGACGGTTGATCGCTCTGATATTCGCGGGTTGGCTACCGCATGACATGGCTTCGTCGTGGAGCTGCCTCTGTCTAAATCGGAAGTTCGACTATTCGCCTTATTCCATAGGCCTGCGAGGGTTCTCCTTATCCGAGATCGCGCCTCTGCTAATGACCTGGAAGTAAATTTTTGCTCTTGGTAATCGGCCTCCTGATCTATCTGAGAATCGGGTAACTTTCAACTTAGCTTTAAGCCACCGGCTGCAGTTGTTTCGCGATTGACCATAAAAAGGCGCTCAATTCACGAGCAATAGCTGTGACCACGACTTGTTTGGGCTTGCCTTTGGCCATCAGCCTTTTGTACCTGGCACACAACGAAGCTGGGCTTTCCATGCGATCTGTCGGATTGGCTCAGACAAGTTCTCCTGGCGTTTTCGCAATGCCCGGCTGACTCGGGGCTGTAATCGGTATGCCCAGGCAGCTTCAATCAGTACCTTTCTGGCATGACCATTACCGGTCTTGGTAATGCCGCCTCTTTTGATGCGGTCGCCGCTGGAGTGCTCCGAAGGCACAAGACCCAGATAGGCCATCAATGGCTCGGATGTTGAAAACGGTTCAGATCTCCTATTTCCGCGAGCATGGTTACCGCCACGATCAGCGAGACGCCCCGGGCGGCCTGCAGGCTTCCACAATCGGCGCCAATCGCCACTCGGGCACCATTTGCCGATCTGCTCGGTCAGACGGTCGATGCGCTTAAGGCTTTCATGCACGGCATCGATGTACTCCTGCAGAGCAATCTGCTGAGCGGATGGGGCATGGCGATATCCGAAAGCCAATTGAAATATGCTTTGGACCACTTGCTCTCCGAGGATTATTCCTTGTCTCAGCAGAAAGCATTGAGCCGTTGTTTTGCTTTGCGGCCGGCGATCACCGCATCTTCCCGGGCACGGCTCAAATCGCGTATAGCTTCGTCCTGGTGTCCGGAACATAAACGGCGGTCAGTCGCCGGCACGGTGTAGACGAGCCAGCATTTTGGCATCCCGGGGTCGTTTTTGATCCGCTCACCGCTTTTTTTCGGATCATCGAGGCGCAGTCACTATGCAGTCGAACCTTTGCCGGTCAGGTGGCGGTGGATGCCGTAACCGCAGGGACCGGCTTCGTAGACAAGTGCAGCTCACTTGCGTGGAGACCATTTTTCGACAAAATTTGTCCAGTGCATCCAGATCGTTGGATGGTGCCGTAGATCTGGCGTTGAATCTCGCGACCCTCTTCAGCGATAGCAATGGTGATCGAATTTTTGTGGACATCCATACCGATAAATTTTACAGAGTTCATGACCTGCCTCCTTGGTTGTGGCTCTGTGTTAAGGGCTTGTATACCTTATTCATAACCCACGTTTGAAACAACCTAAGCTGAAAGGTTGACAAATGAATTATTTTATTGACGAATTGTGTCAGATTCTAAAACAAAACCAGCCGCTTGTCATGGCAACGGTATTGTCTCACCAAGGGTCCACGCCCAGGAGTGCAGGTTCCAGAATGCTGTTTTACCCGGCGGGGAAATCATCGGCACCATCGGGGGTGGCAAAGTGGAAGCGGAAGTCATGCAGACCGCGTCTGAACTGTTTGACTCGCAAACGTCACAGATACGATCCTTTGACTTGCGTACAAGACCGGACCTGGACGATCTGGATGTCATCTGTGGCGGACAGATGACGATTCTCATCGAATACCTCCAGGCAACGGCGGAAAATATCGATATTTTCCAGAAACTCCAAACCACTCTGAAACAAGGCCAAAACAGCTTTATGATCGCCTCCCTGGAACAGGCATCCAATAGGGTTCTGTGTGGGCAAACGCTGCCACATACAAAAGAGCGGAAAAATTTCCGACAATTGTCCCTATCCTGAAACCCATCTGCATCAACTTACAGCACAGGCCAGGGATACACAGGTACCGGTGGTGCTGTCGGCAGGCGAGCAGGAATATCTCGTGGAATCTTATACCATGGCCGGAACCGTCTTCATCTTCGGTGCCGGCCATGTGGCCAAGCAGGTTGCGGTTATCAGCAAAATGGTCGGTTTCACGACCGTGGTCCTGGATGACAGGAAGGAATTCGCCAACCCGGACAGATTTCCGGGTGCCGATCAGATCCTGGTGCTGGACAGTTTTGAAGAAGCCCTGCAGGGACTCAGCATCGACGCCAACAGTTACATTGTCATACTCACCAGGGGACATCGCCATGACCAGACGGTTTTATCCCAGGCCCTTAAAACCAATGCCGGGTATATCGGTATGATCGGCAGTCGAAAGAAAAGGGATACCATATACGGAAACCTCCTGAATGACGGATTCGCGCAAAAGGATATCGACCGGGTGCACAGCCCTATCGGCCTTGGTATCCAAGCAGAGACCCCGGAGGAAATCGGTGTGAGTATTGTGGCGGAATTGATATTGGAGAGGGCGAAAAGATAGGGTTGGAGGGGTTGAACTGAAGGGTCGGAGCGGGTTGGAGGTTTGAGGGGTGAAGGGGATGAACTGAAGGGTCGGAGAGGAATACAAGGGGTAGGAGGGGTTGCCATCAGCCGATATCGACTGGGGGCCTGTAGACGGCTTTTAGCCCCCTCGAACCCTTGTATCACCCTCCGACCCTCAAACCCTATAATTAATACATTGAAAAAGTACCAAAAAAGTTAAGGATCACAAAAATATGAAAGAAGGTGTCATACTGAACAAGCCCTACCGCATATCAGCCGTTCTGTTTGATTTTGACGGCACACTGACCAAACCGGATGCCCTGGATTTCTCTGTCATCAAAAATATTCTTGGATGTCCCCACGAAATACCGGCCCTGGAATTTATTGAAAGTATCCCGGACTCACAAAAGAGAGCGGAAGCCTTCAATGAGCTAAATCGTTTTGAAAGCCGGGCTGCAGCCAATTCAGAACCCAATCCCGGTGCGGAGAACCTGATACGAACGATTCATTCAATGGGCCTTCCCATGGGCCTCATCACCCGCAACAGCATGGATTCCGTGAGGGAAGCCCTGAAGAATTTTAATGGTATCGGTCTGGATGATTTTGATGTCATCATCACCAGGGACGATCCGGTGAAGCCGAAACCGAGCCCCGAAGGTATTTTACTGGCCGCTCGTAAACTCAATGTCGAACCCCGGCATATCCTGATGGTGGGAGACTTCGTATTTGACATCGATGCCGGCAGAAGTGCAGGCACGCTGACGGCACTCCTGGATGTGAATCCACGTGTCGAAAAAAGTCGTCTTAAATGCGATATGATCATTTCCTGTTTGGCAGACCTCGAACCGGTCCTACAGATGGGGTCACCCCTGCCCCAGGGAAAATTACCCAATGAGATGCTCGAACAAATTCTGGATGGCTTTTCATTTGAAGATCCGGCCCTGCTGATCACCGCCGGTGTTGGAGAAGACATTGCAGCGGCCGATATCAGCCGGGAAGAAGTCCTGGTTTTAAAGTCCGACCCCATCACCTTTGCCACAGATGCCATCGGGCATTATGCCGTGATTGTCAATGCCAATGACATCACAACCTGTGGCGCCGATCCCCGCTGGCTTTTGACAACACTGTTGTTTCCCTGCGGTAGCACCGGTTCCGAGATTCAACACATCATGCACGGACTGAACCATATTGCATCAAAATACGGGATCACCCTTTGCGGAGGGCATACCGAGATTACCGACGCCGTCACCAGACCCGTTGTGGTGGGTTCTCTGGCCGGAACCGTCGAGAAGAACCGTCTGATAGACAAGAAATTCATGCAAACAGGTGACCTTCTGTTGATAACCAAATCGGTTGCCGTAGAAGGTACGGCCATCATCGCACGTGAAATGGAGCACAAGCTGCTTTCAATGGGGTTCAGTGATGCAGACGTCTGTTCCTGCAAGCAGTTTTTAGATCATATCAGCATCATGGAAGAAGCCCGAATCGCAAGAGATATCGGTGGTGTTACAGCCATGCACGATGTCACGGAAGGGGGACTGGCCACAGCGGTTAGCGAATTGAGCATTGCCGGCAAGCATCGCATCCGAATCGACATGAATCGTATCCCCATCTTTCCCCAGACCCAGAGAATCTGCGACGCCTTCAACATCTCACCCCTGGGCCTCATCGGTTCCGGCAGCCTTTTGATCTGCTGCAATCCCGACACCAAAAATGATATTCTGACAGGTATCAGGAAGGCTGGTATCGATGCGGCCTGCATCGGTGAAGTCCTGGAAAACGGAGAGGGTGTTGTGGCCATGGAGGGTCTGAAACAGGTAGCGTGGCCGAAATTCAAGGTCGATGAGCTTGCCCGGGTATTTAAAACAGCTATTAGCGATAAGCTGTAAGCACTAAGCAAGCTTACGGCTTAATGCTCACAGCTTATGGCTTACAGCTTACCGCCCATATTGAATGTATACTGGAGGACCACGTATAACACATACACACCGAACAGGCACCCGCCCTGCCATCTTCTGAAGCGGCCGTCCTTGTTGGTAAAGATAAAGAATCGAAACAGATACAGGATAAGAAGCATGGCCGGAAAATGAAAAAGATAGAAATTGGGCGGCACGGCGAGCGGTTTGGCTGCCGCGGCAGCACCGATGACAAAGAGACAGTTCAGGACATCCGCTCCGACAATATTTCCTACCATGATTTCAGGATGACCCTTGCGAACGGCCGCGATGGCGGTCATGAGTTCAGGTAAAGATGTACCGAAGGCCACCATGGTGGCGGCAACAACATCATCCGGCACACCAATTCTCTGAGCGATTTCGGATGCGGCAGGCACCAGAATCCTGGCCGAAACGACAATGATCAAGAGACCGCCGATAATCATCAGCCAGCACATACCCAGACCCATTGATCCGGGGATATCATTTTTTCCGCTATCGATGCCTTTTTCTGCACCCTGCTTTGCCCAGGTATAGGTCATGTACAAATAGCCCCCCAGCAGGAGCAGAAAAAGTACGCCCACCCATCTGGAAAGAATCGGTTCACCCTCCATCCATATCAATGCAGCGAGCGATATCCCCACCAGGAGCGTTGCCGCCCCCACCTGTACCCAGCCGGTGCGATTAAGGATAAACCGGTTCATGGGAATAACCGTCATCATGCAGGTCAATCCGAATATCAAGCCGGTATCGGCAATGATGGACCCCACGCCATTTCCCAGTGCCAGTCCGGGATTTCCCATCCAGGCCGCCATTACCGACACAAAAGCCTCCGGCATGGTGGTTCCCAGAGATACGATGGTAGCCCCGATGACAATCCGCGGCAATCCTGTTCGGCATGCCAGGTCGACCACGCCATCGATCATCCAGTCCGCCCCCTTGGCAAGTGACAAGATGCTGACGGCGACGATTCCGAGCAACGCGATGGTCGGAAACCCCTGAAGCAAATGGAGCAGGTATGTTTCATCCCCGACCCACTGCAGTATCTGATTGAGCAATCCCATACCTTTCAGTTTATTATTATTATTCGAAAATTATCCAAAGATTTCATAACAATGATAGAGAAATAGCCGACCCTGTCAATCACTTTTTAAATTTGATGGACTTCTTTTTTCGTTAATGCTATAAGCAGTTGTTATGTTTTCCTTTTATTAAAACTTCTTCCAGGCATGCCGATTTCAGTCGTCTTCCACTTTCTACCTATGCATTGAATTTCTCTTTGGACCAGATCGTTCCCGGGGTAGACAATGTCCGACACGACGTCTACCTGAGTCCCTCTTTCTGCGAAGCCGTCGATAAAATTGTCCCCCAGATCATTGCCAAAAATGTTCAATTGGATGAATTTTTCAAAATCGACAAACCTGCTGTATGGGCCAAAAAAGTGGCTGACTTCAAGCAGCACTACCACCGGCTCATCGAAAATGCCATCTATAAGTCAAAACAGGAAAACAATCCCCAAATAGATTTTTTGGCCCAGGTGGCCGTAATGAAAATGCTCATAACGGACATGCGGGATCAGTTCGAGAAGACCACCACCAAAATCAAAAACCTAATCCGCAAAGATAAACTTACGGACAGGCATCAGAAAGAGGATACAGCCAATAGAAAAGAAGCCCTTTCGAATGTCCTGCAGAACAAGGATATTTTTTTGAGAAAAGTGGGACGACAACTCTTCACCCTGCTATCCGACGTCAACAAAGAAAATCTCAAAACCATACGTGAGGCAAACTTCGGAACGGATAAACTGCTACCGGACGATATCCTCGAAAATCCAATTTTTCATTCACTGAATCACTATCACGATGCCTTCCTCATCGATGAATATGATATCATTTTTGGCAGACGGCTCGAGGACCCGGACAATTATGACAACCTGATCAATCTTCTGGAACAGCTCTATCTTGAAATTATTGGTAAAATTTCACCGCAGGAACAAAAAGAAAATGACGGCACATCAACCGGGCCGGACAAACCAATCAACACAACCGACATCTACAAGTATCTCAAGCAAATCGAAAATATCGACTGTTTATTGAACCATTTTGAGACCCTTGAGAAGATCAAGAAACACAAGAAGCAGAAATCAGACAACGTTGATATGGATAAGCTGAAAGCCCTGGCCGCCAATCAAAAAATTATCCTCCACGACTTTTTCAAGGCATTTAAGAAAGCCCGTCTGGTTCAGCGTATTTCCGCGTCCTATGAAATGAGAGCGATTTACCGGAACTACTGTCCCCCCTTGGTGCCACAGCAGATTCTCCTTTTCATGATCGATCCAAAATCAAGAAAGATTGTCATCAAGCGACTGAAGCAGCTGAAAAAAATTTACCGCAAACCCTTTTCCCTGGGACCCCTGAAAAAACAGATCAAAAAACTCGAATATCTGCGAGTGAAGGATAAAAAGACATACCTGATTCGATTCCTCAAGGGGATTGTCCACTATCATCGGGATATTGAAAACTACAAGGTAATCAGTGAGGCCATGGATCGGATCAATTTGACTGCGGATGAAAAAATTCTCAATCTGTCGCGGGCAAACAATACCCTGTATGAATTCCTGCTTTCCAGCGAGAAATGGGAAGATGAAAAGCCCATCATCAATCACGTTGTGATAAAGGCAGATGTGAGGGGGTCGACCGACATCACACACCAGATGATAGAAAGGGGTTTGAATCCCGCCTCCTACTTCAGTCTCAATTTTTTCAACCCCATATCAGATATTCTCAAGGATTATGGAGCTGTCAAGGTTTTTATCGAGGGAGATGCCATAATCCTGGCAATTTTTGAAAGGGAGAAGACACCCGAAGGATGGTACAGTGTGGCCAGGGCGTGTGGTATTGCCATGAACATGCTGTTTATTATCAAGCGCTACAACGATAACAGCAAAAAAAATCAACTGCCGATCCTCGAACTCGGTATCGGCATCAATTTTCTTGAATCGTCACCCACATTTCTCTTCGATGGGAACCAACGCATCATGATCTCTTCCGCTATTAACATCGCTGATCGCCAGTCGAGCTGTTCGAAACCTTTGCGCAAGATTGTTTCAAAAATGAACCCTGCCTTCAATCTCTATGTCTTCCAAACAGCATCAGAAGAAGACATGCTGAAAACATCAGACGATATCTCTTTGAGATACAATGTCAATGGCATCGATCTGAATCCCGACGGATTTAAAAAACTCTCCAAAGAAATCAATCTGACCACGCTCAAAACGGACATTCCCGAACTCAAAATGAAAAATATCAACCTGCACACCGGCAAGTTCCCCTTGACATCCGGCAGATTCCAGCGCCTCGTCATCAGGGAATCCAAAATTCGCCAGGTGCACCCAGATACCTTTGCATCCTTAAAGTCCACCAATAGAAGCTATTTTGAAGTCTGCACCCATCCTGCGGTTTACCAGCATGTGAGAACCCTGGTAAATTAAAACGTAACTACGATTCTATAGAACGCGATCGGTTCGTCCTACGGAAATGTTATAGTACGGCTTGAATGAGGGCTTGAAACACGTCGGGTCCCTCTACCGAGGCAGGCGCCATGCCCTTGGCGACCTGGTGTATCCATTCAATTTTTCCTTTATCTGAAACCGACAGACTCCCATCGATGAATTTCAGCTCGTTATGCATCTTTCCATAAAGAACCATAGGACCGAAAAATATCCCTTCTTTCGATTTTTCGGTAGACAATCCACTGACATAAAAATGTCCGATACCCAACGCTTCTGGCGGGTGCTCAAAACCCAGAAGCTCTCCAAACAGGGAAAGGCTTTCAATGACACCATCCTGATAAGCGTTTTCCAGTGCGGCAGCCCCGTCTTCGGCAATGGCAGTCAGATCGGTCTTTTTATAGCTGAGATCCAGAAGATCGATACATTCTTTCTGGATTGTCTCCAGCGTTTCAGGCCCCTTTTTCACCATAACGTCCTTATCGTTGAGTATCTTGACGGCATTGCGAATGCTGATCATCTCCTTGACGGTTGGGCTTCTCCTCATAATGACATCCGCTACCGTCGTCAAATACATGGGCAGATCATTTCCCAGAACGATGATGCTATATTTTTCTGCATCGGTCTTTTGGATATATAAATCCAGGTCACGTTCTTTATGATGGATATAAGGACTCATGCCAAGAAGCTCGCGCACAGCATGGATATCTGTTCTTTTGCCACTATCAACAGATCCCATGGATGCAAGAATATTTCGCCCAAGAGACTTGATCCTGATTTTTTTAAGAAGGTTTTCTCTAAAAGACATGGCGACCCCAAATAACTGTGTATGATTCCGATCTGTTCGTCAAATACTGTTATCATAGATGAACGGTACATCTTTTTCAATCACCTTCTTGACCGGATATACAAATTGACGTATGTAAAAAGTTTCAAATTTTTAGAAAGGACACCAAAATCCATGTCTGAATATGCCGAATTAACTTACAAGGGAAAAAAGTACAAACTTCCGGTCGTTACAGGAACAGAGGGAGAAAAAGCCATCGACATCTCCAAACTGCGTCAAGAAACCGGTTTCATAACGCTTGATGTCGGATACGGCAATACGGGAAGTTGCAGAAGTTCCATTACCTTCATGGATGGTGAAAAAGGCATTCTCAGATATCGGGGTATCCCTGTAGAACAGCTGGCCGAGCATGCCACCTTCAAGGAAACCGCATACTTGTTGATACACGGCCGCCTCCCTACCTGGAAAGAACACCGACAATTTTCAGTCCTGTTGAACGATCATTCTCTTGTCCATGAAGACATGCGTTCTTTTTACCAGCATTATCCAAGAGGCTCGCATCCCATGGGAATTCTCTCCGCCATGCTCAACGCCTTAAAAAGTTTCTACCCGGAGCTGGAAATCCTGGAGGAGGAAATTGACATCACCGTGACCCGTCTCCTGGCAAAGGTCCGCACGATGGCGGCCATGTCCTACAAGATATCCCGTGGCCATCGTGTTGTTTACCCTCGCCCGGACCTTGCTTACTGTGAAAATTTTTTAAACATGATGTTCGACAGTCCTGTCCGGCCGTACAAAATCCATCCGGATGTGGTCAAAGCATTGCGGGTTTTCTGGATTCTGCATGCCGATCACGAGCAGAATTGTTCCACTTCCGCCGTCAGGATTGTCGGCAGCGGACGCGTCAACCTGTATGCTGCCATCTCTGCGGGAATCGCCGCCCTCTGGGGTCCGCTGCATGGGGGGGCAAATCAGGCAGTAGTCGAAATGCTGGCAGATATCCAAACGGACGGGATCAGCATACAGCGGGCCATCGAGCGTGCCAAGGATAAGAATGATCCCTACCGCCTCATGGGATTCGGTCACAGGGTCTACAAAACCTACGACCCCCGGGCAAAGATCATGAAAAAAATCTGTGATACCCTTCTCTCGAAGCTGACCCTCCAGGATCCTCTCCTTGACATCGCTAAAAAATTGGAAGAGGTCGCTTTAAAAGATGACTATTTTATCGAACACAATCTCTATCCCAATGTGGATTTTTACAGCGGGATTGTCCTGCGTGCCATCGGTATCCCGACAAATATGTTCCCGGTGATGTTTGCCATCGGAAGATTACCGGGCTGGGTTGCACAATGGCTGGAGAGCATGAACGATCCCTACTGGAAGCTATGCCGTCCCCGGCAAATCTATATGGGTCCTGAAAAAACCGATTATGTCCCCTTTGAACAGCGATAAAAAAAAAGCCCTGAATTAATTCGTTTCACGAATTAATTCAGGGCTTTTTTTTTATTTGGTACCAAATATTTTATCGCCCGCATCCCCTAATCCGGGAAGAATATAACCAATATCATTTAATTTCTCGTCGACCGCCGCCACGTAAACATCGGCCTCCGGGTGTTCCTTCTCCACTCTTGCAATACCTTCAGGGGCGGCCACGATAAAAATGCCTCTAATTTTCTCGCAGCCGGACTCCTTCAAAAAATCGATTGTAGCACACAAGGTGCCGCCGGTGGCAAGCATGGGATCCAATATCAAGGCGATCCGCTCCTCCATGTGGCTTGTGGTTTTTATATAGTATTTTACCGGTTCCAACGTTTCTTCGTTCCGATATAGACCCACCACACTCACCTTTGCCGATGGAATCAGGTCCAACACCCCCTCCATCATACCGAGACCCGCCCTTAAAATGGGAACAACTGTAATTTTTTTACCCTTTATTCGTTCAACTTCGACATTCCCGGCCCAGCCCTGAATTGTCCTTTTTTCCGTTTCCAGGTCTTTGGTCGCTTCATATGTCAGCAAACTTGCCAGTTCCGAGGCCAGATCACGAAAATCTTTTACCGTCACATCATGTTTTCGCATGAATCCCAGCTTGTGTTTGATCAGTGGATGGTTAACAATATGTATCGTCACATTCACTCCTTTTTGGAAACAGATAGTCGTATGGTTTCCCGGCCGATAGACAGCCATGTGAAACGGGGTCATCTAACAACGCCGGTTCACATAAAAACCGTCATCCAACAGGTCAGGCTAGAATTCCCCCAGTGGTCGCGTAAAAGTGAACTTTGCCGGAGCTACCACTAGTTTTTGTCCGGCCTCCTTTACATTTTTTCCCAGTGCTGAAAACGGTAATGATATAATGAACAGGCCTACACCCAAAACGACGGCACAGAGACCCAGCGGTCGAACGAGAACTGCGTCCGCCACCATGTTCTCCGTGCTGATCTCTTCTTTCTGCATCCCCGCCTGCGCAAATGAGCTCGAAGCGAAAACGCTGGTTACAAAGACAACCACCAGTAGCATAACAAAGGTTTTTTTTGTAATTGTTCGCATGTATGCCTCCTTGTAAAAGAGTTTGCCGACTCTTTCATTCCGACAATGAAAAGTTTGTTTCCGGTCTGTTTGAATTCCTTAAATCTGCAAGGCTAAATTTATTCGTAAAAAGATTTTGCCTTAATCATCTGAAATCGGTTATAAATACACTATCAGACTTTGCCGGTTTTTTCAACCAAAGAACCGCATGGTTGTCATTTCATGCCTCATGCTTCCTGAAATGCAAATCGGATCGGCATTTTTGTTTGGCCTGCTGCTGTGGCATATCGGTATCGATATCACCGTTCAGCAGGATATTTGCCGGCTATTGGATGTTTTTTTAATAACGCCTATGAGTAAAGAAAATAAAATCATCGAAGTCGCCGTGGCTTTGCCGGTCCATGGAACATACTCGTATTCCGTTCCTGATAATCTTGCAGTCATGATTGCAGTGGGAAAAAGAATCATCGTTCCTTTTGGCCGCCGCCGGATTACCGGATATGTTCTGGGCACCGCCCACGAGGCCTGTGATCTGAGTCTGAAAAAAGTTCTGGATGTACTGGATGACGGCCCGCTCTTTCCTGAGTCCATGGTTGCTTTTTTCAAATGGATTTCGGACTACTACATGTATCCGCTCGGACAGGTTATTAAAAATGCGCTGCCGGGTGGATTGACATCTGCTGAGCAGAACATCCTCACCATCACCCGGCAGGGATGCCGCTTTCTCGAACAGGGCATTATGACCACCCTGGAAGCCACAATTCTCAACACATTAAAAACCGAATCCCTGAGTCTGAAGGCACTTGAAAAAAAAATCCGGCAGCCACTTCCGGCAGCCATCACCCTTGCCATGCTGGACAGGGGGTGGGTCTGCCGGGAAAAAAAGCTCAGGGGAGGCCAAACACAACCGAAAACAGAAAAATTTGTATCCCTGGCCGACAAGGAATTTGACAAGGTAAAATTATCTGAAACAAGAAGAAAAATAATTGACTGCCTTAAGAATGAGCATGACGTCTCATTGAAAGAATTGAAAAAAATCGTGCCGACGGCGCCTCAAATCGTGAAAGCCATGGCATCTTCCGGGCAGGTCCGGATCGACCGGAAGCAGGTCTATCGTGATCCGTTTGGAGAACCGGTAAAGCGGGATACACCGCCATCCCTGACCCTTGAACAGAAACAGATCGTTTCAAAGATTCAAGGAGCGATGGGAAAAACATTTACGCCATTCCTTCTTGTGGGAGTCACCGGGAGTGGTAAAACAGAGGTCTACCTCCAGCTTGCACTGGAAACCCTCAATAAAGGCCGGTCCGTCATCATCCTGGTTCCCGAAATTGCTCTCATCTCTCAAATGGAAAGACGTTTTCGATCGCGATTCGGCAACCAGATAGCGATTCTGCATAGCGGACTGTCTCCTGGAGAACGCTACGACCAGTGGTTGAAACTTGCCAGAGGTGAAATCACCATCGCCATAGGTGCGCGCTCAGCCATATTCGCACCCGTACAAAATATCGGCCTGATCGTCGTTGACGAAGAACATGATGCCTCCTACAAACAGGAGACAAATTTGCACTACAATGCCAGAGATGTTGCCATTGTCCGGGCAAAGCAACATAACGCGGTGGCGCTTCTTGGGTCGGCAACCCCTTCCATCCAGTCTTATCACCATGCAATAACCGGTAAATATACACAGGTCTCCCTCACCCGGCGTATCATGAATCGCCGGCTTCCCGACATCACCATTGTTGATTTGGGCGCCATAAGAGACCAGCGTGGATACCGACGTTACTTTTCAAAAGAACTCCTTCTGGGGCTTGAAAACACTTTGAAGCGCAATGAACAAGCCATTTTATTCCTCAACCGCCGGGGCTTTGCGAGTCTACCGATATGTGGCGCCTGCGGGAAGCCCCTGCAATGCAAAAATTGTGATATCTCCCTGACATATCACCAGCAATCAAATGCCTATCGTTGCCACTACTGCGGTTTCTCCATGGCAGCTAGTACACAATGTCCTTTCTGCGGTAGCGCCGACATCCGCCATTTGGGCTTTGGCACTGAAAAGATCGAAGCAATCGTGAGAAAACTTTTCCCGGACAAAAACATCGCCAGAATGGACCGGGACACCGTTGCGCATAAAGGGTCTGTCCTTAAAATTCTCAAGGGATTGAACGATGGTACCATCGATATCCTCATCGGCACACAAATGGTTGCCAAAGGGCACGATTATCCGAACATAACATTTGTAGGCGTTATCTGTGCCGACCTTTCACTCAGTTTCCCGGATTTCAGGGCTGGTGAACAGACCTTTCAACTCCTTGCTCAGGTGAGCGGCCGTGCCGGTAGAGGGGACAGGTCCGGCAGCGTAATACTCCAGACTTACAACCCGGAGCATTTCAGTATTCTATGTGCCAAACAACAGAATGTGCACCAGTTCTACGACCAGGAAATCGCCTTTCGAAAAGACCTGAATTACCCACCTTTTTCTCGAATGATTCAGATCATCCTTTCCGGCCGTGACAAGACCGAAGTCCATCAACATGCGCAGGCCCTTGGGACGGCCTGTAAAACATTGTTCAGAAAGGATAAAAAATTCAGGGAAACCATCGTGATGATGGGACCCATAGAAGCCCCCTATGCCAAAATAGGCTCCAGATACCGATGGCAGATCCTGTTCAAAGGCAACCAGACCGGATTACTTCACCGGTATGTCCGCAAGCTCATGGCCCTGAACTCACCTCTGATGAGCAACCGTCACGTCAAAACAACCGTCGATGTGGACCCTGTTTTCATGATGTAAATCAGCGACCACCGACAGAACCGGTGGCCGCTGATTGTCTTGACATTTGACGGGATGCCGATTAGATTATGCCTTCTTTTGAAAAGCGATTTTGAAGATGCTTTGTGACAGGCCTTAGGAGATAGTAACATGAAACACATTTTTGGCTGGGCGATTCTTTTCGTATTGATCCCTTTTTCTGTATTCGGTCAAAGCACCACCGACCCCGGGACTCCTTCTCTGCATGTGCCCGAGCCTTCATTTCAGTTTGAGCCGGTGGTGAGTGGTCAGGACGTCAACCACGACTATATTGTGTACAACAAGGGAACTGCCGAGCTCATCATTACCAGCGTCAAAACCGGCTGAGGTTGCACGGCGACCTCTTTTACGAGGCAAATCCCTCCCGGTGGAGAGGGAAAAGTCACCTTGAAGCTGGGAACCGGCGGTTACAACGGGAACGATATCAAAAAAACCGCCATCATTCATACCAACGATCCAACAAATCCCAAATTCACGCTGACCATCTCCGGTCATGTGGAAAAATTTGTTGATCTGAATCCGAAATATGTCCGTCTGACCGGGTATTCAGGGGCACAGATCTCCGTACCGGTAACGATCGTACCCACAACCAAATACCCTTTCAAGATTATCGATGTGACCTCAAGGAATAGCACCTTTATCAAGTACACGCTTACAGAGAGAGAACCCGGCGAAGAAAGTGGTTACACACTTCTCATTGAAAATCTGAAGAAGGATAAGGGCCGCTACTCGGATCTTCTCACCCTGACAACGGACAGCCAGATCCAGCCGAGGATCACCATTCGGGTATACGGGAATATTTTGGAACCCAAATAAAATCGTTTCACGATTTTATTTGACGCGACTTTGTCGCTCTTGAAACTGAAATTTTCAAACATGCTTTTTGCGGCAGTTTATAGCCGCTGTCATAAGTATGTTCCGTTTCGCTTTCGACTAACGCTTCGGCGGGTGACGGCAAACAGCCGGTCGCCTGTTTGAAGCAAATTAGCGATCGTTGGGAAGACCAGAGGGTTGGATTGGATTTATTGTAATCAAGGGCTGTTAACCATACAAACGTATTTTGATATTTTGGCACTGGTGTTCCTTACGAACGCTTATTTGCAAGTTCGAGCGGTTGTTTGACGTTATTTGCCGAAGCAGTTTCGGAACGTTATTCCGACAACACACTACAAAATTGAAGAACCATCTAAAATAGAGTTGATCCAAATGAAAGGGTTAAGAATTTCCGTACCCTTGAACCCTTTTTCATGGCAGGAGCATCCATGTCGACCTACAAGGTGATCGCTTTTGACTGCGACGGTGTTCTTTTTGACACGGCAGAATCCAACAGGGCCTACTACAACGCCATTCGCAAGCAACTGGGCATGCCGGACATGACGGAAGAAGAGTTTCACTTTGCCCACATGCATACCGTAAAGGAAACCCTGGCGTACTTGTTCAAAGATCCCGGGGCATTCCAAAAAGCTGCGGCTGTAAAAGCACAACTGAGTTACACGCCATTTGTAGCAGCCATGAAAATGGAGCCGACGCTGATACCGCTCCTGAAAAAATTACGCCCCGCCTACAAAACAGCCGTTGCCACCAATCGCTCGGATTCCATGCCGACACTTCTCAGGGAGCATGACATTGCGCCGTATTTCGACCTTATCGTATCGGCCAGTGATGTTGCCCGGCCAAAGCCCCATCCGGACCAGCTCCTGCGGCTTCTCGATTATTTTAACGTCTCACCCCATGAGATGCTCTATGTGGGCGACTCCAAGGTCGATGAAGCCGCTGCAAATTCCGCCCAGGTCCCTCTGGCCGCATACGACAACAGATCCCTGTCCGCCGCATATCACATCCGCTCCCTCAAGGAGATTGAGGGCATACTAGGGATTTAATAAATTCCAAAGGCCAAATACCAAATTTGGTCAAGTATCGCGATGGTGGCAATCAACACCAGCAGCAGAAATACCCAGAGAGATATGGTGATCTGACCGAACATGGTAACCTCGTGCTCTGAGCGGTAAGCTGTAACTCAACTTTCGGGTTTCGTCATAGATAGAGCGAAATGGGTGATCCAATGGCGATTTGCGCTGTTTGAGGCGCTTAGGGCTCCTTACATCAGCGCAGGACAATGAAAATCCAATATGAAAACCCGGTCATTTAACAGTCATACCTGCTAAACTTTATAGCAAGCGCTGATGTTAGGAGCCCTTGCGGCGAGTTCGCAAAGCGCCAGCGGATTATTCATTTCGCGTTCACTGAACCCCGAAAGTTGAGCTGTAAGCTGTAAGCAGTAAGCGGTTGCCGGCTTATGGCTTACAGCTTACTGCTTATAGCTTAGCGCTTGAATCACTGATTCCCGAATCCGTTCCACTCCCCACAGTCAGGACACTGCCAGGTAATGTGGTTGCAAGACATGCCCCAGACATTCTCATTCATGCATGCCTGACAAATTGAGAATCCACACCGACAGGTCCAATTGAATGGCGTCATGGCATGGCAGCATGCACAGGGGATATCCTTTCTGCGACGAACACGGGTCCTTTTAACAGGACGACGTTTTACAGATTCTGATATGTTCAGCCTTACTCCTCCTTGTACAAAACCGACCAGCGCCCACTATCCATTCCAGTGTGCTTGCCTTTTTCCCCATACATGCTATACAAAATAAGGGTTCAAGGGGTCGAGGATTGAAGAACCTCGCAGCAAGCTACGAGGAATGTTCTGCCTTACGGCAGAACCTACGGGGAATGCGCTCACTTTTTCGGTTCCAGGGTTCAAGATAAAAACCAGGATCCGATATTCCAAGAGACAGTGAGACAGAAGAACCGCTGTAAGTGATAAGCCGCTTATAGCTTACAGCTTTTTCTTCAAATCTTTATAGTGTATTATAGGAGAATGGGCATGTCAACTAACACCGATGCCGGCATTACACGGGACCAGGCCATGGCGCTTCTTGAAACATACCTTCAAAATCCCAGACTCATTTCTCATTGTGTCGCAACCGAAGCCATCATGCGTTCCCTGGCCGGAAAATATGCTGAAAATGAAACCGTCTGGGGTCTTTCAGGCTTGCTTCACGATCTGGACTACCAGATCACGGGCGAGGATTCCGCCACCCACGGTATTGAGACGGAGAAAATCCTTTCCGAGAAAAATGTATTGCCAATAATTCTGGATACCATCAAAAAGCACAATGCCGAAGGCCTGGGACTTGAGCGGACAACCCGGTTCGAGTATGCCCTGGCCTGTGCAGAGACCATCACCGGTTTGATCGTCGCCACTGCCCTGGTCTACCCGGACAAAAAACTTGCCAGTGTCAAACCCAAGTCAATTACCAAGCGCATGAAAATGAAACACTTTGCCCGGGCAGTGAGCCGTGAGAGAATTATGGAATGTGAAAAAATGGGTATGCCCCTTAACGATTTCGTCGTTCTCAGCCTGAAAGCCATGCAGGGGATTGCGGATGAGCTGGGGTTGTAGCAGTGTAACTGCTTTTAGGTTGTTTAGGAAAACAGATGCCCTCTAAGTCACAAAATAAATTTCTTTTTGAACCAGACAAGACCATTTTTCTCATTGACGGCAGTGGCTATATCTACCGTGCTTTCCATGCCATCCGCGGTCTCACGAATTCAAAGGGCCTTCCTACCAATGCGGTTTTCGGCTTTACCCGGATGCTCATGAAACTTCTGGAAGAAAGAGTCTCGGACAAATTGGTCATGTTCTTCGACAGCAAAGGGCCGACATTTAGACATGACATGTATGAGGCCTACAAAGCCAATCGTCCACCCATGCCGGACGAACTGTCTGTTCAGATCCCCTACATTCACCAGATCACCCAGGCATTCAATATCCCGACCTTTGGAATACCTGGCTACGAAGCAGATGACCTGATCGGCACCACAACCAAAAAAGCTGAAGAAGAAGGCTATTTCATTGTGATTGTGACCGGCGACAAAGATTTGAAACAGTTAATCTCCCCACGTGCCATTACCTGGGATCCTATGAAAGATGTCATCGTGGCCTTGAAAGATATTCAGGCAACCGGCATCTCGCCGCCTCAGTTGATCGATGTTATGGGCTTATCGGGTGATGCTTCCGACAATATTCCGGGGGTACCGGGCATTGGACCCAAGACAGCACTGTCGCTGATCCAGACCTTCGGGAACATGGAGCACCTCTACGAGCAGGTCCATACCATCACCAAGAAGAAACAGCATGACAACCTGATCCAATACAAGAACCAGGCGCTGTTGAGCAGAGACCTGGTCAAGCTGAACACCCAGGCCCCGATCCAATTTCTTGTCGCAGATCTCACGATCGGCGAACCGGACAATTCAGCACTTGCAGATATTTTCAAGGAGCTTGAATTCACGCAACTGCAGCGAAACTTCCCCAAACAAAGCGATCTCAGTAAAAAACAATACCATACCATCCAGGATATCGACTCCTTGACAGCACTGGTCTCCCGACTCAAAACAGCCCGGCTCGTGGCCGTGGATACAGAGACGACATCAACAAACCCCATGTTGGCCAAAATGGTCGGCCTTTCTTTTTCAATCCAAAAGGACGAAGCCTTCTACATTCCCTGCGCCCATCAATATCTGGGTGTACCCAACCAGATCGCGCTTGCCAGGGCCCTGGAAATGCTGAAGCCTGTTCTCGAAGACCCGGCGATCCACAAGGTTGGCCAGAACATCAAATATGATTGGATTGTATTCCAAAGACATGGGATCATGTTAAAAGGCATTACCTTTGACACCATGCTCGCATCTTATCTCATCAACCCCTCCAAACGTGCGCATAATCTGGATCAGATTGCACTTGATTTCCTCGACCACAAAACCATCACCTACGAAGATCTTACCGGCAAAAAAGGGAAAAATGCCGCTGTTTTCGACACGGTGCCCATCGACAAGGCCGCACCCTATGCCTGCGAAGATGCCGATGTCACGCTCATGGCCTACCATGTTCTGAATGAGAAAATGGAAACACTCGGGCTTTTAAAACTTTTTCAGGAGGTTGAAATGCCCCTGGTATCTGTTTTGAAAGACATGGAAATAAAGGGAGTCACCGTAGACAAAGACAAGCTCCATGAGCTTTCGGACTCTTTTGAGCTTCAACTCAAAACAACTGAAAAGTCTATCTACGATATCGCCGAGGAACCCTTCAATATCAACTCCACGCAGCAGTTGGGAAAAATTCTGTTCGAAAAGCTCGGTCTTCCGGTCCAGAAGAAAACCCGTAAAAAAACCGGCTATTCGACGGATGTCGAAGTTCTCACAACCCTTGCCAACCACCATGAACTGCCAAAGCTGGTCTTGCGTCACCGCACCCTGTCCAAGCTTAAATCCACCTATGCCGACGCATTGGTGGAACTCATCCACCCGGAGACAGGGCGTATTCACACATCCTTCAACCAGACAGTCACTGCAACCGGGCGGCTCAGCAGTTCTGATCCAAACCTTCAAAATATCCCCATCAGAACCGAAGAAGGCAAAGAAATCAGGAAGGCCTTTATCCCGAAATCCGGCTGGAAAATGCTTTCGGCGGATTATTCTCAGATCGAACTTCGTATTCTGGCACACTATTCTGAAGACACTATTCTGAGCAAGGCCTTTGAGGAAGAAGAGGACATTCATACCCGAACAGCTTCGGAGGTTTTCCAGGTTTTTCCCTCCTTTATCACGGAGGATTTGCGCAGACAGGCAAAAATAATCAATTTCGGTATCATATACGGCATGAGCCCCTTTGGGCTGGCCAAAGCGCTCAACATCAGCCAGAAGATGGCCAAAGCCTATATCGACAATTATTTTGGAAGATACAAAGGCGTCAAGGCATTCATCGATAAGAGTATCGAGGACACTAGAAAATCCGGGCAAACCACCACGCTCTTAGGCAGAATTCGTCTGCTTCCTGAAATCAACAGCAAGAATATGAACGAACGACACTTTGCGGAACGAACCGCCATTAATACGCCCATCCAGGGCACAGCCGCCGACCTGATCAAAGTTGCCATGATTCATGTGGATAACGAACTGAGGTCCAAAAACATGAAAACCACCATGCTCCTTTCGGTTCACGACGAGATTGTCTTCGAGGTCCCGCCCGAAGAGATCGATGCCGCATCTGCCCTTATAAAAGAGAAAATGGAATCGGTATGGGATCTGAACGTACCCTTGAAGGTGAATATCGAGGTGGGCAATAACTGGGCGGCCGCCCACTAAAAGTTGGTTCAAAACCTCCCCTCGAATCCAATCTCTGTGTTGGAAAGGAGCGTTTAATCCTCAAAATACCACATGTATTCCTCCGGTTAAACACCCCTTTCCGCCTTGAGCTTGAATCCGATTGAAGATTTTGAACCAACTTTTATAAGAGTATCTCCTTCAACCTCACTTCAAAATGTCCGGGTCAATTTTGAATTTACGGCTCATCTCCCAAAGAGTTGATCCAAATTAAGGATTCAAGGATTCCAGGGGTCCAGGGTTCGAGTGAGATGAAGTGAGGCATCAGCTAAATGCTTAATAATTATAAAGAGTTAAAAGTCTGGGAAAAAGCGTATAAGCTTTGTTTGGATATATATACAGTTATGAAGAAGGAAAGGCTTCAGGAAATAAGAGAGGTGCCCGGGATTAAGAGGGAATGCTAAAAGCGATTATCAACTCCCTGGAAAACAAACACTCGAATCCTTGAATCCTGGACTCCTTGAACCCTTTCTCCCAATTAATTGGGAGAAGATTCTGAAAAGTGTATTGCCGTGCGTATAGAAGTGGTCTTAAAACTTTCAATCGTGGTCAAGTTCAAGGCGGATGGGTGTGTTTAACCGCAGGAATACTTTGGTATTTCGAGGATTAAACCCACCCATCCAACACCGAGATTGGGCGCGAGGGGAGGTTTTAAGACCACTTCTAGTCGTCTTCAGAGAGCAGCCCCAACGCCGTCTCCTTGATGGTCAGGTGTACACTCCTGAACGTCTCATCGAATCCGGCAGGGGAAACCCTTCCGGCTTCAATAAATTTGACAACAATTTCCTTGGTCGCTTTTAGAATCTGCTCATCCATGCTGGCCATAAATATCACCTTTATTATCGACGTTGGTAATTAAAAGACAGAACAATTATTTTGACAAAGTTACACAGGTCTATTAGGACAGAACTCATTTGAAACATGTATGGACAACTTTTTTGAAAGGTATATCATGAGCCCCCAATCCGATCAATATACAACCCATTACACCATCGATCGTCCGGACATCATCAGCAAGGACATGATCGATCCCATCGATTATCAATATCGAGACAAACGGGATGTGGATATCACTATCCGGCAACCGGAATTCACATCCGTATGTCCCATGACCGGTCTGCCCGATTTCGGCTGTATCACCATTCAGTATATCCCGGACAGTAAAATCGTCGAGCTGAAATCTCTCAAATATTATCTGATGCAGTATCGAAACGTAGGAATCTTTTACGAACATGTCGTCAATCGAATTCTGGACGATCTGGTGACCATGCTGAAACCCAAGTCCATGAAAGTGACCGGGGATTTTACATCCCGCGGCGGCATCGACACCACGGTTTGCGCAGCTTACAAAGGCTGAATATGAATCGTGTTAAGTGTTAGGTTTTAAGTTTTAAGTATGCCACGAGCTAAGAGCTATCAGCTATGGGCTGAATGATTTATCATTCTTCGAACCCTTGACCCCTCCAGTCCTTCTATGCTGGGAATCTAGGGGCTCGGAAGCTGGAAGGCTGTTGTCTGCTCGTGCTGTCAGCTACCCTCCAACCCTTGTATCCCCCTCGAACCCTTGGACCCTGCACTTATTCCCTGCACGCCAGCAGCGGATACTTCACAAACGCCACAGACGCATCCTTTCCGTGCCGTTCCCGGGCCATGTCAATCGCTATCTCTACTGACTGGGCGGGCTCAAAACCCACATGACTCACCAGGGAAGGATTCTCGGCCCCTGCCACGATGACATGCGCGGCATGCCGCAGCCGCTTCAAGGGATGGGTCACCATGATGCCGTGCATGGGATGAAACCCGTAGCAATGCCGGTACTTGTAGATATATTCCGGTCGGTGGGCAAAGTCCTCTTCAAACAGATCCACAATCTTGTAGGAGTCCCGGTAGTACGGTAGAATTTTTTCCCAGATTTCCCTGTGCGTGGGGTGGTGCTCATGATGCCAGACATCCGGAACCGGACTGGCCAGGATAACGGTGCAGCCGGGTTTCCCCATGGCCTCGATAACACCCCCGAAATAGCCAAGACCGGTGGAAATCATCGTCAGCATTGGATTCATGACCGAAAAAGCCGCATAAGGACTCCAGTTCGGTATGCCGTATAAAACAATATCGGCTTTTTCCTTCAAAATCTCCCGCCGGGGCTTGAGTTCCGATCTCATCAGTTCCAGTGCGGCCTGCCGACACTCAGAAATACCCCCGGCCCACACCTTGTGCACCTGGAGAGGATTTGCCAGGACTGTTTCGATTTTGAATATGCGATCTTTACCGATGCTTTCTTCCACCAGACCTCCCATCTCATCCAGAATTTCGTGCATCCTGTTCTTATTCATGGACATGGACATGCTGTCGGGTGTGTGATGCCACCGAATACACCGATACGACGCCAGACCCACGCAGATTGACTTCCAGCCCCCGTTGAATCCCCGCCACACCACGGTGTTGATATACACGGTGAGATCGGAATCGGTTACCAGTTTGTTGATCTCCACCTCATACCCGTTTCGAGTGCTACCGAGGTATGACAGATTGCTTTGATCCTCGGCATCGTGGCAGACCAGCCGGTAACCGAATTCTTTCACCAGGTCTTCACCGATGATTCTCGCCAGTTCGAGTCGCGTAAATTTTCTATGGATCCCGCCGGCACTCACAAGCGTTATGTTGGAACGCTTGACACCCCCTTTTTCCAGTTCCCCAATGACCAGTTTTATGGCGGGTTCCCATACCGGTGCGAAACAAGGCACCGTTGGATCATCAAAAGCGATGGTTACCCGTGAATCCGGTGCCACGAGTTCATGCAACGGCGGTCGGCCCAGGGGGTTCTGAAGCGCTTTTTGGATACAGCCCTGGATATCATCTGTCGCTGTCAAGGTGGTCGAAAGACCCGGAGGGGCGGTTATTACATTGTCCGGAAGGGTTACGGGGATGGTCTCTGCACCGAAAACGATCTGTTCCTGCATGGGCACCTCCTTTATTTCAAGGGTCCAGGGTTCGAGGGGGATAGGCGTTCAAGCTGATAGCTCTAAGCTGTAAGCCGCTAAAAGCTTAATGCTTATGGCTTGATATAATAAACTGTTTGCAGCCTCCCAGCATCATAGCTTCCTGGCTTCTCAGCCTTCCTCCCAGTTTTCCAGACTCAAACCATTATCAGAATCCAAGACGAATGAAAATGGTGAATAAAAGTGAGTGCATTCCCCGTGGGTTCTGCCGTATGGCAGAACATGCAGCACAACTTGCTACGAAGTTGACTTTTTCAAATACAATCATTGGGGTTCAACCCTGTAAATTCTGATGGGCTTGTCCACGCCTTTGACCGGCACATGATCAAGCGGTCGAACAAGGATCTTGTCCGGCAGGCGAACCAGTGTGTCTTCCGTAATCAGGACCTCGCCTTCCCGGGCCAAGCCCTGCAGCCGGGCAGCGATGTTGACCGCCATGCCAATGGAGGTAAACTCCTTTTTTCGTACAGATCCCAAAACACCTGAAAAAACCTTGCCTGTGGAAATGCCGATACCCAGCCTCAGTCGAAAACCATTCTTTTGGCTCAGGCCCTCATTGATTTCCCGCGCCTTTGCCTGCATCGCCACGGCAGACCTGACCGCCATGACCGGGTCATCCTCGCCGGAAATCGGCACACCGTAAACCACCATCATGCTGTCGCCGATGTGTTTGTCCACCGTCCCGTGAAAACTGTGGGCAATCTCACCCATGGGGGTAAAAAAGTAATCATTCAGGTAATGGGCCAGCATCTCCGGCGGAATATCCCGGGACATCCGTGTGAAACCGCGGATATCGGAAAAGAGTATCGAGACTTCGTGATATCTCGGCTTCAGTATGCCGGCCGAATTGTTCATCTCCTGAAATACCGACTCGGGAACAAACTGCCGGAGATATTTTCGGACCGATATGTCGTGGATCTTGGCCCTGAGTTCCATGTTGTCGAAAGGCTTGGTCAAGAATCCGTCGATGCCCTGATTGGTTGCCTCGATGGCTGTCTCCACCGATGCATACCCCGTCAGGATGATGCGGGTGATTTCCGGATTCAGTTTGTATACAGCCATCAGGGTCTGCAGCCCATCGATTCCCGGCATGCGAAAATCCGATATAACCGTGCTGATGCGGGACACATGTCTTTTCAGCATGTCGATGCCGCTGTTTCCATCACCGGCAGTGAACACCTCGTAGGACTCCTTTTCCAGGGCCCTGACAATGGATCGACGGATCCCCTCTTCGTCATCGATAAACAGTAATCCGGTCATGACAGATCTCCTAAACCCAAGCATTGAGTGATGTCACCCGACCTCATGGATGTTCTTCAACATGCCACAAATTCAATTGATTACAATACGGGAAACATATGCATTCACTACGGTATCAAGTTGCGTAGTCACGAGATGCTGGCGAAAAAACCGGCAGCTGGAGATTGCAGAGTCCCCTTATTGTGTCTTCGGATATCCCGGGGGGTGCTGCCATTTCAGATGCTTTGCCCTTTTCATTCAATTGTGCTATGTAGAGCAATCAATTCATAAACGTATATTTTTACTCCCTAA
>CAWKCS010000047.1:0-36786 GCA_963848165.1 uncultured delta proteobacterium | reverse complement strand
AAGTACCGTGAAACAGAATAAATCCATTATCGGATGGCGGGAGTGGTTGGCATTACCCGAACTCGGCATTCAGGCCATAAAGGTCAAAATCGACACGGGTGCGCGTACATCAGCGCTTCATACCTTTGGACTGGAACCGTTTGAAAAGGGCGGTGTCCTTATGGTGAGATTTCGTGTTCATCCTTTGCAGAGACGAAAGGATGTTGAAATCAAATGCATTGCAAATGTCATCGATCGAAGACGTGTTACCAGCTCAGACGGTCAAAGCGAAATGCGCTATGTCATTACGACATCTATTTTCCTGGGGGGATACAGCTGGCCGGTTGAACTGACACTTACCGATCGCAAGTCCATGCGTTTTCGCATGCTTCTGGGGCGTGCCGCTATAAGCGACCACTTGATGGTGGATCCCGCCAAATCGTATTTATGCGGCCGTAGGCTGTCAAAAGTCTATCCCAGACTTTCAAAAAAGAGAAAGGATAACTCATGAAAATCGGAATCTTATCACGCAAAGAGAGCTTATATTCAACCAGGCGTCTCAAAGAAGCTGGTATTGAACGTGGCCATGAAGTACGTGTTGTCAATTCGCTGCGCTGTTACATGAATATTACATCACACCATCCAGAGATTCATTACAAAGGCGAAAAGCTGGAAGGATTCGACGCGATTATCCCGCGTATCGGGGCCTCCATCACTTTTTACGGTACGGCGGTTGTTCGTCAATTCGAAATGATTGGGGTTTATTGCCTCAACGAGTCGGTGGCCATCAGCCGCTCACGCGATAAACTCCGCAGTCTTCAGCTGTTGGCCCGCAAAGGGATCGGACTGCCGGTTACCGGGTTTGCCCATTCCACCGATTATACGGATGAATTGATCAATCTCGTGGGAGGATCACCCCTGGTGGTCAAGATGATCGAAGGCACACAGGGTGTTGGTGTAGTCCTTGCGGAGACGAAAAAAGCCGCCGAGAGCGTTATTCAGGCTTTACGCAGTCTCAAGGCCAACATTCTTGTGCAGGAGTTTATCAAAGAATCGAGCGGTACCGACATTCGTTGCTGGGTTATCGGCGATAAAGTCGTTGCATCCATGTTGCGAAGAGGGCCGGCAGGTGAATTCCGGTCGAATCTGCACCGGGGTGGAAACGCGGAAACCATTCGTATTACTCCCGAGGAGCGATCGACCGCCGTGAGGGCGGCGAAGATCATGGGGCTGCGTGTGGCCGGTGTCGATATGCTGCGCTCGAACCACGGACCTGTTGTCATGGAAGTCAATTCATCACCAGGGCTGGAGGGCATTGAGAAGACAACCGGAAAAGATGTGGCCGGTATGGTGATAGCGTTTATCGAAAAAAACGCTGCTCCCGGGAAAACACGCACCAAAGGAAAAGGATGATGCAACCAGCGATTACCGTGGCCGGCAGCAGAATCAAGCCGGGGCAACAGACAACCGTACGGGTCCCTATTGCTCGTTTATACACCCATAACGAAATGGCCATGCCGGTGCATGTGGTGCACGGCCGGCGTGAGGGTCCCCGTTTATTCCTTTGTGGTGCCATTCATGGTGATGAAATCATCGGGACGGAAATCATCCGGCGTATGATCAAACTGAAAAGACTGACTTCGATTGTCGGCACGCTTCTGGCGGTTCCAGTTGTCAATATTTATGGGTTTTTGCAGCAGTCGCGTTATTCCCCGGACCGTCGTGACCTCAACCGGTTTTTCCCGGGGGCGGAGAAAGGCTCGTTGACCTCGCAGCTGGCAGACACCTTTATGAAGGAAGTGGTTCAAGGGAGCACCCACGGAATCGATATGCATGCTGGTTCCAACCATCGGGCAAACCTGCCCCAGATACGGGCAGACATCGATAACCCGGAGACCCTTCGGCTATCCAAGGCTTTCAAGGTACCGGTCGTAATTAATGCCAGAACCCGTGAGGGCTCCTTGAGGCATGCCGCTGCCGCCATGGGTGTAACACCACTCCTGTACGAAGCCGGTGAAGTATTGCGGTTCGATGAAATGGCAATCCGTGCAGGTGTGCGTGGCGTTATGTCAGTCATGGAAGCGCTCGGTATGCTAAAGCCAAAACGATCAAAGATCTCCGACATCGACCCTTTGATTGCGGATGCAACCTCATGGGTTCGAGCCCCGGTGAGCGGTATTCTGCGAATGCTGGTTCCGTTGGGGGCGCGGGTGACGAAGAATTCAAAGATTGGTGTAATTGCCGATCCTTTTGGAAGGGAGGAAATGGATATCCGTTCTCCTGTATCCGGGATGGTAATCGGCCGATTGAACCTACCCCTGGTTCACCAGGGTGACGCCATAATTCATATCGCGCACCTGGATCGTCTCACGGGTATCGAGCCCATCATCGAAGAATTCACGGAAGAAATTACCGAAGACAGCTAAATTATCCAATCAGGATAAATTAGAACCTTTTTTCCAGGTTGGCAGGCATTCAGTATGTCAGGTGCAATCAAAACAATCAAACAGAGTGGAGACTACCATTCGCGGACAGGTAATCGTTAAATAACAAAGAGATCCGCTGACTTCATTGAGAGAATGCCATTGTTAGTAAACATCTACAACCAACGCGATGTGGAAATGATGCAGGAGGTTGCCATCCGGGTACCTGAGTTCTCTGCAAAAAAGCATCTGGATGCGCATATCAAGGAACGCATGCAAAAACTTGATGACCTGGCAAAAAGAATTGAAAGTGATACGCTTGAGGTTGAGTCGGATGTTCAAATTGGGGTTCCCTATGAAGCACTATTAGAGGAAATAGCACGTAAAAAACCGGATCTGCTGGTCATGGGTGTCAAGGGGCGCTCCAATGTAATGGATATGATCATAGGCTCATGCGCACAAAAGATGTTTCGGCGCAGCCCGATTCCGCTGTTGAGTATTCGTGGTGATGAGTAATAAGCAAACCAAATTGATGTACAGGAAATAACCTTGGGATCTTCCCAGAAAAACAAATATCCGCTCAAATGGATTACACCCCAGATTGCTGTTGGGTATGCCCCCCATTCTCAGCCAGATTAGAGAAACGACGTTCCTGGGTGGGTAAATTCTTTCACAAGTATGTCGTGTTACAAGAATGGGGGGACGAGTAACTTGTGGCGGGACGAGCCAATTTGTTGTTTTCAGTATTCAGTCTCCGAAGCTGATAGACGCTGGTTTGATCCCAACCGCGCGTACCCAAAAAAACTCCCCACCGCCTGAAGTGGGGAGTTTTCACTGAAACGCCGCGCTCTGAGTCTACATATTCGTGCGCGCTGCTTTGGTTGTGACTGCGCCTGTCACTATTGGCCGGTTCTCAGCGCCGGTGTGATAATCACGTCGATACGCCGATTGGCTGCGCGGCCTTCTTTTGTGGCATTGGAAGCCACGGGTTTTTCGGATCCGTAGCCCAATGCAACCATCTTGTCATCCTGCAAGGTCTTGTTGGCTATCAAGTAGTCCATTACGGCATCGGCTCTCTGCTGTGACAGCATTGCATTGGTTTCCTGGGACCCGGTGCTGTCCGTGTGCCCTCCGATAACGAGAGAAGGATTTTCGAAATTTCCAATACCGCGCTGAACTTTGGTCAGCAGCTGAAAGTTTTCCGGCGTGATCGTTGCTTGTCCAACCGGAAATTTCATCCCTTTCAGGCGGATGATCAATTGATTGCCCTGCTTGTACACCTCGGCTTCATCTATCCGAAAGTAGTTTTGTGTTTCAATAAATTTCTGGTTGAAACGCCTTTCATTCTCCAGTTTCAGTGCGGTTTCCTTCTGTTCCGCCAAGATACGCTCTTTGTCTTTCATCAAGTTCGCATCTTTCGCTTTTTGATCTGCCTGATCCTGCAGTGTTTTACTCGCAGTCGCCGCCAAGCGCTGATGGCAAGCATAGTGGCTGATTTTTTTGTCATGGGTATTCTCCTTTGTTGTTAAGTTGGGTAGGCAGACATTTCTTTACCTTATATTAAAGCAATCTTGGTGCCAGGTTTCTGTCCTTTGGCGTCACGCTACCCATCACGTTGATTTCTATCGGCAATGAACTTGAAACACATTTTTAAGACCGTCTCGAACAGGCATGTAAAACGGTCAGACATAGCCAAGTGGTCACATGTGACCCCTTTTCAAACCTAATTCCCTATTGATCGTTCCGAATACACCTTGTATAGTCCTAACAAACCAATCAAAAAATGTGATAATATTGTACTGTTTATCGTTATTTTAATCCGGGTTTCAAAACGATCAAATCACAGTGCGGATTTTCCGAATGAACAACGATCATCCCTCCCAAAAAAGAAAAAACGTTCAAAAGAAGCCAAGGTACGGTACCCATAGTTTAAAAACGTTCATCAGCGTTTTCGATGATCTTCTGGGTTCGATTCGTGAACCTTTGCTGGTGCTGGATTCCGATCTAAAGGTTGTAAAAGCCAACCAGTCCTTTTACCTGACATTTGACGTCAAACCAGAGGACACGGAAGGCCTCTTAATATATGATCTTGGAAACCGGCAATGGGATATCCCAGCACTTAGAGAATTGCTCGAAAACATCCTCCCTCAGAACACCCTATTCAATGACTTTGAAGTGGAAGCCAACTTTAAGACCATTGGCCACAAAATTATGCACTTGAACGCCAGGCGGATATACAGAAAATCGAGTCAAACCCAGCTGATTCTTCTGGCCATCGAGGATGTGACCGAGCGCGAATATTATAAGCGACATCTTGAGAAAATTGTTGAAAAGCGAACGGCCGAGCTTGTCGTCGCACGAAAACCATAAAGTCGCATAAATTCAATACTTAGCTAAAAACCTACCATTTCTCGCATGCCTACCTTTACCCCGTTGATAAAACCATACCATGTGGCCATATATGGCCATTGGTTAAATAAGACCAATTTTGTTGACGCTTCATTCTTTCTTCATCCTGGTTGAAACACTATATTTATCGTATATATTCAATGAGATAGATTCGATATGACTGCAGAGTGCAACCTGGCACGAAAGTTGATTATACTCTCGGAGTAGATTGATTTTTTTCAAAGCTGGCGAATAAATAAAAAGAGCAAGCAGGAGGTACGCCATGAAAGAGATTATCGAAGCCATTGCCCATGCCCTAGTGGATGAACCTGATCTTGTTTCCGTCAAAGAGTTTGATGGGAAGCATAGGTCCATAGTGGAACTCAAAGTCGCCAAACCAGATATCGGGAAGGTCATCGGTAAACAAGGCCGGACAGCCGTTGCCATGAGAATCATATTGACCGCTGTTTCGGCAAAGGCCAACAAAAGAACATTCCTTGAAATCCTGGAATAATCGAAGAAATCCACACCCGAGAAAGGTGGTCGCAATGATCGTTGTCAGAATTACCATGAATGTCCTTCGGGAAAAGCAGTTAGAGCTTTCGCAAACCCTTCTCTCCATGATTGAGCCAACAGGAAAGGAAGCAGGTTGTTTGAGCTATGCGGTATCTTGCGACATCGAAGACAAGAACCGTTTCAGTTTGATGGAGGAGTGGGAAACTCGTGAAGATTTGAATCATCACTTCCGATCTCATCGATTCGGTGTCCTACTTGGATCAAAAGCCCTTTTATACGAAAAAAATTACTAACAATTATGATCTTAACGCTATCTATATTTGCATTTACCGCCTGTGAATCGAAGGGGCCTGCAGAAAAAGTCGGTGAGGAAATCGATCAGACCATGGAAAAAACGTCAGATACAGCCAAAGAGGCAACCGAAGCCGTAAAGGATAAAGCCGTAGAAGTAGGGGAAGCGGTAAAAAAGTCAACACAGTAAAGCATGGGAGAAGTGAATGCAGCCTACCACACTCCAGTTGATAAGGGCGCTGCTGACATAGAATCGTATAATATCTCACACATATCAAAAAAGGAGGTCACCATGCTTTGGACCATATTTGTAATTCTTTTAGTTCTTTGGGCGCTGGGGTTACTAACCGGCACCACGATGGGGGGTGTCATCCATGCCCTGCTGGTCATTGCCATCATTGTGATCCTGATCCAGGTTTTTCAAGGACGAAGACGGGTGTAACCCGTTGGACATTTGCCGGACAAGGCGAGCTATTTAAAATAAAGGAGTAACTGCAATGAAAACAAGACGTGGGGTTATTAGCTGTCTGGTTCTGATCATGTTTATCGCCGCCTTGGTGGCCTGCGCATCGACCGCCAAACAGTCAAGCACCGGAGAATACGTTGACGACTCGGTCATCACGACCAAGGTCAAATCACTGATAGCAGCTGATGATTTTCTCGAGTCATTCCAGATCGGCGTTGAAACCTACAAGGGTGTCGTTCAGCTGAGCGGATTCGTTAATTCTCAAGCAGCCAGCGATAAAGCTGTCGAGATTGCTAATAGCGTCCAAGGGATCAAGTCTGTAAAGAATGATCTGATCGTGAAATAGGCGGTCTTTTCGAAAAGAGAATCGCTCTTATTCCGCGAGACCGCCTGGGAGGGTTTTAAGGCCGCCGATGGAGAGGCGCGGGCGGCAGTTCCGAGGAGGGCTCAAGGCCTTGAAACTTTAACTGCAACAGAAGGATCATATGAAACGAAACTCGAACGAACAGCGCTCTGTGGCTTATTTTTCAATGGAGATAGGGATTGACGAGAGAATATACACCTACAGCGGTGGTTTGGGGGTTCTGGCCGGAGACACGATCCGTTCGGCAGCGGACCTCAAGGTGCCGATGGTGGCGGTTACGCTTCTCTACCGCAAGGGGTATTTCCGGCAGCGATTGGAAGCCGACGGATGGCAGCGGGAGGAGATTGCCTCTTGGGATGTTGAGGCGTTGCTTCAGGAGGAGACCCCGCGAACCCGGGTCCTGGTGGAAGGACGAATCGTTCATCTTCGGGCCTGGCGGTATGATGTCGAGGGCGTGGGCGGCTATAAGGTTCCGATTTACTTTCTGGACACCGACCTTCCCGAAAACGCCGAGTGGGACCGAGGTCTGACCCAAACGCTTTACGGCGGGGACAATCATTACCGGGTTTCGCAGGAGGTGATTCTGGGGATCGGCGGTGTCAGAATGCTCCGTGCTTTAGGCTATAAACACATCAGCCCGTTCCATCTCAACGAAGGGCATGCGGCCCTTCTGATCCTGGAACTTCTGGATGAGGCCGCCAAGGGGGCTGGAAGGGAATCGGTCGTTCAGGAAGACGTGGAATCGGTGCGGAAACAATGTGTTTTTACCACCCATACCCCTGTTCCGGCAGGACATGACAGCTTTTCCCTGGAGCTTGCGCGGAAGGTGCTCGGAGATCGGGATGATTTTTTTGGACTGGAGGGCGTTCTGTACGAAGGGACCACCCTGAACATGACCTATCTGGCCTTAAGGCTTAGCCGCTATATCAACGGGGTGGCCCAAAAGCACGGTGAGGTTTCAAGGCTTATGTTCGCCGGCTATGCCATTGATGCCATCACCAACGGGGTACATGCTTCGACATGGGTTTCCGTGCCTTTCCGAGATCTTTTCGAGCGCTACATTCCTTTCTGGCGGCAGGACAACTTCAGCCTGCGCTATGCCTTGAGTATTCCCAGAGAGGAGCTGTGGGACGCCCACATGCAGTGCAAAAAGCGACTGATGGATTTCGTCAACCGGGAAACGGATGCAGCCATGGATGAAAATATTCTAACCATCGGCTTTGCCCGGCGTGCTTCAACCTACAAGCGGGGAGACCTCCTTTTCCAGGACATAGAGAGGATCAAACGGATATCCAGTCAAGTCGGCAAAATCCAGATAATATACAGCGGCAAGGCCCACCCCCGGGACAATAAGGGAAAGGAGCTCATCAAACGCATTTTCAAAGCCAGACAGGAACTGCAACACGACATCAGGGTGGTGTATATAGAAAACTACAATATGACCCTGGGAGCCATGATCACATCCGGGGTAGACATATGGCTCAACACGCCCGAACCGCCTATGGAGGCTTCGGGAACCAGCGGGATGAAGGCGGCCTTGAACGGTGTGCCCAATTTGAGCGTGCTGGACGGCTGGTGGATCGAAGGGCACATCGAGGGGCTGACCGGCTGGTCCATCGGTGCCTCAACTCTGGGAAAAGGAGAGAATCGGGACCACTCCCTGGATGCACCGTCGTTATACGACAAGCTGGAGCATGTAATTATTCCCCTTTTCTATCACGATCGGCGCAGCTTCATGGACATAATGGCTTACTCAATTGCCATCAACGGGTCTTTTTTTAACACCCAGAGGATGGTGCAGGAGTATGTGCTGAATGCCTATTTCAACCGCTGAAAGGATGTCGGCCAATCGCATTCACATCCGCATGGCGCTTCAAGGAGACGTTGGAGATGCTGGACAACAAACATGAACTCAAAATATTGATGCTGGATGCCGCCACCGGCTTTTACCGCATGCAACGCTACCGTGTCGGCGATTTTTTCGGTCCTGTGGATATGGGGATTCATCTGGCATTCAAGCACAACGCGTTGACCATCGGCGCCGGGCTGCTGGCCGGATCTATTTTCCCCGGATCCAACCGGCTGATATTCGCCGGTATCTCCCCCTGCTGGCACGGTTTTTTTGTCTCTTCCATGGGAGGGGCGGCCCTGGTTTTTGACAACCTCGGCATTAACATGCTCAGTCTTATCGGCAAAGCTTCGCATCCTTCCCTCTTGTACCTGAACCGCAACCACGGCGAAGAAATCGAAGCGGAATTGGTTCCGGTGGAACCCGGACACATCTGGGGGCAAGACCGCCAAGGGGTGTATGCCGTCATGGAGTACGCCATCAGGTTTTTCGGCGACAGGTATGAAAAAGATCCCCGGATACTGGCCGTCGGACCGGCCGCTCGCTTTACCGATATCGGCGCCGTGGGGTCCGCCCCAGTGAAAAAAGAGAAACTGACCCATGTGGATACCTGGGCCGGCAGGGGGGGCTTCGGCAGCAAGCTGTTTCAGGAGCACGGCCTGGTGGGGATCATCTACGGCGGTACCCATATTGATGAGGATTTTCGCGATCGCGCCGTGGCGGACCAATGGTTCCAGGACAAATTCAACCAGCGGATGGCGGCCAAGGACATGGCGGTCACCACCAAGTACCGTTACGACCCGCAATTCAACACGGGAGGTACTTTCGGGGTCAATTATGCCGCCATGGACGGCGATATCCTGGCGTTCAATTACCGTACCATCCACTGGAGCCGGGAAGCGCGCAGGGACCTTCACCAACGCTTTGTCCTGGATCACTACCTCAAACAGTTCAACGATGAGACCATAGAGACCAAACAGCAGCACACCTGCGGCGAACCTTGCGCGGCTGTTTGTAAGAAATTGAACGGAATCTTCAAGAAAGATTATGAACCCTATCAGACCATGGGGCCCTTGTGTGGCATTTTTGACCAGCGGGCCGCCGAACAGCTCAACCACCATGCCGACCGCCTGGGCTTCGATGCCATCTCCGTCGGCGGAACCCTCGCCTGGCTCATGGACTGTCTGGATGATGGGCTGATCACGCCCGCAGAGTTGGGTGTGGATCAAACGCCCAAGTGGGAAATGACGACATTTGATGTGGTGGGCGATTCCATGCACAATGCCGAACTTGGCATAGCGTTGTTGAATCAGATGATTCTGCCCGACGGAAAAATACCGCTGCAATTCGGAGCCCGGAAATTTGCACGCCGGATGGCGCGGGAGAAAGGCCGGGAGGTGCTTGACCGGTTCGTATACAATGGCTTTGCCCGCCAGGGCTGGATGGTTCCCAACCAGTACTGGACACCCGGCGCGTATGCGCCCATGGCCATCACGGGTAAATATTACATGCATTACGGCCGTGATTTCCTGCCGCCCCGGGAGTTGGGGAGAGAAAATGCCCGGCGCATGCTCAAGGAGCTGATGCTGGACAATCTCGGAATCTGCCGCTTTCACCGGGCCTGGGCGGAAACGCTGATTCCCGATATTATGGAAAACATCTTTGGGAAAAAGGATGCGTTCCTGAATTCTTTAAACATGACCGCCAGCCGCATCACCAGCCGCAATGCATCGGTTTTCTGGGAGTCGGAACGCAACATGGACATGGTGTTCACATTCCTGAAAAACAAAAAAGAGACCGACGGGGTCAGCCACCCTGAAATAGACCGCTGGATTGATTTTTTCACTCGGGACAAACATGCCGCCGCCTACGAGTTCTGGTACGAAATACACAAAGGTATTCATGAGATGCTTAGGGAATATCCGGTGTGATTAAAATATAAAAGGAGAAATCTTAACATGGGCCAACACAATCTGAACCGCATTTTTAGACCGCGTCATGTTGCGGTGGTGGGCGCTAGCGAAAAAACGGGAACCATCGGCAACGCGCTGATGAGAAATCTTATTGACGGCGGGTTTTCCGGAACGATGCTGCCGGTGAATCCCAAATACCAAACCATGCACGGGCAGGCGTGCTTCGAATCGGTTTCTGCTCTGGAGACGGGCGTGGACCTGGCGGTTATCGCCACGCCGATTCATACCGTTGCCGACATCGTGAGTGAATGCGTCGAAAAAAAGGTCGGCGGCGCCATTATTATTTCGGCGGGGGGCAAAGAAGTCGGTGAACAGGGCCGCGAGATAGAGGAAAAGATTCGGCGGATAGCTTATGGCAGCGGGTTACGTATCGTGGGGCCGAACTGTATGGGTATCATCCGACCCGGCGCGAACCTCAACGCCAGTTTTGCGACCGAGATGCCCGTGGCCGGAAATCTGGCCTTTGTGTCCCAAAGCGGTGCCATTTGTTCGGCGATTCTGGATATGGCTTTCAAGGAGCGCATCGGCTTCAGCCATTTTATCAGCATCGGCTCCATGCTGGACGTTGATTTTGGAGATTTGATCGATTATCTCGGAAATGATCCCTCGGCCAAAAGCATTCTATTGTACATCGAAAGCCTGACGAATTTCCGCAAATTCATGAGCGCCGCCCGCTCGGTGTCTCGGGTTAAACCCATCATTGTCCTTAAATCCGGCAGAAGTCCCGCCGGTGCAAAGGCTGCCGCATCTCACACAGGCGCCATGGCAGGCGAGGATACGGTGTATGACGCCGCCTTTAAGCGCGCCGGCATCGTGCGCGTGGACACCATCGAAGAACTCTTCGACTGCGCGGAACTGATGGCCAAGCAGCCGCAGCCGCGCGGCCCCCGGCTGGCGATCCTCACCAATGGGGGCGGGCCGGGCGTGATGGCCACCGACACGCTCGCCCGGTATGGCCAGGAGCCGGCACCCCTCGACCATCAAACGCTGCAAGCCTTCGATGCATTCCTGCCGTCCTTCTGGAGCCGGGGCAACCCCATCGACATTCTGGGTGACGCTTCCGCGGAGCGCTTCGGCCACGCCCTGGAGGTCTGCCTCAAATCGAAAAACCTGGACGGGGTGCTGGTCATCCTTGCACCCCAGGCCCTTACCGATCCCTTTTCTGTAGCCGAAACCCTGGCTGCTGCGATGCAGGAGCGCCGGTATCCGGTATTTGCCTGCTGGATGGGCGGTAAACGCATCGCCACGGCCGTTGACGTGTTGAATGCCGCGGGAATCCCGACCTATGACACGCCGGAACGGGCGGTCCGGGCGTTTTTATATATGGTCGAATATAGCAGAAACCTCGAAATGCTGTTGGAAGTCCCACCGAAAATAACCGGGCACATGGCGTTTGATCAGGAAAAAGCCCGCAAGTTGATCGCCGCTGCGCCGGATCAGGGTTTTCTGCCGGAAACGGATTCCAAGGAAATACTCACAGCCTATGGCCTGCCCCTGATCAGAACGGAAATCGCCGAGAACGAGGCGCAAGCCTCGCGGATTGCCCGGGAAATGGGATACCCGGTGGTCATGAAACTGCACTCACCGGACATCACCCATAAAACCGATGCCGGCGGCGTTCGTCTGGACTTGCGCGGTGATGCGGATGTGGGCGAGGCCTACCGTCAAATCATATCCTCGGCCCGCCAATACAAGCCCGATGCCCAGATTGAGGGGGTAACGATTCAGCCCTATTTTTCAAACCCGGATTATGAAATTCTGCTGGGCGCCAAGCGGGATCCCAATTTCGGCCCGGTGATTCTTTTCGGAATGGGCGGCATTTTCACGGAAGTGTTGAAAGATCGGTCCCTGGGGCTTCCGCCCATGAACCGCTTGCTGGCCCGGCGGCTCATGCAGGAAACCAAAGCTTACTCCCTGCTGCAAGGATACCGCAATCGCCCCGCTGCCGACATGCAACGACTGGAAGAGATGATCATCCGGCTCTCGCAACTGTTGATCGATTTCCCGGAAATTGCCGAGCTGGACATGAATCCCGTTCTGATCAAGGACGGCAAACCCGTCGCGGTGGATGCCCGCATCCTCGTTTCACCACTTGCGGTGCCCTCCTCCCTGCATCTGGTGATCGGCCCGTACCCGGAGGAGGATGAGTCCCATATGGTCAGCGTCGATGGGCGCCGCATTTTTATCCGACCCGTCAAACCCGAGGACGCCCCACTTTTCACGGCGTTGTTCAAGGTGCTCTCCCCCACGACGATTTATCATCGTTTTTTCGGGGTGTTAAAGGAATTAAAGCCCGAGATGCTGGCCTGCTTCACCCAGATCGATTACGATCGAGAGATAGCGCTAGTTGCCATTGATGAAGATTCGGAAATCGAAAGAATGCTGGGGGTTGCAAGAATCATCGGCGATCCGGATGGAAAGACGGGTGAATTCGCCGTTCTAGTGGGTGATGCCTGGCAGGGCCAGGGCATTGGTTCGAACCTGCTGGATAAATGCCTCTTAATCGCTAAAGGGCAAGGCTTTAAAACCGTTCATGGCATTGTCTTAAAGGAGAACAGGAACATGCTTGCGCTGGGAAAAAAGCTGGGGTTTCACATTAAAAAAGAGCCCGATTCCGGAGATCATGAACTGTTCATTCATTTCGAGGGAATCAGGTCATGATGTTAATGGTAGACAAGAATAACGATTGGTAACAATTCTGACATAAGAGGAGAAACATCATGAAAAAAGTCAATAAAATTCTCGTGGCCTGCGATTTGTCAAATTACTCGATCCAGGCGGTCGAGTATGCTGCCGACATGGCGAAAAGTGTGGACGCCGAACTGGTTATCGTCAACGTTATCAACCAACGGGATTTGGACATGATCGAAAAAGTTTCACGACACACCGACAAAATCACCGTAAACAAATATGTCAGTGAAACCAGGGAAAATCGATCCGAAGAGATCGCAAAAGTCCTTGTGGCGTCGAAACGCGATCCTGCTTCATACAGGACTGTTTTCAGAACTGGCGTACCGTTCCGTGAAATTCTGGCCGCAATCGAGGAAGAAAAAGCAGACCTTCTCGTTATGGGAACCAAAGGCCGGACCGATTTGGTCGATGTTGTTTTCGGCACCACCGCCCAGAAAATGTTTCGGAGGTGCCCCATTCCGTTGTTGAGCATTCGCATGAAAACCAATGATTGACAAAAAGAGATATGGAAAATGCAGAATAAATAAGCAGTGACAAAGAGGAGCTCATGCGGGCATCATTTCGAGGAATTTGCTGTGTGCCACATGTCAGGGATTCATGGATTCATCCCCGCATAGTTAGGCGCTTTACCGGTCGGCCGAAAGGGAACGGCAAAAGAGTCGATGAAACAATCCCTTCAAAGCAATTACTATAGGACGCGTTTGTTATGACTACAACATATCAGGATTACTATGAAATATTCGAAATTGCTCGAAATGCAACAGCAAAGGATATCAAAAAAGCCTACCGGAAATTGGCTCGAAAATATCATCCGGATATTAACAAAGAAAAAACAGCTGAAGAAAATTTCAAAAAGGTTACCGAAGCCTATGAGGTGCTGAAGGATCCTGAAAAGCGCAAGCTTTATGATCAATTGGGAGATGAATGGAAAAATGGACAGGATTTCAAGCCGCCGCCTGAATGGAAACATCAACATTTTGATAGAGAATCTGATCAGGGAGAATTTAATAATAGCAAAGGGTTCAGTGATTTTTTTGAAGCTTTATTTAGAGCTAACACCGGGCAACAAAGACAGTCAAATGATTTTGCATATGGAAGTTGGAATTTGCGAGGGCAAGATCATGAAGCAAAAATAGAAATTAGTTTAGAAGAAGCCTATTCGGGTGCGAATAAAGGTATTAGTCTGCAGGGTTTCGAAATCGATGCTGAAGGACAGGCGACACCAGTGAATCGGAACTACCAGGTAAAAATTCCAAAAGGAATTACCGATGGGACTAGAATCCGTATGACCGGAAAGGGAGGCCCCGGTGTAAACAGCGGACCTCCCGGTGATTTGTACCTAAAGGTCAATTTTATACCTCATCCCCGATTTAAAACCGTCGGGCATAATCTGAACATGGATGTACCGATTACGCCTTGGGAGGCGGCACTTGGGTCCACAGTAATCGTCCGGCTGCTGGGCGGGGAGATACATCTAAAAATCCCGGCTGGTATCCAATCAGGCAAAAAAATGCGTATCAAGGGGAAGGGCATGCCGAAAAAAATGAATGGCCATGGTGATCTTTATGCATGCATTACCATTGTGATGCCGCAGACATTGACCCAAAAACAAATGGAGTTGTTTGCCGAACTCTCCAAAATATCTGATTTCAATCCGCGTGATTCCTAATGGAGATTACAGATGACGAGAAATTTTTATCATATTATTCATTACCGACATGAACATTACCCAACATCTTCCGAGCTTGTTTCGATAGATGAACTGGCAAGGTTATCCAAACAGCACGTCGATATGATCAAATTAATGGTCGATTGGGGGCTAATCGAACCTTCTATAACGGATCCACAGCCTCTTTTCTTTGAAGCTACGGTTCCTATAATCTGGAAAATTATGCGTATACGAAAAGATTTGGAGGTAAACTGGTCCGGTATCGGCGTCATACTCACCCTTTTGGAACGCGTTGAAAGCCTGGAAAAAGAAGTTGCGCGATTGGAACAAAATTACAATATCCTCAAGTAGATTCTTCTGATCTACGAACTGGATGAGAGTTTGAAACCTATTCAGAATTCTTATCTGGGCGATCCGGATGAGATCAAACGGGCTACCGAAACAGTAGCCCGGCAGGGAAAAGGATGATATTTTTGCTCCTTATAGGCAATGGCGAAGAACCAAATGAACTTATGGCCGGAAATTATGGAAGGAATCACAGATGATTTATACTGTCACATTAAATCCTGCGCTGGACCGTTTCATTGTCGTTGAAGAGTTACTCGCGGAAGACACTACCCGCATATTATCCGAAACGGCCTATGCTGCCGGCAAAGGCATTAATGTGTCCAGGGTGATTCGGGAATTGGGCGGACAGAGTGTGGCCCTTGGACTCGTCGGCGGATATGAAGGCTTACAACTGGAAGGATTGCTTATCAATGCGGGTGTCATGAGCGATTTTACAAGGATTTCAGGTGAAACGCGGACCAATATTATCCTTCGTGAACAGACGAAAGGCCGTCAGTATGTTATCGGTGCCGCCGGCCCGGGAGTTAATGCAACAGAAATCGGCCTTTTTTATCAGAATTTTAACCAAATTCAGAATATGGAGTACTTGATCCTGAGCGGGAGCCTCCCTCGTGGCGTTACACCGAATCTTTATGGTCAACTTGTTCTTGCCGGAAAAAAAAGAATGCTTTCATCGTTATAGACGCAGATGGAAAATCACTACGCGAATCCATTGAATATCAGCCGACATGTATTAAACCAAACACATACGAGCTTTCCCGACTGGCGGAAAGGGAGTTGCAAACCGAGTCGGAAATTATAGGCTTTTGTGAGACAATCCACCAGAAAGGAGTTCCATATATCCTTGTTTCAATGGGAAGAAAGGGGCTGCTGCTATCTTCGGTTGAACAAAAAATCAAGGCCATTGCACCGCCTGTGGATGTAGACAGCACCGTAGGCGCCGGGGATTCGGTGGTAGGGGGATTTGTACTGGCACATTCCCAGGGCAAGGACCTTGCGGACTGCATCCGACTCGCGTGTGCCGCGGGAACGGCAACCGCCCAAACACCTGGCACGGAGTTTTGTCATCGCATGGATGTTGAAGATATTCTGTCCGAGGTTCAAATATCCAATTTATAAACGCTGACGTTATGCTTAAGCAATTATGGGTTGTCAGTTCTTACGAAAAGTTGAAACAACAGGAGATATATTTTGGGTATCAGCATACCAAAAACAAAAATTGTTTGTACCATCGGTCCAGCCAGTGAGACGCCTGAGACCATTCAGGAATTGATTACAAATGGCATGCGTGTTGCTCGCTTGAATTTTTCTCATGGGACACACAGTGACCATGGAGAAAAAATTCATACCATCAGGAAAATTGCCCAAGATCTGGGCGAACCGGTTGCTATCTTACAGGATCTTGGAGGGCCAAAAATCCGGGTGGGGCATATCCCTGATCCGGGCGTCCGAATATAACCGGGGCAGGATATTATCCTTACCACTCAAACCGTTGAAGGGTCGAAGCAGCGCATATCTGTTTCCTACCCGCTGTTAAACGAAGAAGTCAAAGCCGGAGATCGGATATTACTCGCAGATGGCTTTTTGGAACTTCGGGTGCGCTCGGCAATCGGATCTGAAATCTATTGTGAGGTCATTACGGGCGGCGTGCTGACCTCTCACAAAGGGATTAATCTGCCAACCGGAACCATTCGCATGCCCTCAATGACAGAAAAAGATCATGAGGATTTGCATTTTGTCTGGGCCATGATGTGGATTATATAGCGCTGTCATTTGTCAGAACTGCGGCAGACATTCAAAACATAAAAGAAATTATTCACCAGGAAAACAAGAATACGCCGGTTATCGCCAAAATTGAAAAGCATGAGGCCATCGAACATTACGAAGATATCCTGGATGCTGCCGACGCAATCATGGTGGCCCGAGGCGACTTGGGTGTGGAGATACCCTTAGAAGAAGTCCCCGGCATCCAAAAACGATTGATTCAAAGAGCAAATGCGTCAGGAAAGCCGGTTATTATCGCCACCCAGATGCTGCGGTCCATGGTGGATTCGCCTCGCCCAACCAGGGCCGAAGCCTCGGATGTAGCCAATGCTGTTCTGGATGGAACGGATGCTGTTATGCTTTCGGAAGAGACAGCCACCGGCAACTATCCCGTATAAGCCGTTCGCTACATGGTGCGGATTGCTGCCGAAGCGGAAAAAACGTTCCCTCATGATCGATATTTTAAAATGGTGCCCGAAAAGGAAATCTCGGATTCTGTAACATATGCTGCCTGCGTATTGGCAGATCATCTGGATGCTGCGGCAATAATAGCGCCGACACAGGTCGGTCGGACAGCCATACAGATCTCCAGGTTCAGGCCCAAACAGCCCATTATTGCATTTACGCCCAAACGGACAATCGTGAGAAGGCTCTCACTTTTCCGTGGAATTTATCCTCATTTGATTTTAAATCCTCGGGATACGGATGACATGATTGAGAAAGTATCTAAAAAAGCTGTTGAAACAGGAGGTTTGCTTGAAGGAGATTTGGCGGTCATCACTGCTGGTCATCCTGTTTGGGTAGCCGGTAAGACGAATATGATTCGGGTAAAGCAATGCCGTTAAGCATTTGATAATGAGAAAATCATAAACGGGTCGTTAAGAAGGATCAAAGCGTGAAGAAAAAACCAGGAGGTCTTTATGCCAGTACCTGATTACGAAACCTATTGCAAAATATTGGACCGGGCAAGAGAGGAAAATATGCCTACCCGGCCATCAAGGTCGCCTCCCTTACGGCCGCAAATGCCGTCTTGAAGGGTTTTTCGGAAAGCAGGTGTGACGGAATTATCCAAGTTTCAACAGGCGGGGCGGCGTTTATATCTGGCTCTGCTGTTGATCATTCTGAACCGCAACAGCGAGCGATTCCCCGTTGCTTGTCGAAGATTCCGGTTTATCGGGACTACGAGTTTTTTCAATATCAAAGGCCAAAGGCTCCCGCGGTGCCATTCCAGAATAGACAATTTCAAGGCCCACTGTTTGCAGAAGAGGTTTTAGAAATCGCTGTTTTCCGTATTTAATGCACACGTGAGAGTTATTTATAGGGATATTCTACTTGGTAGCCAGGAGAGCAAAGCATGCCCATTATTTCGTTGCCGGAAATCCTGCTTGTGGTGTCGACTGCTGTTGTTATTATCGCTTATCACACGCATTTGTATATTAAGATTCGAAAAGACCCATTGTCGACGGCCACCGGCATCACGAATCACGCCCGACAGATGTGGGTCAGAGGGGTCATAAGAGATAAACACGACATTTTGGTGGTTCAGACACTGCGCAATCAAGTCATGGCTTCCACCTTTTTGGCTTCCACAGCGATTCTCATCAGTCTCGGTTCATTCAGCGCCGCCTTTCGACCGGTTGACTTTGGCGAGATCTCCCATGGACTCAATGTCCTCGGAACCAAAACCGAATACTATCGGTATGCGTGGGTTCTATCTGTCGGTTCCCATTGCCCTGTGGCTGTTCGGTCCGATGTGGATGTTGGCAGGCAGTCTCATATTGGTTGCTGTCGTGTATCGCCTGGACCGTGAGGCTTGATCATATCCGATCATGGCTTTTGATGGTTTTAATTTTTAGTTCAGTGTATTTGACGGCAGTTAGGAGTTGGATTTGATGGATCTGCAAGGTGTCATTGAAAATTATGGATATGCCACAATTTTGTTCGGTACCTTTTTAGAAGGAGAAACCATCTTGTTTGGTCATGCCCTGGAGTTGGTTATCGGAAAGGTCAAGCATTATGAAGTTCAGGTATTTGGCTTGATCGCACTCCTTGGTTTACTCGTTTGGGCTGTGTATTTCTATCGACGAAGAAAAACCTAACCCACACTCGCCAAATTACATGAAATGTTCGTTGTAGGTGAAGGGTATGATGACAATCACATTGATAGATAGATGCAACTGATTGACATACTGCACGGCTTGATTGGAATCGTGCTGTTGACATTGGGCCGAAGGCTGTTCTGGCTGTTTGTCGGGTGCGTGGGCTTTGTGGCCGGATTGCAGATGGCCCAGCAGTCGTTCGGGTTGCAGCCTTTCTGGGTGGCTTGGGCAGCCGCATTGATGTTCGGTCTGGCGGGTACTTTGCTGGCCCTGTTTTTTCAGAAACTGGCCATCATCCTGGGTGGTTTTGCATCCGGAAGTGCCATCGGCGCACATCTCGCGTTCATGATGGGAGTTACATCCATTCCTGTGATCCCAATTTTGGGGGGAATCCTAGGGGCGATTTTACTATATGTATTATTCGACTGGGCGCTCATTGTGCTGTCATCGGTTGTCGGTTCCACCCTCGTCGTCCAAGCTTTGACCTGGAATCCCACAATAGAGGCGGTTCTCTATTTGTTCTTGATAGCCGCCGGGATTTTTTTTCAGGCGGCGTGGTTGCGTATACAAAAGCCCAAAACGAATTAACACTCGAGTATATATTGAACCGATGATATGGGTAATAAAAAATGAAACTTGCAAATATCTTAATCAACATTAATCCGATTTTAAGGATTTTTCTCATTATCGTTTTAACGGTAGCCGCGCATTTCACCGTCAAAGGTGTGCGCCGGTTCAGCCAATATCTGCTGTTGATGAAGGTGGACAGCAAAGCAACATCAGAAACAAACCTGACCCGCAGATATCCCAAGCTTGCCACCATCGTTACCCTCTTGGTCAGCGCCACGACGTTTACCATTTATTTTGTGGCTGTCGGCATGATTCTGCGCGAATTTAAAATTTCCCTGACCACCTATTTTGCCAGCGCAACGGTCATTGGACTGGCTGTCGGTTTTGGTCTGCAGGGATTCGTACAGGATGTGGTGATTGGCCTAACGCTGATTTTTTCGGATGCACTAAATATAGGGGAAGTGGTTAAGCTGGGTGATGAAATCGGCAGGGTCGAGAACATCGGGCTCAGATTCACCACACTGATTAATCTGCACGGTCAGCGGATTTTACTTCCCAACAGAAATATTGCTGTGATCAGCCAGTTTCGCGGCGGCTGCATCCGTGCCTACGTCGACATTCAACTGCCGCAGGGAATCGATGAAAATGCGATGTTACAAGCGATTCAGGCAATTGCCAAGGGAATGTATCACCAACACAAATCGATCATTCTGGCCGCGCCCGAAATTTTCGGGATCAAGGATGTCAAGGAAGGTCAATGGCGCTACCTGCGGATCAAGGTCAAGCTCTGGCCGGGACAAACCAATATCATAGAACAGACCTTCAAAGAAAGAGTGGTCCAGGTACTCAAAACGTCCTATGAGGCGTATGCCCCCTGGATGATTACGGTCACCTACAAGGTTGAATAATTCAGGATGACTGCCGGCTCTGGATGAAATATGGAAAGCACCCAGCCCGTGAGTCGTTACAACTGTTGTGCTATATTAGGGGGATATCCAGAATGACTTCTATATTGCGAAAAACATTGGGTCCCGGTCTAAGCCTGATTCTTTTTTCGGCGGCCGCCTGGCTGCTGCACAATGAATTGAGAACCTATCATCTCAGGGATATCCTCCAGGCATTGAATACCATCCCCGGAGGGCATCTGTGGGCGGCTGCAGGGCTAACCTTATTGAGCTACGCCGTGATGACCGGCTACGATATTCTCGCCATACGCTATATTCGGTATCCGTTATCCTATTCTAAAATTGCACTAGCATCCTTTGTCGGTTATGTCTTCAGCAACAATATTGGAATGTCCATGATTGCCGGGGCTTCCGTGCGCTATCGCCTGTATTCAGCCTGGGGGCTTTCGGCACTGCAGATTACCCAGGTGGTGGCGTTTTGCACATTGACCCTTTGGCTTGGCTTTTTCACCCTGGGGGGTGCGGTATTCCTGATTGAACCCCTGACGATTCCGGCTGCAATTCATTTGCCCATGGCTTCCCTGCATATGGTGGGAATCCTCATGCTGGCCGTTGTACTGGCATATCTGATCGTAACTTCTGCAAGGAAATCCCCCATAAAGATTCGCACATGAGAGTTTTGGCTTCCTTCCGCCCGTCTTTCTATTTCGCAGCTCATTATTGCGATACTGGACTGGATACTGGCAAGCCTTGTTTTATTTGTGCTGCTGGCCACCGGCACAGAGGTTTCCTTTCCGGCATTTTTGGCCGTTTACCTGCTGGCCCAGCTGGCCGGGCTTATCAGCCAGGTACCGGGGGGGCTTGGTGTATTTGAAACGGTGATGGTGCTGATGCTCTCCCCCCGATTGCCGGCCGATCAAATTTTCGGTGCCTTGCTGGGATATCGCGCGTTGTATTACTGGCTGCCGCTGGTCTCGGCGGCGTTGCTGCTGGGATTGCAGGAGATCTTGCGAAAAAAGGAACGGCTGGGCGTCTTTGTAAATTTGTTTGAACGCTGGGTATCCCCGGTTATGCCCCAGGTGCTTTCTTTTTCAGCCTTTTTTGGGGGCGCTGTTTTACTTTTTTCCGGCACCACCCCGGGGGTTATGCAGCGCATCGCTTTTTTAAGGAAACTCGTGCCGCTGCCTATTTTAGAGCTTTCGCACTTTGTCGGCAGTATTGCCGGCATGGGTTTGCTCTTGCTGGGCCGGGGATTGCAGCGGCGGCTCGACGCTGCATATCATTTGACCGTCGGACTGCTGACAGCCGGTATTGTCGCCTCGATGGCCAAAGGTTTCGATTATGAAGAGGCCTTTGTTCTGTTGTTGCTTTTAGCCGCCATCTGGCCGTCCCGCAGGCATTTCTATCGCAAATCTTCCTTGTTCAGCCAGCGGTTCAACGCCGGATGGATTGCGGCAATCTTGATTGTTTTGGGCTGTTCGATCTGGCTGGGTTTTTATTCCTTTCGACACCTGGAATATGCCGACAGTCTTTGGTGGCGTTTTTCCTTCGGCGCTGATGCTTCACGATTCTTACGCGCCACTGTTGGCGTCGGCGTCTTTGGATTGTTTTTCGCGGCAGCCCGACTCATGCGACCAGCACCGTCACAGCCGCCAGAACCAGGCCGGCAGGAGATCGAATCAGCCCATGCTATCGTACTCAATTCCACCGAGGCGTCGGCCAACCTGGCACTGATCGGGGACAAGCGTCTTTTGTTCAGCACGGAGGGAGATGCGTTTATCATGTATGCTGTGGAAGGTCGTAGCTGGATTGCCATGGGGGACCCGGTCGGTCCGGACTCACGCTGGCCGGAACTCGTCTGGAAATTTCGGGAACTGTCTGATCGCTATGGCGGCCGAACCATTTTTTATGAGGTCGGGCATGACCACCTGCATCTTTATCTGGATATGGGGCTTTCACTATTGAAACTCGGGGAAGCAGCTCGAGTTCCCTTAGGGGTATTTTCATTGGAGGGCAGTGCCCGCAAAGGCTTGCGTTACACCCAGAGAAAAGCTGAAAAAGAAGGCTGCCGCTTCGAGGTGATACAACCGGACGCGGTGTCAGCCCACCTCAACGACTTCAGAAATATATCCGATGCCTGGCTGGCAGCCAAAGACACCCGAGAAAAAGGGTTTTCCCTGGGTTTTTTTCAACCGGACTACATCGGGCGCTGTCCGGCGGCTTTGGTGACTCGAAACGGCCGCATCGAGGCCTTTGCCAATTTGTGGGAGGGCGCTCAGTTGGAGGAGCTTTCCATCGATCTGATGCGCTATCTGCCGGATGCAGTCGACGGTATAATGGAATATCTTTTCATTAATCTGATGCTGTGGGGGAAAGGGCAGGGGTACCGTTGGTTCAACTTGGGTATGGCGCCACTTTCCGGTCTTGAGAACCGGGCCTTGGCACCTCTGTGGAACCGTCTGGGTGCTTTTGTATTCCGGCACGGGGAACATTTTTACAATTTCCAAGGTTTGCGTCAATACAAGGAAAAATTCGAACCCCAATGGCGACCGAAATATCTGGCTTCTCCCGGTGGTTTGGCATTACCGCAAAGCTTAGCGAACCTGGCGACACTCATATCAGGTGGCATGAAAGGGGTTGTGGTGAAATGAATCGCTTCGGAAAAATTGTCCTGGTTCATCCAGCTGCTCAACCGGCCAATGTGGTGCTGTTTATCTCTGGAGACGGTGGCTGGAATCTGGGAGTGGTTGATATGGCCCGCGAGCTGGTTGCTCTCGATGCATTGGTTGTGGGAATCGAAATGCCTGGAGACCTATTTAGGATAGCATAGCTTTGCCCGGCGATTGTTATAGCTTTTGTCATAAGTCTGTTCCGGTTGGTGTTAAGCTCGTTTCCCTTTTTCAATGTTGAACAGGTCAGCCGAAAAATGCTATTGGGACCCGTTACCGAACGGGGGGCAAATTGAAAAAACGCATCATTCTAGTGCTTTTTCTGTTTTTATTGGGGGGAGCCGGCGGTTTCGTCTACTGGGGACAACACACCAAACGCACCAGCGAGCTTTACTACTCGGGGATGATCGAAGCCACCCAGGCCAAATTAGCGTTTCAGACGGCCGGCCGAATAAACGAGGTGCGGGTGAATGAAGACCATGCCGTTGACGCCGGCCAATCATTGGCTATTCTGGATCAGGACAGTGCATTGGCGTACCGGGGCCAGGATATTCAGCAAGCCTATGCGTTGTTAAAGGAGGGGTATCCCCGCCAGGAATCCATTCTAACGGGTCGCTTCTGGCTGCACGAAGCCGCAGGTGGCACTCAATGACGAACCGACCAATAGCGTGGATCCGGTTTCTCGGGAGGCGTTCTGGTTGAACGAAAAGCTGCCGTTTATCGGGTTGCCCGACCCGGAACACAGGGCTCTCAAACTGTATGGACAAGAGGCCAGCCTGTGGTGTCCTAATGATTCCGTTTGAATTGAAATACTGTCGGCTATTGTTGATAAATGGTATTCAATTAAAATCAGAAAGTCCCATCCGTTATAATTTTCATGTGAATCACTAAGGAGGCAACCATGAAGTTAACACTATTCTTTTCTGCTACCATGGGAATCTTATCCATAATCACCGGCATCTGTATTGCAGAGGATCTCCGAACTGGATTCGGTGGCATTCATTGGTCGACTTCGCTGGAACAAGTAGGAAACTGTGAAAATATCGATAGAAAAGGCGATATTCAGTATTGCATTCGTTCTGATCAGCCCCACACTCTTTCAGGGGAACCTATACCCCATGTGCTATACGGTTTTTATCAGAATGCGTTTTTTGCCGTTTTTATACAAATTGAAAACGATGAGGCTTATGCACAAACAAAAAATCGATTGATGAATTTATTAGGTACACCGGAAACGTCATTGGACAAGGAAGGCGTTGTGTCCACGCTGCGATGGAAAGAAGGGCAAGTACAAATTGAGTTGTTCAATGATCGATCGAACCAGGGTTTCAGGCTGGTTTACAAATATCTGCCCATTGCCAAAAAAGCGTTGAGCAGACAAAAGACCCTTATCCCATCCAAATGGCCGGTAATCAAATGGAAAAAGAATGATGAAACGGAGCCTATCGGTATCCTCCAGTTTTGATTGTCCAAAATAGAAGGTCCGGGTAGTATGGACAAATTAGAAATAGCTTTGCGAGAGCTGTCAATTTAATAAGGGGGGAAGTATCTTCTCATCCCGGCCGTAAGCGGAACCATCCTAAATCCATGAGTGGCGATTTCAAAAAGAAGGCTTAACGATAGGAAGGAAGGATAAAATGAAAACAATAAATACCATCATGGTTGCCGTAGATTTTTCTGAGCACTCATTAAAAGCTGTCCAATATGCTGCCAGGCTGGCAAAAGATGTGGATGCAAAGCTATTGTTGGTCAATATCTATAATCAAAGGGATGTCGACATGCTAAATGAAGTTGCCATACGGGTACCTGCTTTTCCTGTGAAAAAACATGTTGATGAACATATCGCCGAACGTAAAAGCCAACTTGACGACCTGTCAAAGGAAATTGGTGGTGGCAAGCTCAAGATTCAAACGAGTATTTCTATTGGTGTTCCGTTTGAAGCCCTCTTGATGGAAATAGACAAAAGAAAACCGGACCTGCTGGTTATGGGGGCAAAGGGAAGGTCCAATGTCGTGGATATGATTATCGGCTCATGCGCACAAAAAATGTTCCGGCGCAGCCCAATTCCATTGTTGAGTATACGGGCCGATGAATCAGTGTTTGATTTAAGTGAATAAGTTTGCAGATCCGGGGCATTGGAGATCGCATGGAAAAACATCATACGGTCTAAGGAAGAGTATGAAGTTAATTGATATTTTAAACGTTATGCATCCGATAATAAGGGTTATTATCATTATTGGTTTGTCTGTGGGCTTACATTTCTCTGTTAAAACCATCCGTCGGTTCAGCCAATATATATTACTGAAAAAGGTCGGTCATGAAGATAGTCCTGACGTGAGCCTTACCCGGAGATATCCCAAACTTGCTACAATCATCACTCTCTTGGTGAGTGCCGGGACGTTTACCATTTATTTCTTGGCTGTCGGTATGATTCTGCGTGAATTTAAAATTTCATTGACGGCCTATTTTGCCAGCGCAACAGTTATTGGATTAGCTGTCGGATTCGGGTTACAAGGATTTGTACAGGATGTGGTGATCGGCCTCACGTTGATTTTTTCTGATGCACTCAACATTGGAGAAGTGGTTAAACTGGGCGATGAGATCGGCAGGGTCGACACCATCGGGCTTCGATTCACGGCAATGATCAATCTACATGGTCAGCAGATTTTAATCCCCAACAGAAACATTGCCGTCATCAGCCGGTTTCGTGGCGGCTGCATTCGTGCATACATCGACATTCAACTGCCGCAGGGAATCGATGAAAAGACATTAGCTCAAGCGATTGAGTCAATTGCCAAGGGAATGCATCAACAGCACAAATCGATCATTCTGGCCACGCCGGAAATATTTGGAATCAAGAAGACCGAGGAAGGTCAATGGTGCTATCTGCGCACCAAGTTCAAGCTATGGCCGGGACAAACAAAAATCGTCGAAGAGACATTCAAAGAAAGAGTCGTTCAGGTGTTAAAAAAGTCCGATGAACATTATGCCGATTGGATGATAACGGTCACCTACAAGGTCGAATAAGGAGTTAATGTCATGGCGAGATTTTTCAAGAAACGCTACAATAATATAGAAAGGGGCTCCTGCTATGGAAAAAAGTATCGGCTTTGTTTCCACAAGATTTGCCGGAACAGACGGGGTGAGCATGGAAGCTGGCAAATGGGCGGATGTGCTGCACAAATCGGGAAGTCCGCGCTTCTGGTTTGCCAACATGTTCGATAAACATCCTGAGAGAAGTTTTCCAGTATCCACCATACTATCCTAATAGTATATGTTTTGTATATGACATGTGTTACTATAAACGATATGCAACCTTGTCTAAACAACAAGGAAAGGAGGCTCCGTGTTCGATGCACTGATCAAGCTCATTGATGTCCAAACCTTGGTTACTCGGTTTATCGCTTATCTGCCGGGTTAGCGCACTGGTGTTACTACTCCTTTTCTGGATGGCAAATAAGGCCAGTCAGAAAATGCTTTCGTCAGCCCTGATTCGTATGAAAATCGCCCGACAGGCCCAAGGGCTAATACTACGTGCAGCTAGTGTTGCCTTGTACATTTTCGCCGTGCTCACCGTTGCTGATCAACTCAAGATTAATATCACCTCCCTACTCGCAGGTGTGAGGGTCATGGGGCTTGCCCTGTCCTTTGCCGCTCAGGATACCGTCGGCAAGATTATTTCCGGTGTGGTTATTATCATTGACGGCCCCTTCAAGGAAGGTGATTGGATTTTAATTGGGGGGCTGCATGCCAATGTCACGGAGATTCGGTTGCGCACCACCTTACTGACGACCTTTGACAATGAAAGCGTAGTAGTACCGAACAAGCAGTTCTCTCAGGAGCGGATCGTCAATTACACAATGACACCAAATAGCCGGATAAAGGTTCCCATAGGAATCGCCTATAAAGAAGACATGCAGCAGGCGCGCGGCATCATGCTGGAAACTATCAAGGGAGATGATCGCATCCTCTTGGACCCGGCACCCAAAGTTATTGTCACCGATCTGGGGGAAAGCAGTGTCAATATGCAACTGTGGTTCTGGACGGAGGACCCCCTGCTGAAATTCAACAAACTTAACAGCCTTCTTTGCTAAATCCACTTGAGTTTTCTAAACCATGCCAAAAGAAAAACTGCGAGACCGATCAACAGGACGGTTACCAAGGCAAACGCCCACTTACTTTCAGTGCCGGGTATACCGCCGACGTTAATACCGAGCAGACCGGTCAGGAGGCCGAGTGGCAGAAAAATGGCTGCCACGATAGACAAGACGTACATGGCCTTGTTCATTTGTTCAGACAATCGATTGTTGAGTTCTTCCTGGGTAACAGCGGCCCTCTCTCGCGCCGAATCGATGTCTTCAACGTAGCGGGCGGTTCTTTCGGCGACTTCTCTAAGATGAGCGCGATCCAAGTCCGTAAGCCACGATATCCGGTCATGAAGCAGGCGGGCCATAACATCCCTCTGGGGTGCAATATAGCGGCGGAGGCTTATACTCGTCCGTCGAAGGTCCGCCAATTGACCTCGCAGCTCATGGCTCTCAGCAGTTAAAACTAAATTTTCAAGCTCACCCGCCTTGTCGTCGATTTCAACCACGACATCGCCCATACGGTCGGCAATCAACTCTGTGATCATCACCAGAAACTCTCCGGTTGTCATGGGGCCTTTGGCCTTGTCTATGGCTTCCTTAATATCCTGAACAGCCATTATGCGTCGATACCTCATCGATATAATTCGACGTTCAGTTAATAACATACGGATGGCAACCATGTCTTCAGGGTCCGCTCCAGGGTTGCAGTTTACCCCCCGCAGGATGAGAAGAAGCCCGTCATCCGATTGAATATTGCGAGGTCTCGTTTCCTGTTCCAACAGGGATTCGCATGTCAGTGAACTCAGGCCACTTTTTTTCTCCAGCCATGCCTGTGCCTCTTGATTTTTCGAATCAAGGTGTATCCATAAGAGACCATGATCTGAATTCCAGGATTCCATGTCATGCATGTCAACAGCCTTGCCGCCGCCCTTGCCGTCAAGTAAATAAGCAAATACCAGCGCATCTCCATTGTTCATGACGCCTCCTTTGTCAAAACAAGACACATGTTCTTCTTCCTAGTCAGACCCTTGTAGCGATGGAAGAAAAAAATTACCTTGCCTATACAACTATTTTTAACTAACATATAGACACAATGTGGTCAAAACAAAACGATCCAGGGATTTTGGCTATTTTACAGAGACGTATCTTATGTCCAGCGATAAAAACGGGTTAGCACTCGTCCTAAGTGGCGGCGGTGCGAGAGCCGCCTATCAAGTCGGATTCTTGAGGTGCTTATCCCGAAATTTTCCTGATCTTAATATCCCCATTATCACCGGTGTCTCCGCCGGGGCGATTAATGCCGTCTTTCTGGCAAATCATGAGGGCTCCTTTGCCGAGGCGGTGGAAGTATTGTCGGAGCTGTGGTGCAAGCTGTCATTTGATCAGGTTTTTTGTGTGGACACCGGGAAACTTATTCGAAATGTTTTCCGGTGGGGGATTCGTCTCATTTCAGGCGGGATCCCCAAACGATCAGCGGCCAAAAGCCTGTTGGATTCGACGCCGCTTCGAGAACTACTGAAACGGGTGCTGTTACCTCAAGACAACGTGATTGCAGGCATTGGCAGGAATTTACAGCGGGAAAAACTCAAAGCGTTTGCAATCACCGGAACCAACTATGCCACCGGCCAGGCCATAACATGGGTTATGGGTGATGACATCAGAATGTGGGAACACCCCTGGCGACGGAGTGAAGCCACGGATATTACGGTCGATCACATTATGTCTTCCGCTTCCCTGCCGCTGCTCTTTCCGGCTATAAGCGTTGAAAAGGCGTGGTACGGTGATGGTGGTATTCGGCAATCAGCACCTCTTTCACCGGCGATATATCTGGGTGCCAAACGAATACTCGCTGTTTCTACCCATCATCAAAAATCCATACAGGACGCGAACAAACCCGTTTGTATTGGGTATCCGCCACCTGCCCAAATAGCCGGCACTTTAATGAATTCGATATTCTTGGATGCACTGGATCAAGATATTCAAACGCTCAAGCGTATCAATCAGTTACTCGAGAAGATCCCGGAAGAACGACGCGGCGACCGACACGTTGTCAATCATTTTGTCATGCGCCCCTCGGAGGATCTCGGGAAATTAGCGGGTGGCTTCGAGCCGGATCTGCCAACCATGTTTCGGTATCTGTTTCGGGGCTTAGGCACGCATGAGACATCGAGTCCCGATTGGTTGAGCATGGTACTGTTCGATCCGAACTACCTGACCCGTCTGATTGCATTGGGCGAAAATGACGCTGGCAAGCAGATAGAAGACTTGAAAGCGTTTATGAATGGTTAACTTTTTTCAACAGAAGCATACGGCTTTTTTCCAAGACGATCTGCCAGCTGGCACACAAAAGCATCGGAATTGAACAGTGGACCAATGACAGTATCCAGGGCTTGTAATTAATATGTTTCCAAGAAAAAGCTTATGGCTTTCGGAGTAGGCAGAACGTTATCTTGACGCATGCTTTGATAGCATCGGCCGGCATAAGGAGGTTCCCATGCTAAATTTTAATCTGTCCAAGAAGCAGTTAGACATTCAAAAAAAGACACGAGAATTTGCGTTAAAAGAGATATTGCCCGTGGCATGGTACTACGATGAAAAAGATGAAATTCCGCTGACGGTGTTAAGAAAAGCGTATGATCAAGGTTTAATGAACAACGACATACCCAAGAAATATGGTGGTAATGGGTATGGTATACTCGAAGGCGCCATCATGACCGAGGAGATCGCAGCCGCCTGTCCGGGTCTTGCAACCTCGCTGTTCGATAATTCCTTGGGTGCGGAACCCCTTATCCTTTGTACCAATGAGGCGCTCAAAGAGAAATATCTTTCCAAACTGTTAAAGGAATTCAAACTGATCTGTTTTGCGACATCCGAACCCGGTATGGGCTCAGACGTCGCGGGAATGCGCTGTGAAGCCAAGAAAGATGGAAATGTTTACCGATTAAACGGCACAAAATATTGGATCACCAATGGGGGTGTTGCTGATTATTATTCCGTATTTGCCACCGAAGATCCTAAATCCGGACATGAAGGTATATGCGCCTTTATCGTGGAAAAATCCTGGGAAGGTGTAACCCTCGGTAAGGCTATACCCAAACTCGGCCAGCGCTGTTCTAATACCGTCGGTTTAAACTTAAAAAATGTCAGGGTTCCCAAAGAAAACATGCTGGCTCCCCCTGGAGAAGGCTTCATCCTCGCCATGAAAACCTTTGCCAGAACACGCCCTGTTGTGGGAGCCTTTGGTGTTGGGGGCGCGCGGAGCGCCATGGAGATTGCCATCGATTACGTAAAAAAACGGCGTGCATTTGGGTCAAAAATCGGTGACTTTCAGGCTGTTCAGTTCAAAATTGCCGAGATGTACCAGAAAGTCGAAACAGCGCGTTTACTGGTTTGGAAGGCGGCATGGGAAGCAGATCAGGGGCTGGATCCGACCATAAACGCATCCATTGCCAAGTTTTACGCAACCGAAACGGCATTGGAGGTCGTCAATGAAGCCCTGCAGATTCTCGGGGGGTACGGCTATACCAAAATGTTCCCTCTGGAAAAACTGTTTCGTGACATTCGCCTTTTGAGAATTTATGAAGGCACCAGTGAAATCCAGCGGATGATTGTTGCTGCGCATGCCATGTCAACCTACCAACCGGTGATGCCCTCCCTGGAAGATTTGCCGATATTTAGAGACAAGAACCCACTGGAACCTGACAAAAGGGGGAAATCAAAGCCCGCCTGGCGCTGCCGCATGTGCGGTCACATACACTATGGGAAAAAGCCGCCCAAAGAGTGTCCCTACTGCTTTTTCCCCGGAACCGCATTTAAAGCTGTATGGCCGCGTGAGAAATAGTGGTGGTCTTCTCGGTCGTGTGTTTTCGAGCAAGTACTGCCGTACACGGGAAACCGCTCAATACATGGGCCTCGTTCCTGTGACTGCAACACCGGCGATCATGAACATGCGTGCAGTCGAACTGGCGGTTTCTGGTGCATATACCGGCGAAGCTGAATCTGCCATTTTTCTTCCCCATGGCAATCGATAAGAAAGGTATGCAGTGTGTACAGGTCGATGCATACCAAAAAAACAAGGTGTTTCCTTTCGTAGCCTAAGCCCGAAAGTTGAGCCAAATAATGAATATACCTAAAAGAGCAAACGTGTTTGATAAATCGGTAAAGAATAAATTTTCTGTTTACAACAGTTTATTCCTGAATCTTCCTTTTCGAAAGATCGATAATATCGGAATGCTTATTCCCTTATTGCACCATGTCTGTAAACAGGGTCTCGATCACTCGGCAGTGAACCACTCGAAATCCTGGATTCTTTTTTCAAGATTCATGCAAATATTGGAGCTGAAAAAGAAAAAATTGATTTTATGTTTCGCGTTGTTCAGTATGTCGAGCGGCAGGTGGTCCTTTACGACAGTGTCGAAGACGCCGCTTTTGCACAACTGCTTCAGACGGGTGATCATTTGTCCCTCAGAGATTGCAATCATCTGTTGGCGGGCAATAAAAACACGTGTAAATTATCAGAAAATCTTTCCTGTTTTAATGTGCGGATCGTATTTACCGCGCATCCAACGCAGTTTTATTCTGCTTCAGTATTGGATATTATCAGCAATTTGAGATCACTGATCGATGAAAACGATATCGATGAAATTGATCTCGCACTGCAGCAACTGGGATTGACCTCCTTGATAAACACGCAGGAAACCGACCCCCTTTGATGAGGCCAAGAATATCATCTATTTTCTTCGGAATGTGTATTACGATGCCGTGGGTGAATTGTATTCCTATATCAGGAAAAATATTCAGGACAGACATTTTGATTGTCCCGATATCATTCAGATTGGATTCTGGCCAGGCGGAGACAGGGACGGCAATCCCTTTGTCACCTGGGAAACAACCCGGGATGTGGCCGATGAACTGCGCATGACCTTGATGAAATGCTATTACCAGGAATTGAAAGGTTTAGAGAAAAAGCTGACCTTCAGAGAGGTAGAAGATATTGTTGAAAATATTATGGCCAAGCTTTACGTGACCATGTTCGACCCGGCAAAAACGATCCGGTATGAAGAGATAGTAGACCCACTGCACCTTATAAAATCGTCGCTTATAGACAAGTACAATAGCCTGTATCTCGAAGAACTGGAAAACCTTATCGATAAAGTCACTATATTCAAAACACATTTCGCGACGCTCGATATCAGGCAAAACCACAGTGTTCACAAACAAGTCATCCAGGAAATTCTTAAAAGAGAAAAGCTGATCGACAGCAGCCTGGAGGAACTGGGAAATGATGAATTACTTGCGATACTCCTCCGTAAAGACATTTCCGTTAATCCTGATCAGTTTGAAAATGAGATTGTAAAGGATACGCTTCGAACCATCCGGCAAATGAAGTCCATACAGAGCAAGAATGGCGAAGAAGGCTGCAACAGATATATCATCAGCAACACCGAAGATATTTTCGCGGTCCTTTTTGTATACAGCCTTTTCAGGTGGTGTTGTTGGGGAAAAGAGGAGTTGCCGGTGGATATCATACCGCTTTTCGAGTCCATGCAGGGCATGGCGAACGCTGATTCGATCATGCAGGAACTCTTTAACCTGCCGGAATACCGATCGCACATAGATCACCGCCGAAACAAACAGACCATCATGTTGGGATTCTCCGACGGAACAAAGGATGGCGGATACCGCATGTTGATGGAAGAAGAACCCGTATCAAGGAGATCGATTGAAATCAGGGAACAAATCGTTTTGCCCTTGCTGGTCATCCAGCAATATGCCTTGCAGAAAATTGAAAGCAATTCCAAGCAGCGTGCCATTTATGAAAAAATAGTCGAACGGTCATTATACGGCAATATCAATGCGAGCAGAAATTCTGCCTAATTTCAACCGGATGCAAAGACCGAAAATGAGGGCTTGAAGGATCCGGTCCAAATAACGAATATGCTTTGAACAGAAGTATCAGAATATAAACCTCAAGGAAAAACGTATACATTATGCCGATGAACCTTCCCCCGCCACCCAATGCCCATGCTCTGGCAGTGCTGATTCTTGCCGTTGTTGCACTGGTCCTGTTCACCCGTGAAAAGATACCTCTCGAGTCCTCCAGTTTCCTGGTGCTCATCGGTCTGGCCGTTGGTTTCGAAGTCTTTCCGTTCCATGGGGCCGGAGGCGTTTTACACGCTGTGGATTTTTTCAGGGGTTTCGGACACGAGGCGCTGGTTGCCGTCTGCGCCCTGATGATCGCCGGGCAGGGTATCGTCCGCACGGGGGCGCTGGAACCCGTGGGTCGGGTGCTGACACGGCTCTGGAAGGTGAGTCCGAGTATCTCCTTGCTGCTGACCCTTGTGGTTGGGGCCTTTATCAGCGCGTTTATAAACAATGTTCCCGTTGTCGTATTGTTTCTCCCCATTTTGATCAACGTTTCCCTGCGCACAGGCATGAAGGCTTCTTCCGTGTTGATGCCCATGGGATTCGCCACCCTGCTGGGGGGCACGTGCACCACCATCGGAACCTCTACAAATTTGCTGGTGGTTTCCGTGGCAGCAGAAATGGGCTTGAAACGGATGGATATGTTCGATTTCCTGTTGCCGGCAGCCATTGCCGGAAGCATCGGTATCGCTTATCTCTGGCTCGTGGCGCCTCGGATCATACCGGAGCGTGAACCAACCTTGGCAGACACGTCTCCCAGGGTTTTCTCTGCCCATCTTGCCATTCTTGAAGGAAGCCCGGTTGAAGGAAAGACGCTGGCCCACGTCAGAAAAAAAGTCGATGGGGCCATGAAAGTCACGACCGTGGAGCGCGGGCTTGACAACTTCATGATATCCCTTCCCCACCCTGGTGCTGAAAGCCGGCGACCATCTGATTATCCGTGACACGCCCGATCGCCTGAAAGAGTTTGAAAAGATACTGGAGGGAACCCTTTATACGGATGACGCCATGGCCGCACCCGTTGACGATGAGCACCCGTTAAAGGATGAAGATCAGCAGATCGCGGAGATCGTCGTCATAGAAGGCTCTCACCTTGTGGGCAGAACTCTCAGCGGAATCCGATTCGCAGATCGGTACGGGATGATTACGCTGGCCATACACAGGGCCGGCAGTCACCCGAAAAAGCTATACGATGAAATTGGGGATATCCGTCTGAAGGCCGGGGATATCCTCCTGGTTCAGGGACCCCGAGAACAGATCGCCGGTCTCAAAAAAGAAAAGGATTTTCTCGTGCTCGATGCCACGGCGGATCTGCCTTTTGCCCGTAAGGCACCGGTAGCCCTGCTCATTATGCTGGGCATCGTTGTTTCGGCCGCCCTAGGGTTTCTGCCCATCGCCATCAGCGCGTCACTCGGGGCGCTGTTGATGATTTTCTCGGGATGCCTGGGATGGCGTGATGCCACGAGTGCACTGAATGCGCAGGTTATCCTTATCGTGGCCGCCAGTCTCGCCATCGGGGTTGCCCTGCTCAAGACCGGCGGTGCTGATTACCTGGCACAACTTTTTGTTGCTCTGGCAGGGGATACTTCGCCGGTCTTCGTGATCAGCGGGCTGATGCTTCTGATGGGCATCCTCACCAACATCGTTTCCAACAACGCAGCAGCGGTCATCGGCACCCCCATCGCCGTTTCAATTGCCGCCCAGATGGGACAACCGGCCGAACCGTTTGTCTTGGCCGTGCTCTTCGGGGCCAATATGAGCTATGCCACCCCAATGGCCTACAAGACCAATCTGCTCGTCATGAACGCTGGGAATTACACCTTCAATGATTTTCTTCGGGTTGGGGTACCAATGGTCCTGATAATGTGGGTTACGCTGAATTTCAACCGGATGCAAAGACCGAAAATGAGGGGTTGAAGGATCCGGCCCAAATAACGAATATGCTTTGAACAGAAGTATCAGAATATAAACCTCAAGGAAAAACGTATACATTATGCCGATGAACCTTCCCCCGCCACCCAATGCCCATGCTCTGGCGGTGCTGATTCTTGCCGTTGTTGCACTGGTCCTGTTCACCCGTGAAAAGATACCTCTCGAGACCTCCAGCTTCCTGGTGCTCATCGGTCTTGCCGTTGGTTTCGAAGTTTTTCCATTTCATGGGGCCGGGAGGCGTTTTACACGCTGTGGATTTTTTCAGGGGTTTCGGACACGAGGCGCTTGTTGCCGTCTGCGCCCTGATGATCGCCGGGCAGGGTATCGTCCGCACGGGGGCGCTGGAACCCGTGGGTCGGGTGCTGACACGGCTTTGGAAGGTGAGTCCGGTATCTCCTTGCTGCTGACCCTTGTGGTTGGGGCCTTTATCAGCGCGTTTATAAACAATGTTCCCGTTGTCGTATTGTTTCTCCCCATTTTGATCAACGTTTCCCTGCGCACAGGTATGAAGGCTTCTTCCGTGTTGATGCCAATGGGATTCGCCACCCTGCTGGGGGGCACGTGCACCACCATCGGAACCTCTACAAATTTGCTGGTGGTTTCCGTGGCAGCAGAAATGGGCTTGAAACGGATGGATATGTTCGATTTCCTGTTGCCGGCAGCCATTGCCGGAAGCATCGGTATCGCGTATCTCTGGCTTGTTGTTCCTCGGATTATACCGGAACGTGAACCAACCTTGGCAGACACGTCTCCCAGGGTTTTCTCTGCCCATCTTGCCATTCTTGAAGGAAGCCCGGTTGAAGGAAAGACGCTGGCCGAAGCCAGAAAAAAAGTCGATGGGGCCATGAAAGTCACGAGTGTGGAGCGCGGGCTTGGCAACTTCATGATACCCTTTCCCTCTCTGGTGCTGAAAGCCGGCGACCATCTGATTATCCGTGACACGCCCGATCGCCTGAAGGAGTTTGAAAAGATACTCGAGGGAACGCTCTATGCAATATGACGTCATTATCGCACCCGTTGACGAGGAGCATCCGTTAGTGGACGAGGATCAACAGATCGCGGAGGTTGTCATTACAGAAGGCTCCCGTCTTGCGGGAAGAACCCTCAGCGGACTCAGGTTTGCGGATCGTTACGGGATGATTATGCTGGCCATACACAGGGCGGGCAGGCACCCGGAAAAAATATACGATGGAATCGGGGATATTCGTCTGAAGTCCGGGGATATTCTCCTGGTTCAGGGACCCCGAGAACAGATGGCCGGTCTCAAAAAAGAAAAAGATTTTCTCGTGCTCGATGCCACGGCGGATCTGCCTTTTGCCAGCAAGGCACCGGTGGCCCTGCTCATTATGCTAGGCAAATATTATTGTTTCGGCCGCCGTGGGATTTCTGCCCATCGCGATCAGCGCGTCGCTGGGGGCGCTGTTGATGATTTTCTCTGGGTGCCTGGGATGGCGTGATGCTACGAGTGCACTAAATGCTCAGGTTATACTTATCGTGGCCGCAAGTCTCGCCATAGGGGTTGCCCTGCTTAAGACCGGCGGTGCTGATTACCTGGCACAACTTTTTGTTGCTCTGGCAGGGGATACTTCGCCGGTCTTCGTGATCAGCGGGCTGATGCTTCTGATGGGCATCCTTACCAACATCGTTTCTAACAACGCGGCAGCGGTCATCGGCACCCCCATCGCCGTTTCAATTGCCGCCCAGATGGGACAACCGGCCGAACCGTTTGTCTTGGCCGTGCTCTTCGGAGCCAATATGAGCTATGCCACCCCAATGGCCTACAAGACCAATCTCCTCGTCATGAATGCTGGGAATTACACCTTCAATGATTTTCTTCGGGTTGGGGTACCAATGGTCCTGATAATGTGGGTTACGCT
>CAWKCS010000046.1:0-38993 GCA_963848165.1 uncultured delta proteobacterium | reverse complement strand
TGGATATCATCCAACCCCAAGGCCCTTTGATACGTCTGACTAAAACCCGAATGTAAATCGCGAACTGCCGTTATTAACAATCTCCCCGAAATTCTCTGATCCAGCTGTTTTCTTCCGCTGACAATGGACCTTTTTCACGAAGACTGTCTAAATTCTCCTGAAGTTGTTGACGGTTTTTAGGGCCCGTGAGCACGATATCGACATGGGGATTGGAAAGGCAGAAACGATAACAATCCGATGCGGTCATGACAGGGCCGTTCCAACCTTTTGGACGCTTAAGCAGACCGCGCCATCGTGTGGCCGTATAGGCGACAATCGTTGGTTTACGCTTGGCGAGATAGGGGAAAATGTCTTGTTCAGCACCGGTATGCGCCGCATTATAACGGACCATCAGCATGTCCAAGGGAGACTCCTGGGCAAGCTTTCCCGCTCTTTTCCGGTCGTGAATGCTCACCCCGATGGCCCGGACTTTCCTGATCCCGAAGGGATACTAGCGCTTCAATTGTGGATGGCGTCCAGGCGCTCATGCGACCAAGCCAGAAAAGTTGAAATATATCGATATAGTCCGTGCCGAGCTTCTTGAGCAATCGCTCACAGGAACGCCTGACACCCCCTCCAAAATATCCGGTGGTCGGCCCACAAGCCAGAATGAGGGATTCCCGATCACGCTTTAAGGCTGATTTGAGAGACGGGGTTACCTGTCGTGCTTTGGGGGTCCAAAAAACATAGTTTACACCCTGTTCCAGAGCCCATTCTAAATCGACCCCCTCAACACCATAGTTGGCGGCCAGGCCAAGCCGAAACACTCTGGGCCCAAGGGCAGGAATATCCCGATATAAAAAATCTTCATTCATGGTCATACCTTTCATCTAACGTATTGTCTCTATAAACACCCCTTTCCGGGATGTAATTTTGTCAAAGGACTGCAAAGAGTTTCATTAATTTTTGCATGCCACATAAAACCCCAATTCGCAGGCTTTTTCGAGATCCCGCTGTGCTTTTATGTGGTCCTTTTTATACGTATAAACATTTCCCCGTAAGAATAAATCTTTCCAGAGTTCGGATTCATCTGAAGCGCTTGCTCAAAATCGGCCATGGCCTTACTAAAATTCCGGTTTCTGCCGTAGACCACGCCACGTATCATGTAATTACGATAATCCTCTGGTTTGAGCTCCATGGCTTTATTGATGTCATTTAAGCGCTTGACTGAATCGACGCAATTTGGAGAGAGAGTTGCTCCTGGTTCGATATAGTATGGCATCTTTTGGATTCAGTTGGATTCCCATGGTATACTCTTTCACGGCCTTTGTCTCTTTGTTCAGCACGTGGTAGGCATAACCCCTGACAGCATAGGTGGCGGAATCGGCGGGATTGAACGCCCTGGCCAATATGTCTTTTGCGCTTTGTTTGGTTAGATCCTTCTGACCGGATTCGAAAAAACATCGCCCAAGGAATTCATGTGCCGGTGGAAAATCAGGATTTAAATCGATGGATTTTTGTAAAAGCGCAATAGCACCGCGAAAGCTTTGATTGTGATACATGGCCAGCGCCTGCGTATACAGCTCAAGGGCTTTAATCTTATCGATGTTCCGGTTATAACGATTCAGTTGCTGGGTGGAAAGTGGGCGCTCCTTTATATTCTGTAGCTCCTTTTTCAATTTTTCATTATCGGCCAGGGCGGGTCCAGCTGTTTCTGAACGGCCTTGAACTCATCTGTTTTGTCCCAGTCGCTACGAAGCATTTCCACTTTGTCGTTTACATCATCCGGATCGACTTGAATTTCCGCTTTGAGCCAGTATTGTTTTCCATCCCACGTCTCCTTTTCAATCCTTGTCTTGACGATCCCGGCAGTGAGAATAGAGATTTCATCTTTGGCAACCTGAGCGTTCTCAACAACGGTACGGCTCGTAAGATAGGTGCCGATCTCTTCGAGAAGAATCCGTTTTACCTCTATAAGCGCATTGACCCGGCTGGAAACTTTACTGTCGATTTCGCCGGCATGATAGGTATACTCTTTGATAAACGTTTTAAGGCCGGCGTCAGCGAACGAAGGTAAAAGGAAAGTGAGGAAAACGTGTACAACAATAAAATATCGAAACAGCATAACCACACCTATTGTTATGAAAAATTACTTTTGCCGCAATTTATTGATCGATTCCCAGACCTCTTTAACCTGTTTCTTTGTGTCTTCCAATGTCCCTTCGTTGTCGATCACAAAATCAGCATAACCCGCTTTTTCATCAATGGGAAGCTGGGATTTCATGATGTTTTCAGCCTCGGATATCGTAATGCCGTCACGCGCGGCAAGTCTTTTGGCCTGGGTTTGGGGCTTACATGTACCACCAGCAGTTTGTCGAAAAGAAATTGCAGGTTCAGTTCGATGAGCAGTGGCACCGACACCTGGATGATGGCATCGGGCTGTTTTTGGGTTATCTGTTCTATGCCCTTAAAAAATTCGTCATAAATATAGGGGTGGGTAAAACTTTCCAGTTTTTTGCGTTTCTCCATGTCGCTGAACACGACATCGGATAGTTTTTTGCGGTCCAGCTCGCCGTTTTCCTGAAAGACCTGCTTTCCAAAATAGTCCACGATATCCTTATAGCCCTGGGTTCCGGGTTCCACCACCTGTCGTGCCAGGAGATCAAAATCGATGAGCGGCGCGCCCATTGCCGACAGCATGTCGGAAACGGATGACTTGCCGCTGGCAATGCCGCCCGTAACCCCCAGCAGCAGATGCTTGCCGTTTCCTTTCAGTTTTTCCGAGACCTCTTTCAACCCTGCATAACTGGCCGGAAACATGGGGCCCACATCCCCCTCGGCGCCGGCAAAGCTGATGGGATAGCGGACCCCCCTGCGGTAAAGGGTCTCCAGACCCGCCAGTGCCTTGGTCATCATGGCCGTGGGTATGGCCATCACCAGATCTTCGTCCTGGGCATGACCATACCGACGCTCTCCATAACAGGGTATGGTCAGAGAGGGCTTGCCCGATGCGTAGCAACGGGCAATGGCATCCGAACAGGAGGACTCCCCCACGCAGAAGAACTGCATGACCTCGTAATCTTCGAACTGGAGGGCATTGATCAGCAGAATCATCTGGGCGGGATTGGCATAAATGAGAACGATGTCCGGTTCAAAGGGTTTGTAGACCAGGGGCGCCATGGCAACGGCTTCGTATTTTCCCAGGGGAAGCCTGGGTATGGAGGCCTCATATTTTCGGCCGTCCTTTTTGGTCTTGACCCATACAATGCTCCTGAAGGTGCCGTCTTTACAGATCTCGGGATTATCACAAAGCCCCAGAATGGAAGGACACGCATCAAACAGGAAATCATCCAGATCCGCCCCGACGGTCCAGTCGAAATTTCTGACCAGTGTGATCAATTGACAGAGGGTTGATTTATGCTGGGTTCGGCGAAGAAAGGGAATCTGCTCCAGTTCCTCTTTTTTAGCCAGCATCTTGAAAGCCACCGGAAACGATTTCAACCGCAGCAACTGCTCCATTCTTCGGACCACTTTTTCCCAATCTGTTTTCTCTGTCTTCATGTCTCCCTCCGATGAACTTGTCGTACCAAATGCAAATCTGCCAGAACAACAATCGACCCTCTTTTCTATTTAAAACCGGCTTCCCTGCGAAAAGCACAGGGTTCATAGGCCCCGCCCTTAAGCGCTTGAACGAGTTCCCTTTCGTTTCCGATGGGATGCTCAAAACGGGTCGCATACTTTCCCACCCCCGAGATTTCATGGGCATCGCTGCCGCCGGTGGCAGGAAGACCCAGCCCTGCAGCGACCTTTCCGGCAAAACGATTCTCCTCTCCGGTCACTTTTCCGTTCATAATCTCCAGTGCATGCACCTGTTTATATGCGGATCGTTGCATGGCTTTTTCAACCGTCAACCCGATCTGGCTGGCGTTGAATACCAAAAAGCCTCTAAAAGGGTGAGCCGCTATCAAAAACCCATCAACATCCTCCACCATTTTACTGAGATCGCTGAGCTTGATGATCCCTTTCACATCGGTATGCATGCCAAAAACGAGCATATCCCCCTGATCGGTGGTGATTTCATTCCCCCCAAAAACATGGAAAGCATGTTTTTGATTGAGATCTTCGATCGCTTTCGGATCCCACACATGGTTATGATCGGTCAGGCATATGGCATCCAGTTGAATCCGTTTGGCTTCCTGAATCAGATCGTCTACGCTGACGGAACTGCACTGGGAAGCAGGAAAAGAATGGACATGCAGATCGATGACATACCCACCCGCTATCTTTTGCGGTTGACGTTCTGTTCTTTTGGGCAAGGCCTCGTTACCGCCCTCTATAATCATCTTTGATTCGGCCGGCTGCTTTTCTGCTGTCTCGGTTTCAGCTCCCGTGACATATGCTTCAAACGTGAGATCCGGCTGCTCAGACCTGGCTGCCTTCCATTTGATGACCTGAACCGCCTCTTTTGCAGCCGTACAGCACTCCAGCAGCAGATTGGCAAAATGGGGACACGATGTTCGACTGACAACCTTGTTGATCTGCTGGGGGAGATCTTTGCTGTCAATTCTGAATCCTTTGGCTTCCTGTAAAAACGGTATGGCCCGTGAACACTCGGGTGTCTCTTCCCGATTCCATTTTCCATCGATGAAATGGATCGATAAATCGTCCATCCGGACCATCATATCGATTTCAAGTCCAAAAATATGATCATCCAGTAAGCCGTGTATCCGCAGTTCATCCGGATTATCCTGAAAGATGCTGACCAGTTTGTTTCTCTGAAACTTGAGCATATTTTGTCCTAATATTTTGAAAAACACGAAAAGATTCATGGCTATTTTCGTGGTTTCGTACTTTCGTGATTTCGTGATAAAAAATCTATTCCTTTTCCAGTTTCTCCGGGTTGGGTCTTAATCACTGCCGGGTTCTTTGCATCTGAAATTGATTTCAACTTCAATGTCAAGTCCCTCCACCAGGGGACTCGGAGGCGCAAATGCCGCGCAGCGATTGTAAAGCCGAATATTTTCCTTCACCATTGTTTTGAAAAATTCGGTTGATAGCGCATCCTCTTTGGGAGCCATCGCCAACGCATCTTTTGTAAAAGCAAGAATGACGCCATGACAGGCCTCTTCAATCAGGAACGGCAACTCCTCGCAGGTTGTAACCTCACCCGTAAGACCCCGGATGATCTTTTTCATGCCTGCCCCGATGCGCACACCCTTAATTTTCTCAAAAGCCGCTGCGGCATGGATACACGCGTTCCGGCCTGAACGGATGAATTCTCCCTCGGCATGCAGAATCTTCAATTCAGGGAATCGTATATGAATCCGCACGAATGCTTCGGTGAGGGTGTCTTGAAGGGTACAGGTGGAAACCAGGGTTTCATCATCGATCTGCTCAACACTGGTGGATCGGTTACGTGAGTAACACAGAAGGGTTGTCATATGGAAATTCCTTGCCCGTGGTGATTTTACGATGATCAAAAACACGCCGGCTATTCCGAAACTATGCTCATAATACCGCAACAGTCGACGTATTCCCATTAGGTTCTACCGGATAATCAGGCACGTACTTCGCATGCAGCGGTGAGTCCTTCGCAATAAAATTCTGTCCTGCAAAAGACCCAAATTTCTTAGCAGCCTTGGCTTCGTTTAGGTTCTAGGCTTCAGGAAGTGTCGCCTGGGCAGGCCATTCTTCCGGAAATGCCTGGTCAGGCTTCTCACCAAGTTTTTCTTTGAGTTTTTTCAATCCCGGTCTTGAAAACTCCATATGACCTTCCTTCAACGTTCGGCCGTTAATGGCCGCCTCCGAACGCAACCGATGCCCCACTGTTCGCTCGAGTTGTCTGCCCAGCCAGAGTATCCGATCCACATCGTAACCATGTTCGATACCCATTTCATCCACCTGAACCAGCATGTCTTCCAGGCAGGTGAGTCCGACGTATCTCGGATCTTTATAATAGTATTCACCGGTGCCGGGTACCGGGCAGTCATCCAGAAAATTGGCAGGTTGGCCACCGAGTCCGCCCAGGGTTCCTTCAAAGTGCGTAATACCTGCATGCAGCGCAGCCAGCACAGACGCCGATGCAACCCGTTTGGTCTCATGAAAATGGGCAATGTGCAGGTCTGTGTTCGGTATTTCATCCAGTATCATCGAAAAATACCGATAGACATCCGGTGCGGATGCACTTCCGTCATGATCTGCATGTTCGATGTCGGATGCACCGATTTCCAGCCAGCGCTTGGTAAATTCGACGGCATCCTTCATGTCTGTGGCCCCTGCGATAGGGCTGCCCCAGATGGTACTGACCGTGCCGCACATTTTAATCCCGGCATCCGTGCATTTCTTGATACAACGCTCGGCTTCGGCCCAGTAGACCGGCAAGGTCGTTCCCGAGTTGGCAAAATGATGTTCTTCCTCTGTCGATACCATCATGAGTACGCGGTCCGGGCCGACACCTTTCTTTTTCAGCTCGATGGCACGATCGACGCCTGTTTCACGGATCGTTACGGCGGTAATACAGATGTCATCATAGTTGATGCCTTTCCTGTCGCATCGCTTTTTGAAGCGATCACTCCTGAGGTGTGCCAGCAGATCTTCAGCATCGCTGAACTGGGGCATCAGATAGGCATTTCCCAGATTGGTAACCTCGATGTTGCGGCAGCCTGCAAAAATCAGTTCCTCGGCATAAAATATCTTGGCCCGGGTGGAAATAAATTTTTCCAGATGTTGAAAACCATCTCGAACGGTGATGTCGCCTATGGTGACTTTTCTGGGCATCCGTGGAAATATTTTCCAGTAATCGTATTCCGTCATTTTTTACTCCTTTCGTGTTTCGTGATTCAAATTTGCGTTAAGCGTTCATCATTATTGGTCTTATTTACCTTTGTAAACCGGCTTACGCTTCTCACGAAAGGCAGCAAGCCCTTCCAGCCGATCTTCCGTAGGGATAGTGATCCAGTATGCATTCGATTCAATGGCCAGACCGGTGTGCAGGTCTGTTTCCAGACCGCAGTTGATGGCATACTTGGCCTGCTCGATGGCAATGGGGCCGGCTTCGCATATGGTCTCCGCCATGGCGATGGCCTCTCCCATCAACAGTTCCGGCTGACAGGTTCGATTGACAAGCCCGATTTTCAAAGCCTCTGCTGCATCGATACGCCGGCCCATGAAAATGAGTTCTTTGGCCTTTCCTTTTCCAACCAGCCTCGGGAGTCTCTGTGTTCCGCCGGCACCGGGTATAATGGCCAGCCGCGTTTCGGTAAGCCCCATGGTTGCGCTCGAAGCGGCGATACGAATATCGCAGGCAAGAGCCAGTTCGGTCCCCCCCCCAGGGCAACACCATTTATGGCCGCAATGACCGGCTTGTTCAGCTCCTCGATGGCAGTAAACAGATTCCGGATGGTGGTAATGAATTCTTTCACCTGAATGGGTGACAATGTCACCCGTTCCTTTAAATCCGCTCCGGCACAAAAGGCCTTCTCTCCTGCACCGGAAATAATAACCACCCGGATGTCGGTATTGAAACGCACAGCCTCGATCTGCGCTTTCAACGCATGCAGCATCTTGAAATTGAGCGAATTCATAATCTCCGGTCGATTCAATGTGAGGATCAATATGCCGTTTTTTTCCTCCATCAACAATACGTCATTTTCCATGGTCACTCCTATGTTTTAGCGTGATAGGCTATAGACTATTAGGCTGTAGGCTGTTTACCGCTAATAGTCTACAGCCTAAAAACCTACAGTCTAAACTAACATCCGATATACCGTGAGATAACAATCCGCTGTACTTCCGAAGTCCCTTCTCCGATCTCCAGAAGTTTCTGGTCTCGATAAAATCTTTCCACGTCATACTCCTTCATCAACCCATATCCGCCATGAATCTGGACCGCATGATCGGCCACCCTTCCCATCACCTCCGAACAGTATAGCTTGGCCATGGCGGCTTCCTTTTCAAAGGATCTTTTGCGATCCCTCAGCCAGCAGGCTTTGTACAAAAGATTTCTGGCACACTCTATCTCCATGGCACAGTCTGCCAGCTTGAAAGCAATGGCCTGGAATTTTGAGATGGGCTGGCCAAACTGCTGACGTTCCTTGGCATACTTCAAACCAGCCTCATAGGCGCCCTGGGCGCCGCCAAGCCCCATGGCAGCGATGGAAAGCCGCCCCCCATCAAGAGTTTGCAGCATCTGGTGGAAACCGTCCCCCTTGTTTCCCAGGATGTTCTCCTTGGGTATTCGAACGTTATCAAAATAGAGTTCTGCCGTACTGGAAGCCCGCCACATCAGCTTCCTGTGCATGGGAACCGCTTTGAACCCAGGTGTGCCATGTTCCACTAAAAAACAGGTATACTCCGGTTTTCCATTGGATCTCGTGCCTGTTATGGCCTGTACCGTTACGCCCAGGGAAAGATCACAGGCTGCGTTGGTAATAAAAATTTTCGAGCCGTTTAAAATCCATTCATTGCCTTCAAACACAGCGGTGGTCTTACTCCCCCCTGCATCGGAACCGGCGGTTGGCTCAGTCAGTCCGAATCCCCACAGTGCCTCTCCGGAACAGAGCCGGGGGAGGTATCGTTTCTTTTGTTCATCATTACCAAAATAGTAAAGAGGACCGATACCCAGGGAATTGCCGGCTGCAATGGTGGCTGCCTGGGACCCGTCGACCCTGGCGATCTCTTCGACGGCAATGATGTAGGAAAGATAATCCAGGCCCTGTCCGCCATACGCCTCAGGAACAATCATTCCGAAAAGACCGATTTCTCCCATTTTCCGTGTTATCGTGGATGAAAATTCTTCATTTTCATCCAGTTCAGCAGCAATCGGTGCAATTTCTTTCTTGGCAAACTTGCGGACTTCCTTTCGAATCATTTCTTGCTCAATGCTTAGGTCAAAATCCACCCAGTCCTCCTTTATCAACGAATTTAGATGATCAATATTGAACGAGCGCTCGGTCGGATTACCCTATTATTATTTGAGCTGTTTTGTCAACAGCTTTATATGGCATCCGAACCCGTTGCCCGGTCCATGAAATTCCAGGTATAAAAATCTATATCTATATGATTTTATTAATATTTAAAAAGTATTATTTCCCTGAACCGGAAGACGTTCGCCCGGCACTAGAGATCTAAAGGCTTGACAATAAAAAACAGGCCGTGATACTGTTTATTGATCGAGCGCTCGCTCGACAACCCAAAAGGCCGACATTCAGGATAATTCCTATGAACCAGCATTTAATCCGGACGCGGGATGTTCCAACCCAAATCAAAAACCCTGACCTGGTTGAACGACGACGACGGCAAATTGTCGATGCGGCGGCAACCCTGTTCATCGCCCAGGGTTTTCATAAAACAACCACACGGCAGATCGCCAGAGCCGCTGGTTTTTCAATCGGATCACTCTATGAGTACGTAACGTCCAAAGAAGATGTATTGTATCTGGTCTGTGAATCCATTCACGCAGAAGTGGAAAAAGGCGTGGCAAACGCCATGGAGCGAACCACCGGCGGCAGGGAAGTGCTGGCTGAAGTTATTCGTGAATATTTTCTGGTATGCCACAGAATGAGTGATTTGATCCTGCTGATCTATCAGGAAACGCGCTCTCTGCCAACGGTCTGGCGGAAACGTGTCCTGGAAAACGAACTTCGAATCACCGGAATTCTCGTACGTGTTCTGGCAGATCTTGTGGATTCCGGAGAATTATCGGGTCTCGATGAAAAAACCATCGAAATCATGGCCCATAATATTTCGGTCCTGGGGCACATGTGGACCTTCCGAAGGTGGTTTTTGTCGAGTCATTACAGCATTGACGGATATATTGACATTCAAACCAGATTTATCATCAAGACAATGTCATCGCAGACCGCCAAAACAATAATGACATGGGAGGAAGAATGAACGAAACCGCTGTTTATCAACCCAAGCACCCCATCAGAATCGTCACGGCAACAGCACTTTTTGACGGCCATGACGCCTCCATCAACATCATGCGCCGGATACTTCAGGGAACCGGCGTGGAAGTCATTCATCTGGCACATAACCGATCCGTTGAAGAAATTGTAAAAGCAGCCATAGAGGAAGATGTCCAGGGAATTGCGGTATCCAGTTACCAGGGCGGTCATGTGGAATTTTTTAAATTTATGCTGGATCTCTTAAAGCAGCAGGGCGCCTCCCACGTCAAAGTTTTTGGCGGGGGAGGGGGCGTCATTGTACCGGATGAAATCAGAGAACTCGAAGCCTATGGTGTTTCAAAAATCTATACGCCTGAAGACGGTGCCCGCATGGGGCTACAGGGAATTATAAACCATATGGTCGAGATGCTTGATTTTTCTACGCTTCATCAGGCCGAACTCGACATCACCCGGCTTTCTCCTGAAAACAGCTCCCTGGTCGCCAAAATGATAACCGCAATGGAACAGACCGGCACCGATGCCAACGACGACATGGCCCGTTTGCAATCGGCATTGCTCGAAAAATCGACCCAGCGCTCCATACCTGTCATCGGTATCACCGGAACCGGCGGGGCCGGGAAATCCTCTCTGACAGACGAAATCATTCTGCGGTTTCTGCTCGATATGAAAGATATCAGAATTGCGGTCATCAGCAGCGATCCTTCAAGACGAAAAACAGGGGGCGCCCTTCTGGGAGATCGAATTCGTATGAATTCAATCAATAACTCCAGAATTTATATGCGTTCCCTCGCAACCCGTCAGTCCTTAACGGAAATCCCGGAAGCACTGACCAATGTCATCCATGTGGTCAAGGCGGCCGGATTTGATCTGATCCTGGCGGAAACAGCCGGTATCGGGCAGGGGGATTCGAGCATCGTGAATCTGACGGACATTTCCATGTACGTTATGACCAGCGAATTTGGTGCCGCATCCCAACTTGAAAAAATCGACATGCTCGATTTTGCGGACCTGGTCGTCGTCAACAAGTTTGAGAAAAGAGGTGGTGAAGATGCTGTCAGGGATGTCCGCAAACAGGTCCAGCGAAACCGGAATATGTGGGAATCATCACCAGAGGAAATGCCCGTATTTGGCACCATAGCCTCGAAGTTCAACGATGACGGCGTCTCAGCCCTCTATCATGCCATTATCGGAGCCATCCAGGAAAAGACGGGTATCACACTTAAAACGGAAAGAGTGCCTCCACCCGGCAAAACATCGACATCGAAAACCATTATCATACCACCGGAGAAAACGCGCTATCTTTCAGATATTGCCGCTTGCATCAGCCAGTATCACCAGGAGACCAGAGCCCAGTCGCAACTGCTCCGCGACGCATGGCACCTGGAAGAAGCAGAGAAGTATATTACAGATATGGATAGAACAGGTGCTGATCTGCTGACGGAATTGAAGGCCAAAATTCAGGAAATCAATACCCGCATCAGCAAAGAAACACGTGCATTGACCCGCGAATGGGAAGAAGTCAAATCCGTATACAGCCAGGACGAACTTGTTTACAGCGTACGGGACCGGGAAATCAGAGTACCCCTCTTCACGGAATCACTTTCCCATCAGAAAATTCCCAAAATTTCGCTTCCGGATATCACGGACCCCGGAGAAGCCTATCGCTGGATTCGGGAAGAAAATGTGTCGGGGCGTTTTCCCTTTACAGCCGGCGTATTCCCGTTAAAGCGGGTCGATGAAGATCCCACAAGGATGTTTGCCGGTGAAGGGGATCCCTACCGCACCAACAACCGCTTCAAACTTCTTTCTGAAAACTACGAAGCCAAGCGGCTTTCGACGGCCTTTGACTCCGTGACCCTGTACGGGTATGACCCGGATCGGCGTCCCGATATCTACGGCAAGGTGGGTACCTCCGGTGTCAGTATCTGTTCCCTGGACGATGTCAAAACCCTCTATCACGGGTTTGAACTCTGTGCACCGAACACCTCCGTCTCCATGACAATCAATGGGCCGGCACCGATTATTCTGGCGATGTTTTTAAATACAGCCATCGATCAACAGATGGACAAGCATCGCAAGGAAACCGGTCGGGATCCATCCCCTGAATCCTGCCAGGAAATTAAAGCCAATGTTCTTTCGAATGTCCGGGGAACTGTTCAAGCGGATATTCTAAAAGAGGATCAGGGGCAAAACACCTGTATTTTTTCCATTGAATTTGCATTGAAGATGATGGGAGATATCCAAGCCTATTTCATCGATCATCATGTTCGCAATTTTTATTCGGTGTCCATCTCAGGCTATCATATAGCAGAAGCCGGCGCCAACCCCATCACGCAGCTCGCTCTCACCCTGGCAAACGGTTTTACCTATATCGAATACTATCTTTCACGGGGAATGCCCATCGATGCCTTTGCTCCCAATCTGTCCTTTTTCTTTTCCAATGGGATGGATCCTGAGTATACGGTTATCGGACGGGTCGCCCGGAGGATCTGGGCCATCGCCATGCGAGATCTCTATGGGGGATCAACACGATCACAAAAGTTGAAATACCACATCCAGACATCCGGTAGATCGCTCCACAGCCAGGATATCCAGTTCAACGACATCCGAACAACCCTGCAGGCATTGTGTGCTGTCTATGACAACTGCAACAGCCTTCACACAAATGCCTTTGACGAGGCCATTACGACCCCCAGCCACGAATCCGTCCGTCGGGCACTTGCCATTCAGCTTATTATCAACCGGGAGTGGGGACTGGCAAAAAATGAAAACATGATTCAGGGAAGTTATATCGTAGACGATCTGACCCGGCTTGTGGAAGAGGCTGTCCTGGCGGAATTTGAAAGAATCAGCGAGCGCGGCGGGGTTTTGGGCGCCATGGAAACAGGTTACCAGCGCAGCAAAATCCAGGAAGAATCCATCTATTACGAAGGATTGAAACATTCAGGGGCTCTGCCCATTGTCGGCGTCAACACCTTTCGAGACGCTGATCACGTATTTGACGAATTGAGCGAAAGTGTTGAGCTGGCCAGGGCCTCCGTAGAGGAAAAAGAATCGCAGTTGAAGCGTCTTGCGGATTTCAAAAAACGAAATGAGAAAACAGCCCCGGAAGCATTGGAAAAACTCCAGAAGGTTGTCCTTGCGGGTGACAATATTTTTGAAGAACTCATGAACACGGTCAGGGTATGCAGCCTGGGTCAGATTACCCAGGCGCTTTATGATGTGGGGGGCCAGTATCGGCGCAACATGTAATAAATTTCGCTATCGCGAATTTATCGAGACGCGACGTTCGATACGCTTATTTCTTTGCGTCCTTGCTCATGAGAAAATTTAACAACCTGTATCAATAATTACTTCAAAACACAATACACATAAACACACAAACACTAGTTAAAGAGGTTTTTTATGAAAGAAGCAGTCATCGTCAGTGCGGTAAGAACACCCCTGGGAAGTTTTAATGGTTCTTTGGCCGGCATCGGTGCAACCGATTTAGGCGCCATCGTCATCGATGCGGCTGTTCAGAGAGCCGGAATCGAAAAAAGCGTTGTAAACGAGGTCATCATGGGGCAGGTGCTGCCCTGCGGGTACGGCCAGAATCCTGCCAAGCAGGCTGCCGTCAAGGCCGGAATGCCATGGGAAGCAGAATGCATCACCATCAACAAGGTCTGCGGCTCAGCATTGAAATCGGTCATGCTTGCCGCCCAGGCAATACAGATCGGCGATGCCGATGTTGTTGTGGCCGGTGGCATGGAAAACATGAGCATGGCCCCTTACTACCTCGAAAAAGCTCGCTTTGGCTATCGCATGGGCCCGGGCCAGCTGCAGGATCATATGATCCAGGATGGGTTGTGGGACAGGGTGAATGATTTTCACATGGGGATGTCGAATGAACTCTGCTCCCGGAAATATGGTGTCAGCAGGGAAGATCAGGATCGCTATGCCGCCGAATCATACCGCCGTTCCTGCGCATCCATAAAAAGTGGGCGGTTCAAGGATGAAATTGTTCCGGTTGAAATACCCCAGCGCAAAGGCGAGGCGACCCTTTTCAGCACAGATGAATGTGCAAGGGAGACCGATTATGAAGCCTTGTCCAGGATGAAGCCCGCTTTTAAGAAAGATGGTGTCGGAACCGCCGGCAATGCATCGATCATCAGTGACGGTGCCGCCGCGGTGGTGGTCATGTCAAGAGATAAAGCCGAGGCTTTCGGGTGTCAAATAATGGCATCAATCGGTGCACAAGCGTCCTATGGTATCGACATGCAGTATGTCCTGGTGGCGCCCATATGGGCAATTCCGAAATGCCTCGCCAAAGAACGGCATCCATAAGGATGCCGTCGATCTCTATGAAATCAATGAAGCCTTCAGCGGATCAACCGTCGCGGTACTTCGGGAACTTGGGTTGGATCCGGACAAAACAAATGTCAATGGCGGGAGCACTTCCCTGGGACATCCTATCGGCGCGAGCGGCTGCCGTGTACTGGTGACGCTTTTGCACGAAATGATCCGGGAAGACAAAAAAATGGGACTCGCCAGTCTGTGCCTCGGTGGTGGGGAGGCGGTGGCAATGATCGTTAAACGATAGGCAGATAGACTGTTAGGCTGTTAGGCTATAGGAAATGGCGAAGAGCCGATGTCGCGCTACTGAGGAACTCACTGCTGTCTGAAACCTAATAGTCTACAGCCTTCAATCTAAACAACCTGAATAGTTGCAACGTCTATCAACCAATTATTTTCAAAAAACAAGAGGAGGAAGAAATGGGCATAAATACCCTGGGCGTCATCGGGGCAGGTCAAATGGGAAACGGTATTGCACAAGTGGCAGCGATGAGCGGGATGGATGTGATCATGAACGACATTTCTGCAGAATTTGTTCAAAAAGGATTGGCTACCATCACCAAGATCCTGACACGGAGCGTCGGCAAAGGCAAATTGACGGAAGCCGAGAAAGAATCGATCCTGGGTAGAATTTCAACCAGCACGGACCTGAAGGACATGGCTGCGGCTGACTTTGTGGTGGAGGCTGCCACAGAAAACGAGACCTTGAAATTCAAGATATTCAAAGATCTGGATAATATCTGCCCGCCTGCGGCTATTCTTTCCACCAATACATCTTCTATTCCCATCGGCCGGATCGCTTCACAAACCCAAAGACCGGATAAAATCATCGGGATGCACTTCATGAATCCTGTACCGGTGATGAGGCTGGTAGAAATTATCCGGGGTCTTGCTACTTCTGACGAAACATTCAAGACAACCTGGGACTTGTCGCTTAAATTTGGAAAAACCCCTGCCGAAGCCAATGATTTCCCGGGTTTTATCGCCAACAGAATCTTACTGCCCATGATCAATGAAGCCGTGTACTGCCTTTACCATGGTGTCGGCAAAAAGGAAGACATCGATACCGTCATGAAACTCGGGATGAATCATCCCATGGGCCCCCTGGAACTGGCGGACCTTATCGGTCTCGATACGTGCCTGGCTGTCATGGAAACGCTTTACAACGGATTTAACGATTCCAAGTACCGTCCCTGCCCGTTGCTGCGAAAGTACGTGGAAGCAGGATGGCTTGGCAGAAAAACCGGGCGCGGATTTTACGTCTACAATTAGAACCCATGACAATAGGGAGGAGATGGCATGCCTATAAAAAAGAAAGACGCGTCTGTATCTCTTGGCCAGAAAATAAAGAAGGCCAGGACATCCAACAAAATCACCTTTGACCTGTTGGCCAATGAGACCGGTTTCACCATCGATTATTTAAAAGATATCGAGAAAGGCAAGATAACGCCTCCCGTGGGAGCGCTTCTCCAGATTGCCAGAGCGCTCAAGATCGATTCCGGAGCGTTGCTAAAAGAGGATGAATCCAAGATGAAGCGCCGGATCAAGGCATATACCAAGCGAACCGACCACTATGCCTACACCACACTGACACCCGGGGCCGAAAACAAACATTTGAAAGCGTTTCTGGTGACCATCGATCCACTGGCCGACCATCAGGGCGTTGGTTATCATCACGAAGGGGAAGAGTTCACCTATGTTCTGTCCGGCCAGATAGAAATCATCGTAGGAGACCATGTCAACAAACTGAAAACAGGGGATTCTCTACACTTCAACTCGGGAATCCATCACAACCTGAAAAATACCGGGAAAGATGAAGCAAAACTCCTGGTGGTTGTGTATGGGCCGTAAAAGTAGGGTTCAAGGGGTCAAGGATTCGAGGGTTCGAAGGGTATATACCATAAGCTCTTAACCCTGAACGATAAAGTGCCACATTCATTCTCCTGTTGTAGGCACTTGAACCCTTGACCCCTTGGATCCTTGGACCCTGTCTTTCAGGGAATGGAAGTAAAGCCGAACATATCGGCATGTTAGGCCACCAATTTTCTCGATCAAAGTAAGGAGAAGCATATGACCTTCAAACTGAACGATGAACAGCGTATGATTCAATCCATGGTGAGAGAGTTTTCGAGAAAAGTCGTTGCTGCAACGGCCATGGAGCGCGACCGGACCAAGGCATTTCCTGCTGAAAATCTTGAAAGGATGGGAGAACTGGGTCTCCTCGGCATGATGGTGCCCCTTGAGTATGATGGGTCCCAGGCAGACACCGTCAGCTATGTTCTGGCCCTTTCAGAAATTGCCTACTCCTGTGCATCCACCGCTGTGGTCATGTCCGTTCACAATTCCATTGTCTGTGAAAGCATTCTTCGCCATGGTACCGAGGAGCAAAAACAAACCTATCTGAAACCACTTGCCAGGGGGGATTTTATCGGTGCCTTTGCCTTGACGGAACCCCACGCCGGCTCAGACCCCGTCAGCCAGACGACCCTGGCGGAACGGGATGGAAACGACTACATACTCAACGGTACCAAGCGGTTTATCACGAGCGGCAAAAATGCAGGGCTTGTCATTGTCACCGCAAAAACCGACCCATCCCAGAAGCATCAGGGTATCAGTGCCTTTTTGGTAAAAAAAGACAGCCCGGGTTTTATTGTCGGACGGCTTGAAGACAAGATGGGATTGTGTGCATCCGATACGGCAGACCTGATATTTGAGAATTGTCGGGTACCGGCTTCAAGTATGCTCGGAAATGAGGGAGACGGATTCAAAATCGCCATGCGGGCTCTCGACGGTGGCCGTATAGGAATCTCGGCCCAATCGGTAGGTGTTGCCCAGGCAGCCTTCGATGCTGCTGTAAAACATGCCAAAGACAGAGAACAGTTCGGCCGGAAAATTTCAAAGTTCCAGGGTCTGCGTTGGATGATTGCAGACATGGCAACCGACATAGAGGCTGCCCGGCAATTAATGTTTTCAGCTGCCGCCATGAAAGACCGGGGTGAAAATTATACGGTTCAGGCGTCCATGGCCAAACTGTTTGCCAGTGAAATGGTGAACCGGGTAACGGCAAAAGCACTTCAGATGCATGGAGGTTACGGGTTTGTCAAGGATTACCCGGTGGAACGGTTTTACCGGGACGCCCGGGTCTTTACCATCTACGAAGGGACATCTGAAATTCAACGCGTGGTGATCTCAAATCATATACTCAAAGACAAGCGGCGACCTTAAAAGCAGGGTCCAAGGGGTCGAGGGGGATACAAGGGTTGGAGGGTAGCTAAAAGCTATCAGCGGACAGCAGCATCCCAGCTTCCAAGCATCCTGGCGTCCCAGCATACATGCGATCCTCGGATAACACACCAAATGGGCGCATCAGACCGGCCCGAAGGGTGAAAAATTTATTTTTCATGAGAAATGCGGGTTAGTTTTCGCGCGGGCGCAGATACGCATGAAAATGACGCTCGGCCCTTTTAAATCCCCAGACAATCAAAAAGGTGAGACATAGATAAAAAAGACCCGCCGTGATAAAAGACTCAAATGGCACAAAGTTTCTTGAATTAACAATTTTTGCGGCACCAAATAAATCCACGATGGTAATAACACCCGCCAATGCACTGCCGTGCAGCATAAAAATGACCTCATTGCCATAAGCCGGCAACGCCCGCCTGAAAGTGCTCGGAAGGATAATGCGCCGGTAGACCATCGCTACGGACATGCCGGAGGCTTTTGCGGCCTCTATTTCACCAAAAGAGGTCTGCTCGATGGTGCCCCGTAAAATTTCACCGGTGTAACCAGCGGTATTGAGGGCAAATGCGATCAGTGCGCATGCATAGGCTTCTTTGAAAATGGTCCATAAAAAACTCTCATGAACGAGTTCAAACTGCCCCATACCATGGTAGATCATATACATTTGCACCAGCAACGGAGTGCCCCGAAAAAAATAGATATAGGCCTTGGGTAGAAAACTGATCCATTTCTTTTTGGCCGTTGCCAGAAGAGCAATGGGTATGGCCAGGCAAAGCCCGATGCCCAGAGAAAAAGCGACCAGGACAATCGTCGTCCAGAGACCTTTGAAATAGAGGGGCAAGTTGTCTATGATAACCTGTATGTCCATTGGGTTCCTAACCCACCTTTTCTCTTGTAGTGTTTGGTCGACCTCTCTGGATCATTCTCTTCGCACCCCCACGCTGTAACGCTTGTTCAGCCTGCGTAGTCCGATGTCGGAAATGCCCGTGATAATAAGAAATAAAAACGCCACCACACAGTAAAAAGTAAACGGTTTACGGGTAGACCCCCCGGCATTGCCGGCGTTGTATACCATGTCCTGTAAACCAATAACGGATATGAGTGCCGTTGTCTTTGTCAAAACCAACCAGTTGTTGCCAAAACTGGGTAGTGCATGCCGGACCATGGCCGGCAGCGTTATACGGACAAACACCTGCACCGGATTCATACCGAACGCGTACCCGGCTTCTATTTCACCGTGGGAGACCGCCAAGATACCCCCGCGGAAAGACTCAGTCATGTAAGCCCCAAAAATAAAGCCAATCGTGATAACCCCGGCCATAAAGGGACTGACATCGATATATTCCCAACCCATTTTCTCTCCGATATTGTTTACCAGAATCTGACCACCGAAAAAGAGAATGGTCATGAGGACCAGATCAGGAATACCGCGAATAATTGTGGTGTATATGCCTGCAATCCCTCCGGCTATTCTGGATTTGGAAAGCTTGGCAACAGCACCCAGCATCCCCAGAAATACCGATATCAATAGCGAAAGCAGGGCGACTTCCACGGTAAGCAGCATCCCTTTCAAAATAAGCGGTAAATAGGCGATGACATCCGACATGATTTCCTTCCTACTTCAAGGTTCCCGTAAGAAACTGGCGAAAACGATCAGAGCGGGGATTGTCAAACACGTTGTCTGGAGAACCGTCCTCCACCACCAGTCCCTCGTCCAAAAATATCACCCGGCTGGATACGTCACGTGCAAAACCCATTTCATGTGTAACAACCAGCATGGTGCGGCCTTCCTCTGCCAGGCTTCGCATAACCTTGAGCACTTCTCCCACCAGCTCCGGATCCAAAGCTGACGTCGGTTCATCAAAAAGCAGCATTTCCGGTTCCATGGCCAGTGCTCTTGCGATGGCTGTACGCTGCATCTGACCCCCGGAAAGATGCGCCGGGTAGTAGTTCCTGTGTTCGTACATCCCGACCCGGTTCAAAAGACGTTCCGCCCTGTCTTTGGCTTCCTGCTTGGGCAGCTTCAACACATGCATGGGCGCCTCGATTACATTTTGCATCACCGTCATGTGAGCCCATAGATTGAACTGTTGAAAGACCATGGCCAGTTTCGATCGGATACGCTCCACCTGTTTTCGATCCACCGGCCTTCTCTCGCCCGAGCTCAGGTCACTCATGTTGATGAGTTCACCATGAACGTAAACTTTTCCAGACGTCGGCGTCTCCAGCAGATTGATGCATCGCAGAAGTGTACTCTTACCGGAGCCGCTGCTTCCTAATATCGAGATGACATCCTGTTCGTTTGCCTCGAAAGAGATCCCTTTCAAGACGGCTATCTGTCCAAAATTTTTATGCAGGCTTTCGACTTTCAGGGCTTCGACGGGCGCTGTCATTGCTTGATTTTCCTTATTGTATTTTAAACCGAAAAAGCGAGCGCATTCCTCGTAGGTTCTGCCGTTCGCAGTGCTTCGCATGCTGCGAGGAATCTTCAAACGATCGAGATGGTCTATATTCTCAATATGCGAGAAAAGACAGTTCGTCAACCGGCTTGAACTAAAAAAAACGAGCCTAACCCCGCAGGTTCTGCCGTCCGGCAGTGCTTCGCATTCTGCGAGGTTCTTCAATCCTGAATCGCTTCTGTTGCCCCTTATACCGGGGTCTGATAGACCGGGAACCGGTGACATAACGAAACGATCTCTTTTTTGACCTCAAGAACCACATCAGGCTGGGTAACATGGGCAATCACCCTGTCGATAAGATCTGCGACAATGCCTGCCTCCGCCCTTCCCATTCCCCGGGCGACCATGGCAGCTGTGCCCATGCGGATACCACTGATTGCGCCCGGCTTTTGCTCATCCCCCGGCAGGATATTCCTGTTGAGTATAATATTTGATCTTTCCAGTGCTTTCTCCACCAGACCGGCATCAGTCCCCCTTGATGCGACATCGATGATAACCTGATGGGTATCCGTTCCATTGGTTAAAACACGGTACCCCTTCTTGATGAATCGTTCAGACAGGGCCTGGGCGGTATCGATGGTTTTTTTTTGAATAGCCACAAAGGGTTTCCCCATGGCCATCTTCAAAATAACTGCCTTGGCTGCAATACTGTTGACGGCGCTGGTCCCTTGACAACCGGGAAATACGGATTTGTCGATTTGTTTCGCAAAGACCTTCCTGCACAGGATGATGCCGCCTCTTCCGCCCATCATTGTTTTATAACAGGTCAAGGTAACAAAATCCGCAACAGGGACAGGGCTTGGAATTACCCCGGCGGCCACCAGACCTCCCACATGAGCCATGTCCACCATAAAATATGCCTGGATCGATGCCGCCACCGCAGCTATTTTTTCATAATCTATCAAGCGCGGATATGAACTGGCACCCGCTACAATCATTTTGGGTCTAAAGGTCTTTGCCAGAGACCTCAGTGCGTTATAGTCGATCAATCCCGATTTTCGATCCACACCATAGTGTTGAATCTCGAAGCACTTTCCGGCAATCGAAACAGGATGACCATGAGAAAGATGACCACCGTGTGAAAGCGTCATGGACAGAATTTTGTCCCCGATATCGAGAACTGAAAAATATACCCCCAGATTGGCGGATGTCCCGCTATGGGGTTGCACGTTGGCATGCTCCGCCTTGAAAATTGTTTTTGCCCTGGAAATCGCCAGACGCTCAACAGCATCTGCATTGACACAACCGGCATGGTATCGCCGGCCTGGATACCCTTCGATGGTTTTGGTATTGAATATGGATCCGAGGGCTTCCATGATGGCCGGGGGGGAGTGATTCTCGGCCGCAATGAGATCGAGCGTTTCTTCCAAACGTCGCGCTTCCTTATGAACCAGGGCGGCGATTTTAGGGTCTTCGTGCTGTAAAGCAGGCATGAACGGCCTCAAAAAGAAGTTTAATTTCTTAAATCTTGAACCGATCGGTTTAGGTTTTAAGCGGGAGTGGAAGGGTCGCCGGCAGGGTCCTGCTCGACCACAAAGGTCTGGACCAGGTTGAAAAGTTCATTGACGCCGAATGGCTTTGCTATAAATGCATCAGATCCCTGTTCCCGCGCCTTTGTTTCATTTTCCGGCAAATCTGAGAAAAGCACAACAACCGTTCCTGGGCTGGCTTGTTTTACCTTGGACACCAGCGCAAGACCGTCAATTTCCTGCAGGTTGACATCCGCAATGATCATATCGGGAAAACCTGATTCCTCAAAAAAAACCCAGGCATCGAACCCGTTGTCGAAGGTCAGTATATCTCTGTTGACACTGTACATTAATGTGCTGACAATAAAATCTCTGACGATGACGTCTTCATCGATAACGGCTATTTTCACGTTTGCTATAATGGTAGCCTCACGCAACTTTTAGAAACTGCATATCGCTGATGGTTTTACTGAAAGTGATGGTCTCACAAATCGTATTCAGGTTTTTCTCGAGTGCCTCCTGCTTATGCTCTTCAAGAGAATGCCCTTTGGCAAAAGCTTCAGCCATGACCGCGAGCAATTTAACCCTCTGATAAAAAACCGGCTCGAAATTCAATCCGTTATGAGAATCTTCATCCCATCCAAAAAACGCGATATCCTCTGCCAATCCCACAGAGTCGACTTTTACAAACTCAGCATTTTCCAGGATACTACGTTCACGATAACTGCCCAGGGGATATTTGTTCAAATATGACTTGGTCATGATGATAAGAAGCTGAAGCCTTGAGATAAAAATATCATCCAGTTCCATTTCTCTCATATTTTCTGGTTTTGATCCCAGTCTGAGCATTTCCAACACCTCCCTTGTCGGTAGCAAGGTATCTTTATCGACATTCTATTATAGGGGTTGTCAGAAAAAACGTTCTGATTGAGGACCTTCTTTCTGCTACAACCCCTTATGCCGCCATCCTATTTTCGAAACATTATTATGACAAGCGGTATAAAACGGGGTCTATCCGTTTTCCTCGTAGGCTTTCCCACATTCTTTACATCGCCCATCCGGACCGATCACACCGATACAGCTTTCATCGATACACAAGGTTCGGCTCTCCCAATCCGTATCAAATTCAGCTTCGGCCGGCTTTTCGACCTCGAGATCGCTCTCATCGGGAACGTCTGTCTCCACCGTATCGGCTGTTCGATATTCAAAGCCTTCGTACGGCTTGCCGCATTCCTTGCAGCAGCCATCCGGACCGATCACACCGATACAACTCTCATCTAAACACAAGGTTCGGTTCTCCCAGTCAATATCTGCCTGGGATTTATTTTTATTTGGCATAATAATGTCTTCTTATGAGGATGGATTTAATGACTTTTTGGCGCATGATCTTTTTGCGCATTGATGCTCTCTATCAATGATTCAATGATGGCCTCCTGCACCTGGCTTGTGGTTTTAAACCTGACACCGATGCCATCCGGCGCTGCACGAACAACGGTAGCCGGTATCTTGAACGCACTCCCTTCCCTTGAAAGCGACATGGATAGAACGATCTCTTCACCAACGGAAAAAGATTCTCGGGATTTAATGAAAACACCACTCGTGCTGATATCTTCAATATAGTCTTTAAAAATCCTTTCCGAATCGGTGTAATCAACACTGACGAAACAATCTACGCGGACATGCCTCCGCTCACTTTCGCTGGTACTTTTTTCCGGCACTTCTTTTTCCAGTTGTCCCAGAAACGCTTTCAAACGGCCTGCGGGCATTGTATGAATCAATTCAACAAGTCGCCCGATGGTACGATACCTTTCCAATTCTTCTTCTGAATTCATCATCTGAAATCCCCTTAAAGAATAGAATCGTGAGGTGTTGAAACAAGTCCCCAATACAGTGTTTCCAGCCAAGGTTATTACTGCGGCAGGAAATTGAACCAAAAATATATTTTAAAATAATATATATCTTAATTTATTGTACTCAGGAGGTCAATAGGAGAAATACCATCAGAAGTATTGATAATTTGCCTGAGAAAATGTATCTGGATATGCAAGCAGATCAGGTCCCGGTCACAGAATCGTTACACGATCTTAGGGAACAAGACGTTGTCGCTTCGAAAACCGGTAAGTAAACGACCACCACGAGATTTAGGCAGACAGAACATGACGCCCTTAAAGCAACCAGTCACTATCACCCGCTTGGCATACGCCTGTTTGAGCGGCCTGTTGCTGACGGCATCTTTTCCCATGATCGGAAACGGTATGGTGGCCTGGTTCGCCCTGGTACCCTTATTGGCGGCCTTGAGAAACCTGTCTGCTTTGCATGGCTTCCAACTTGGCCTTCTCACCGGGATTGTCCACTATCTGACCCTTTTGTACTGGTTTGTGCCCTTCTTGAATACCTATGGCCCGTTTCCGATGGTCATCAGCATGGGCATCCTTTTGCTCTTGTCATCATATTTGGCAATCTATGTCGGTCTTTTTTCAATGGCTCTCACGTGCATCGGCATGTCTATTACCACACTGCTTTTTTCAGTGCCGACGCTATGGGTTTCCCTCGAATTTATCCGGTCTCTCCTTTTCGGTGGATTCCCCTGGGAACTCCTTGGCCACACACAACATAACGCGTTGCACATCATACAGATTTCAGATATAGTTGGTGTTTATGGGATATCTTTTCTGATCTTACTGTCAAATGGACTGTTGTTCCTCCTGTATCAGCATGTTACCAGGCAGGATTGGCAGGGGCAAAAACCAGGCCCTAAACAACTATTCGTCTTTGCCCTTATGGTCGGGGGCATGATTGGAGCTGTCTGGTGCTACGGTGCATGGCGAATTTCCACAATGGAAGACAAAATATCCCGGGCACCGCATAAAAGAATCGCAATTGTTCAGGGAAATATAGATCAGACAAAAAAATGGGATCCGGCATATCAGATATCAACCATAGAGAAGTATCTCGAACTGTCGAAAACAGAACCGACCAATCGCCCGGATCTCATTGTCTGGCCGGAAACGGCCATGCCGTTTTATTTTGTAAACCATAGACCCCTGACAAAAATGGTTATCCAGGGGATTCAGTCCGGTGCAACAGATACCCTTCTTGGAAGCCCGGCCTATAAACGGGAAGCGCAACAGGTTCAATACTACAACCGTGCCTTTCTGGTCCGTTCCGATGGGATCATTGCCGATAGTTACGACAAGGCACACCTCGTTCCGTTCGGCGAATATGTTCCTTTGAAACGATGGCTTCCCTTTCTGGGAAAAATGGTCGAACATGTGGGAGATTTTTCCGCCGGATCCGCTGGTGACACACTCGACTGGGGGGAACATAAGATAGGGGCACTGATCTGCTACGAGCTCATTTTTCCGTTTCTGTCCCGAATGGCCGTACAAAACGGGGCCGAGCTGCTCATCAATATCACCAATGATGCCTGGTATGGCAAGACAAGTGCTCCCTATCAACATTTTTCCATGGCGGTTTTCAGGGCCGTTGAAACACGACGAGCGCTTGTAAGATCCGCCAACACCGGTATCAGCGGATTTGTCGATCCGCTTGGAAGAGTCGTTTCAGAGACACCCCTCTTTGAAGATGCCATTATAGGAGAGAATATCCCCCTAATGAGCGGGCAGACGCCATATGTCCGGTTTGGAGACGTGTTTGCTATTTCTTGCATCGTCGCCGCAATGGTTATTATGCTGCGGGGACAAACAAACCGAATAAAATCGATCAGAAAAAAATTCAGGAGGAAATAATTATGTCACTCGAACTAAAACAGGCCATTAAAGATCTTGAACTGCAGCTGGAAAACCTGAAAGACTATCTTTGACATAGAAGGAAAAGAACAGCGTCTCAAAGAAATCGAAACCAAGTTTGCAGGCGATGGGTTTTGGGACAACCCCGACAGCACGACCGCCATACTAAAAGAACGTACTTCCCTCACGGAACAAATAGAGATCTACGCCAAACTGAAATCAGATCTGGAAGAGTGTGATATCCTCATGGACCTCGCCATCGAAGAATCCGATGAAGATACCGTCAACGAGGTAACCCGATCCATCACCGATATCCAGGACCGAGCCCGGACCCTTTCCCTAAAACTCATGTTGGATGGGGACGACGATGAAAAGAACGCCATTGTTTCCATCAATGCGGGTGCCGGTGGCACTGAAGCACAGGACTGGGCTGAAATGCTCTTCAGAATGTACACACGGTGGGTCGAAAGAAAAGGCTATAAACTCGATGTAATCGATTACCAGCCCGGCGATGAAGCCGGGATCAAGAGCGTCACGTTTACGGCGACAGGAGAATATGCCTTCGGTTACATGCGTTCAGAGAGCGGTGTGCATCGGCTGGTCCGTATTTCGCCCTTTAACGCCAGCGGCAAACGTCATACTTCCTTTGCATCCGTCTTTGTCTACCCGGAACTTGACAGCAGCATTTCCATTGACATCGAAGACAAAGACCTGCGGATCGACGTTTACCGTGCAAGTGGCGCCGGGGGACAGCACGTCAATAAAACCAGCAGCGCCGTCCGTATCACGCACATGCCCACAGGAATTGTCGTCCAGTGCCAACAAGAGAAATCGCAGCACCGCAACAGGGAAATGGCCATGAAAGTATTGATGGCCCGCCTTTATCAGGTTGAAAAGCAGAAGCAGGAAGAGAAAAAGCAACAACTTCACCAAAACAAGGATGACATTGCATGGGGCAACCAGATTCGGTCTTACGTGCTGCATCCATACCAGATGGTCAAGGATCATCGGGTGAATCTCGACATCGGAAATGTCAACGCCGTCCTGGATGGCGATATCGATCCCTTCATCGAAAAGGTCCTGCTGTCGCGCAAAACATAAACCCTATCGTTGCATAAACAACATGGCAAAGCATAGATAATGAGTTGTTATTATATGCAATATAGTAGCGATAGCGCCTTTACCTGGATATTCCCCCAGGTGAATTCTAAGGATGGTGTCTTTTTTGCCATGTTGTTTACCCTGCGGGAAAGCCGGAGAACTTCAGATCCTGCGTTGCTGAGGGTTCGAAGTAAAAAACTACGACTTCACCCTCAGGCGCCTTGACTCTGAAGCCCTCCGGCTTTTGCAACGTTAGGGTAGACAAAGAAGAACCTGTTTTTATAAATTCGGCATACGGATGCTATCTATAGCGTTTGTCAAAATAATGTTCCGAAAATGTATCGGCAATTGCTATATCATACAAAGAAAGATGTCAGGTTTTCTGGAAACCTGACCTCTTTCTTTGTTTTTGTAACCTTTTTACTCGTTGTAACGTTATTGGATTCAGGGTGAAGCGCTTCAATCAATTTTATAGCGAACACAAGAACAGTCTGTTTGCGTATCTCATGCGCATGACCGGTGACTACTATCTGGCATCGGACATTCAACAGGAGAGCTTCACACGTCTTTTGGACCGCTATCCATCAAGTGCATGGTGCAAAGCCCTGCTTTTCAAAATTGCAAGAAATGCGCTGATCGATGAGAAGCGCAAAAGTCGCGATGGAAAAAGGCAGGCATTAACGGAAGACCATGGTGCTCAAGACCACGAGCACGATTTAATGGTCAGAGAAACCTACCGTGAGGTATTGAAAGCCTTGCAGGGCCTTGAACCCATGGAACAGGATATCCTAAACTTGAAAATCAGCAGCAATTTAACCTACCGGGATATTGCCGGAATCGTTGGAATCAGTGAAGGGAATGTCAAAATTAAAATTCATCGTGCCCGGATTAAATTGAAATCAATCCTGAAGAACGAGGTGTAAAATGGACCATTTAAACAGTCTGTTCATCGATGACGAAATGACCATAGAGGATAAAATTTCTTTTGTTCGTCATCTTAAAAATGATCCCTCGACTGCGGATGAAGCCCTCCTTTTATTGAAACAGGAAATGCTCCTTCGAGGAGAAGTCGTTAGGCAAATTCCGGACAGCACCTTTGCAAGCATAACGGCATGGGAAAAAATACGGGCTTTTGTGGTACAACCCAAACGTCTTATAACGGCATCCCTGGCAGCTGCCGTCGCTGTTTTGATTCTTGTTCTGTGGTCTCCTCAGGTCACCCTTCATCCAAATCGATTTGTCATTTATCGACCGGATGTCACCCGTGCAGAAATTACCGGCAGTTTCACAGACTGGCAAAAGGTTCCCATGCAAGCTGTGGGGAGCAGCGGATACTGGGAAATTGTGCTGGCGCTGCCGGAAGGTGAACACCAATTCAGCTATATATTGAACGGGCGGGATCAGTTTTCCCGACCCCACCATATTGACCAGGGAACAGGATGACTTCGGCGGTCAAAATTCGGTTCTTTTGGTTGGAAAAACAGTATGAACAGACTCGTCGCTTCCATGCTCCTCACTGTATGGGTTCTTGGGGGATGCGCCACGCCTCATCAAAAAATCAAAGGGAATCAGGTTTATCTATACCTGAAAGATACCGGCAGTCAGACAGTGTTCTTCGCGAGTTCGCTGGATGGATTTCAACGTCACCCATTAACCAGGCATAGCAAAAACTCCTGGTACATAACCCTTCCTGCCGACCAGGAATTCACCTATTTTTATATTTTGGACAACCAGCCGTTTATACCGGATTGCCCCTATAAAGAGAAAGACGATTTTGGATTTGAAAACTGCATTTTTACACCGGATTTGTAACCTATTGCCGTCCCATCCGTTCTGATGACAGAAACCACAACACCAACGGAGGCAAAAAATGAAAAAGACACTATTGATACTGATGGCACTGATGCTTTGGGTTTGTCCTGTCTGGGCGGATGAAATAGATGATGCGCTGCCGGAAAACACCAGCCTTCAGATAAGAAACAACACCCGCCAGATGGTTCAGACCGGCATCTCCCAGGACGATGCAACCCAGCTGACCCGGGCCATGCTGCAGCATCGCTTTCAGGAAAGACACATCATCCAGGCCCAGAATACGCTCATGGAAACGATGCAGTCGGGTCTTCCTGTCGAGCCGGTCATGAACAAAGCGTTCGAGGGAATGGCCAAAAACCAGCCGGATGAACGCATTGTTCAAGCGATGAAAATGACCCAGTCGCGTTATGCCTATGCATATCGGAAAGCACGGGAATTGACGACGGACGAAGAAACGCAAAACAGACTCGGGCTGTCAATTGCCCAGGGCATGGGAGCCGGTCTCCAGGATAAGGACATGGAACCCGTCATGGCACAATTACAGACCCGCATCCGTCAGATGTCACAAAACCAGGCGGATGAACTGTGCCTGCAGACATTTTTGACAGCGAGAGTCATGGCCCGTCTGGGTGTCGATCCGGACAACGTTTCGGATGTGGTTTGTCAGGCACTTCAAAACCAATTTACCGCCAGGGAAATGCAGCAGTTAGGTTCGAATTTCAACAGCCAGTCCCAACAGATGTCTCCAAACCAACTGGCAAATCAGTTCGCGCAGAAAATAGGCCAGGACCAGAAACCCGGGCAGTCAGGTTCCGACCAGGGCAGCGGTGGTGAATCCGGAAACGCTTCTGAAAACACAGGTGGTTCGGGTGGCGAGCGGATCCGGCAATGTCGGAAGGTCGGCGCTGGGGGATGGACGGATCCAGGCGGCAGTTCTAATGGTGGTGCAGGAGGCAATGGAAAAAAATAACACTGCCGACTGACAAGGTCGATTGATCCAATCCAAAGGCAGGTCTCATACAGGGCCTGCCTTTTTTTTAACTGGATCGGAAGGGGAGTTCGGGCTGCCAATAGCGTTTAAAGGCCTGGCAGGTCTTACGCCACTTACACTTGTGACAGACGGCAATATGCTTTTTGGGATTCCCCTTGTAGCGGGTACAAACGATGTAGGGGTCTGTGTGGTGCAGTTTTTCAGATTGTAACCGGTTCATTTCAGGCACCTGTTCCCGAAGGTCCCACCAAGACGCTTCCTGTTTTCATGTCCAATATATGGGTGATGCAGTTCGGCACTTCCGCCATTTGATGGGTGGCCACTAGGAGTTGCGTTTCGCTGTTATGGCAGATATCCTCCAGCAGCCCAAGTATCATCTCGCGGTTGAATGGGTCAAGACCCTGGCAAGGTTCGTCCAGCGCCAGAATTTCGGGCGTTTTCACCATGGCGCGGGCCAGTAGAATCGCCCTTTTTTCACCATAGGAAAGATGATCGAATCGTTTCTCCCTCAAATAAGTCAGATTCAAGCGCTCAAACCAAGCGTCAGTCATCTTCTTTTGAAGCCGGCTGGCCTGGCGGTACAACCCGATGGAATCGAAAAAACCCGACAGCACCACTTCAAAGCTCCGGATCGGTTTTCGATAGTTTATCTGAAATTCCGCCGAGCATAGCCCGATGTGCTGCTTGATCTCCCAGGCACTCTCCCCGCTGCCCCGGCGTTGCCCAAACAGGTAAACCTCATTGGCGTAGGCCTGGGGGTGATCGGCCGACACCATCTGTATCAGGGTTGTCTTTCCAGAGCCGTTGGGGCCGATAATCGCCCAGTTCTCTCCTTTTCGCACACACCAGTTCAAATGGTTTAAAACCTTTTGATTCCCATGTCGCACCGATGCATTCTTGACTTCGATGACAACCGGAGAGACCGAGCGACCCGTATCGACACTGCCGGGAGTATCTGTTTTTTGTCCGTTCTTTTTCCTGGAATCCCTTTGGTACAAGCCCTTCAGGTTTTTAGATGTCATAACCTGCTCACGGGGTCCCATGAAAACCACCCGACAATCCTTCAGGCCGATAACATGCGTAATTTCAGGCAGAATTTCCTCCACCCGATGGGTAACCAGCAGGAGCTGAAAATGCGACCGGATCAGTGCATTCACGGCGGTTTTGAGTGCTTTTGCGGCAGTATTGTCGAGGCCATCAAACGGTTCATCGAGGATTATTAATCCTCTTGTTTCCAGCAAGGCCCTTGAAATCAATACTTTTCGCATCTCACCGTTGGAAAGGCTGCGGATGGGGCGTTCCATCAAACCCGCCACGTCAAAGAGCGAAAGTATCTGCTTGGCCGCAGGTGAGACAGGACCCTCCTTCCTTCTGGAAATATCCATGAATTGCCCGGTTGCCAAATGGCTGTCCAGTTTGCCGCTGAAATGCCGAGCTTCATCCTCTGACTGTTCTTTGGCCACGATCCCCTGGTGAAGTTCGAAGGATACATACCCAATGGCAGCCGGCTGTACCGAGGCATCGTGACGCAGAATATTTCCCCCCACAACGGGTATCCTGCCGGCAACCGCCTGCATCAAAGTGGATTTTCCTGATCCGTTGGACCCTAAAACCGCCCAACTCTGACCTTTTTCAATTTTCCAATGGGTCGATTTCAGAACATGCCGATCCCGAATTCGAAGGGTTACCCCGTCTAAGGTGATGAGGGCTTGATTCGGTTTTACGGTTGCGACATGCGGTTTAGATGAATTCAACCTTCCCTCGCAATAACCACCAGCAGATGTCCTCCCTGGATCTTTATCTCAACGTTTTCATCTCTAAAAAGATTACTGACACCGCGGGTTGTCCCCACCGGGAGTGTCTCATTCTCAAGGGGAAATTCAAAACCGCCCAGGGTTACGCCGGTAACAGGCCCGGCCAGCGGAACAAGGGATACGGTCGAACCGGGTTTTCCTTGAAAATTGATTTTCTGATGACCGTGAAGACACACAAGTTCATATTGACTTTCCAGGATCCGCACATCGACACCGCATAAAAAGGGTGCCAACAATATGAAAACATTGGAAAATGTCATATCCCAACGGGCTCCCAGGGCGCCCAGAATCACGATTTCGTCGGCACTTCTATCGATGGCCACCTGAAGCGCCAGGTGCAAGTCTGTCTCATCCTTCCTGGCTGGAAAGCGGTGGATCTCGATTTTCCCATAGCCAGATGCTGTCAGGTCTGTTGGGTTCACGGAATCCATATCACCCACGATAATATGCGGCATCACGTTCCATTGCCGGCAATGGTTGAAACCACCATCCGCAGCGATGATCAGATCCCTCTCCAGGGACAATTCAAAACCCGGCGGCCATTGGTTCATGATACCGTTTGCAAAGATCACAGCCCTCATGGCATTTGTCCTTCTCTAATCAGAATGATTTCTTCAACATCGATCCACAATGCCATTTCATCACCTATGCCGGGCGGTGGTTCCGTATTCGGCAGATCAAACGCCAGCACCTTTTCTTTGTCAACCACCATCTTGACGCGATATTGCTGGCCTGAAAATATCCTCTGTTGAACCGTGCCGACAATTTTGTGATAGCGGGATAATTCCGACCCGCCCACATGCTGCCTGGCAATTTCAGGCCGGATCACCGCCGTAACTCTTTCATGGACGGTCAGATCGTTATCGGAAATATTCAGTTTTCCGATAACGGTGTCGACACCGCCGCCAGGCAGAACCACCCCTGAAAACAGGTTTTGAAATCCCAGGAATCGGGCCACAAACGAATGTCTCGGTTTCAGGTATAAGTCCTGCGGGGAATCCACCTGCACGAGTCGACCCTGGTCCATTACCCCCACAACATCTCCCATGGTCAAGGCTTCTGCCTGGTCATGTGTAACAAAAATGGCCGTAAGGTCAAGTTTCTTAAGGATCGAACGGATTTCCTGTAACAGATGTTCCCGGAGCGAACGGTCCAAGGCACCCAATGGTTCGTCCAGCATCAACAGTTTCGGCCGGGGAGCCAGGCTCCGGGCCAGCGCTACACGCTGTTGTTCACCACCCGAAAGATCCCCTACGTCCCGCTGAGCCATATCGGACAAACCCACCAGCGTCAGCATTTCTTCCGTCCTTTCCTGGATCCTGGCCGGGAACTGCCGCAACATGCGCAGACCATATGCGACATTCTCGAAAACGGATTTATGGGGAAACAGGGCAAGCTCCTGAAACATCATACCAAGCTGACGCTTATGGGGAGGTGTGCCGGTCACGTCCCGGGATTCCAGCAAAACCGTTCCGGAATCCGGTTTCTCCAGTCCTGCCACAAGCCGTAACAAAGTAGTTTTTCCACAACCGGAAGGACCCAGGAGGCACAAAATCTGTCCCCGCTTCAATGCCAGGCAAACCTTGGTCATTGCAAAGGGGCCATACGATCTGCTCAGGTTTACCAGCTCCAGCTGTACCATTTTAGAAACCTCCCGAACGCGGTCTAATTTTTTGCAGAAACAGAAAACCCACGGCGGTGGTAATCATCAGCAGGCAGCTCATGGCCATGGCCTGGCCATAATTCAATGATCCTGGATGACTCAAATATCGGAAAATAGCCAATGGCATAGTGGGTGTCTGGGGGCGCACCACAAACACAGTGGCACCAAATTCACCCATGCTGATGGCAAAGGCAAAAACCGCTCCCACCATGAGGGCGCGACTCAGAATCGGCCAGTCAATGCTGGCCCAGACCCGAAGCGGGGAAGCGCCCAGCAGGGCTGCGGCGTCTCTCAAGTTCTGGGGAATGCTTCGCCAGGCCGGAAGAAGGCTCCGAATCACAAACGGAAATGCCACCATGGCATGGGCAATGGCAGGGAGAAACATGGATGACCGCAAGTTAAACGGCGGCTCGTCCAGAGCGATAACAAAACCAAACCCGAGGGTAATAGCGGATGTCGACAAAGGCAGCATAAATACCGGATCGAGCACCAGCGCCCATTTTCTTTTGGAACCCACCAGAAACGCCGCCGAAAACCAACCCAGTATCAGTGCAATAAGTGTGGCGCCAAGGGCATATCCCAGGGAGTTGGCAATGGCCGCTATCGGCGCGACATACAATATGGAGGCTGTTTTGTTTTCCAGCAGGCCGGCATAGTAGACAAGACTTGGGCCCTCTTCAGTGAGTACCGATTGGAGAAAGAGCGCCATCAGTGGCGCGCCCAGCAACACAGCCATCCATAGAAGATTGGCTACCACAAAAAAGCGTTCTTTGGGTGTCTGTATCTTTTGGCCGAGGCTTTGGGAGCCCGGCAAGGTCAGGGAAACAGCCACCTTCCGTTCGAGCCGGGTATACACGGCGATCAAACCGAAAGTAAAGGCTATTTGAATCAAGGCCAGTGCCGATGCCATGGGTAGATTGAAAAGATGAAGCGCCTGGCGGTATATTTCCACCTCAACCGTTGCAAAACGAGGCCCTCCCAGAATCAGAACGACACCGAAACTGGTAAAGCAGAAAACAAACACCAGGAGGGACGCCGCCAGGATAGCCGGTTTGAGCAGCGGCAGGATGATGGTAAAAAATATCCTTGTGTCGGAAGCACCGAGCATTCGTGCTGATTCCGTAAGGTTTTTTGGCAAACGAGACCAGAATCCGCCCACAATCCGCAGAATCACTGTGTAGTTGTAAAAGACATGTGCCAAAAGAAAAAACCAGACGGTCTGATCCATATGGAGCACAGGGGTTTCCAGATGAAAAAGACGCATGAGGATCATATTGATCAGTCCCCTGGGTCCCAGCAGCGCATGGAAAGCAGCGGCAGTGACAACGGTCGGGAGTACAAAGGGAATGGTTGCCAGATTTTGAAGCAGGGCTTTCCCTTTAAAATCGTAACGTGCAAAAATATAGGCCCCCGGCAGGGCAACGATGACCGTCAAAAGGGTCGATATGGTCGCCTGCCAGATGGTAAACCAGAGGACACCGGCATAATAGCTGGTGCTGACAAGTTTATACAGCTTTGCGGCGTCGAAGGCCCCCTCGGGCATAAAGCTCAGGAAAAAAATGCTGACGAGGGGATAAAAATAAAAAACACCCAGAAAAAGGAGGGGCGGCAACACCAGCCATATCTGCAGACGGGATTTCATCTCAAAACCACATCTGTCCAGGTCTCGATCCATTTTTCCCGGCCATTCTCGATTGCCTCCGGCAAGAGTATAATGGGTGCCTCGGCCTTTTGAGCGTATTTAAGAAAAACATCCGGCAAGGGTGTTTCCGGGTTTGCGGGAAAAACCCACATATGCAATGGGATGTCCTTTTGAAACGCCGGACTCAACATGAAATCGATTAATTTTTGGGCCAGTTCCTTTTTGGCCGTATTTTTTAAAATTCCGACAAATTCAATCTGACGAAAAGCAGATCCCGCACCCAAAACACCCGCCGTGGGTGCATCTGCCAGTTTCCTTTCGCTGTAATAGACTTCGGCTGCGGGACTGCTGGCATAACTGACCACGATGGGTCGTGTTCCACCTTTGGCACGAACAAATTTCCCATAGTAGGCCTCTGACCATCCTGCTGTAACATAAACATCGTTGGCACGTAATTTTTTCCAGAAATCCATGTAGCCCGACTCACCATATGTCCCCACTGTAGTGATTAAAAACGCCAGGCCCGGTGATGAGGTGGCTGGATTCTGGACAACGGTCAACCCTTTATATGCCGGCATGATTAAATCATCCAGCCCGCGTGGCGGTGCCAGTCCATTTTTTAAGAACCATGACTTGTCATAATTCAGACAGATATCCCCGTAATCTACGGGAAGCAGCCTGTTGGACGGGTCTAATTTCAGTGAGTTCGGGATGTCCCTGAGAAACGGGGATTCGTAGGGCTGAAAAATACCCGCGGAAAGCGCACGACTCATAAACGTGTTGTCCACACCGAAAAACACGTCCGCCAGGGGATTTTTTTTCGAGAGTATGGCCTGGTTCAGAACGGCACCGGCATCCCCGCTTTTGAGAATTTTGATTTCAGCACCGGTCTCTTTTTGAAAATCGTCAAGAAGCGCCTGGCTGACCGCAAAACTGTCATGTGTCATCAATGTTACAAAGGGTGTTTTCTCTTTTGCATCCGCGACACCCGCGGACAAAAGAAGCAGTATGCATACCACCAGGGTCTTAAGGTTCCACATGTTAACCTCCTGCCGGGGTTTTGTTTGTACCGTCAGGGACCCGATTGGAAAAATGGGGAAGGAATAAAAAACGCCCTCAGTGGAGGGCGTTGTGTGCATGGCCTTTTTTTCCTCCACCGGCATTATCCGGATCAGGTTCAACGGTCGGATCCATTTTTCTTCCAGGATCCCTCTCAGCCCGATTTCTCGAGCTCCCGACTAGCCTTTCTTTTATCTAACGTATCTTTTTTATATGTTTTTTATTAAACGTCTTTCAATGTTACCTGTCAAGCCTTTTTCTTCAGCAGGGTTACCAGCCCCAGGTGAGATAATCATGAATCGAATTGGCGGCGGCTCTGCCGGCGCCCATGGCCAGAATAACGGTCGCCGAACCCGTTACGATATCGCCACCGGCCCAGACCCCTTTTTTACTGGTCTTCCCGGTGGCTTCATCCGCTACGATATATCCCCACTGGTTGAGTTTCAGTCCTTCTGTGGAGCGGGTCAACAACGGGTTGGCGTTGGCACCCACGGCAATGATGACCAGGTCGCAGTCCATTTCAAATTCCGACCCTTCTATGGGAATCGGCCGGCGTCTGCCCGACGAATCAGGCTCACCGAGCTCCATTTTCAACCCTTCCATGCCCACCACACGGCCTTTTTCGTTACCCATAAACTTGGTCGGTGCTGTGAGAAAATGAAATTCGACCCCCTCTTGTTCCGCATGGTGAACCTCCGCCGCCCTGGCTGGAACTTCATCACGCGAGCGCCTGTAAACAATAAGCGATCTTTCCGCACCCAGCCTCAATGCTGTACGGGCCGAGTCCATGGCAACGTTTCCGGCCCCAAGGGTGACAACTTTTTTCCCCTGAATAACCGGCGTGTCGTATTTTGGAAAAAGATAAGCCTTCATGAGGTTGGAGCGGGTCAGGTATTCGTTGGCCGAAAATATACCGATCAGGTTCTCACCCGGCACATTCAAAAAACGGGGCAGTCCTGCCCCCACGCCTAGAAAGACAGCATCATACCCCTCTTCAAACAGTTCCTCTACGGTTACGGATCTTCCCACAACCGCGTTGCAGTCCAATTTGGCACCCAGTTCCTCGAGTCCCGCCACTTCTGAAAATACGATTTCTTTGGGAAGCCTGAATTCCGGAATGCCGTATACGAGAACGCCGCCAGGCTTGTGAAATGCCTCGAAAATCGTGACCTCATGGCCCTTGAGAATCAAATCACCGGCCACCGTCAAACCGGAGGGACCGGAGCCCACAACGGCAACTCTTTTACCCGTAGGCGCAGCCTTTGACGGCAGCTCTGCCTTTTTGTGCTTTCGTTCATAATCGGCCACGAACCGCTCCAGATTCCCAATGGCCACGGGCTCTCCCTTTTTACCCACAATGCATTTTCCTTCGCACTGAATTTCCTGGGGACATACCCGCCCGCAAACAGCGGGAAGACCGTTCTTTTCCCAAATCTTTTTGATGGCGCCCGTAAAATCCCCTTCCTTGACCAAGCCGATAAACCCGGGAATATCGATTTCCACAGGGCAACCATCTACGCAGGCCGGCTTCTTGCATTGCAGACACCGAGACGCTTCTAGAATGGCCACGTCAGGGTCCTGACCCAGAGGTACTTCCTCGAAGTTTCTTGCCCGGATAGCCGGTTCCTGCTCCGGCATGGGTTGTCTGGGCACTTTTTCTTTTTTAACCGCTTTTTCTTCCGTCACTCCCATAATCTCCTCCACCGATAAAATCGCCAGGCAATTTTTTAGATGCGGTTTCTCCGCTCAAAGGGTTACTTTGCCTTTACAAGTTGATTTGATATCAGGTTCCTCTCACCTTACAATAATGATCATAGCTGTTCTTTTCGTCTTCGGTGTAAGCCTGGAGACGAAGCATGAGTTCATCGAAATTGACTTCATGACCATCGAATTCAGGTCCGTCCACGCAGGCAAAACGCGTCTTGCCGCCAACGGTTACCCGGCAGCCACCACACATGCCGGTCCCGTCTATCATGATCGGATTCAGACTGACCATGGTCTTGACATTGTAGGCTTTGGTGATATTGGAGGTGGCTTTCATCATGGGCACCGGACCGATGGCAACCACGAGCTTGACATCCCCCTCGTCCAGGATCTCTTTCATGACTTCGGTTACAAAGCCGTGATGACCATATGAGCCGTCATCCGTACATACACGCAGATCATGTGATGCCGATTTCATCTGCTCTTCCATAATCAGCAGATCCTTTGTCCTGGCCCCGATGATACAGATCACCTGGTTGCCGATCTCCTTGAGTGCTCTGGTAATGGGATGCAGCACGGCAACACCTGTTCCACCTCCGACACAAATAACCTTGCCCAGTTTTTCGAGATGGGTCGCTTTGCCAAGGGGACCGATGACATCCTGGTACCCATCGCCTACCTGGAGATCTCTGAAAAGAGCCGTGGATTTCCCTACCACCATGTAGATAACGGTAATCGTGCCTGCTTCAGGATTGGATTCCGCCATGGTGAGCGGTATGCGTTCACCGGTTTCATTGGCTTTCAGAATCACGAATTGGCCGGGCTTGGCCTTTTTGGCAATGGCGGGTGCTTCTATTTCGTTGAGTATGACCGTACCTTCGGCCATCTCCTCTCGTCTGACAATTTTAAACATAGTATCCTCCAACAGAGTTTCCATAATTGAATGTTTTATGCAATCGTAAGGCTAACCATATACGCATAATGAAAGCAACCATAAAATCGGTTCGAAATATTATGGTTGTTGCTTCAAAAACACCTGAAATATTTATTGCTTGATCACAGGGACTGTTTTCAATATTAAAACAATATTATGAAATTATTTGACAGCCATTGCCATCTGGACGACCGCTCCTATCAAGACGATCTAAAAGCCGTGATTCAGCGCGCAAAACAGAATGGCATCGAAAACATGATGACCGTGGGTATTGACCAGGAAACCTCTGCCCGTGCCATTGAAATCGCTGAAAAATTCGATGGTGTGTATGCATCCGTCGGTGTTCACCCGCATCGGGCGTCATCCTGTTCAGACCAGGTCATGAAAAAGCTGACAGACCTGGCAGGAAACCCCAGGGTCTGCGCCTGGGGGGAAACCGGCCTCGACTTCAACCGTATGTATTCTCCAAAAGAGGACCAGGAAACATGGTTTGTTCGACAGGTTCAGACAGCAGATGAACAACGGCTGCCCCTGATCCTGCATGAACGGGACAGTCATGGACGACTCCTGGAAATTCTGAAAGCCCATCCCAATGAGAATCGCCGTGGCGTGATTCACTGCTTCAGCGGCAACCGCTCCGAACTGGGTGCCTATCTGGATCTGGGGTATTACATCGGGATCACCGGTATTCTGACCCTTCAAAAACGGGGAATTGACTTGCGAAATCTGGTGGGGTATATCCCTTTGGAAAGACTGCTGATCGAAACCGATGCGCCTTATCTGACACCGGCTCCCCAGAAAAACAAATCCCGCAGAAATGAACCCGCTTTTGTTAAATCCGTACTGCTCAAACTGGCCGAAATCCGTAATACAGATCCTGAGAATCTGGCCGATATAACATGCAACAATGCCCGACGCCTTTTTAGCGTCACAAACGCATCGTGAGTCAACATATCAAATTAGCAACGTGCTGACACTTCAAGGATTGATTCTCTTCTGATTCCTCTACGAAAACCCTTATCTGAAAAGAATTGCATTTCACAACATCCCCTTATTGTAAGGTTTGTGGGTAATAAATGAATCGAGCCTTCAAAAGTATTATTGGATTTTCCTATAAAACGAGAAAAAGCCACC
>CAWKCS010000045.1:0-20298 GCA_963848165.1 uncultured delta proteobacterium | reverse complement strand
CCGGGCAATGGCATGTTTCTCCATATACTCGCTCATGTCGAATCGCATGAATTCGATACCCAGGTTTTTCGCTATCTGGATGGCGACCTCTGTCTTGCCGACACCCGTAGGACCGGTAAACAGAAAGGAACCGATGGGATGACCGGGAAACCCCAGCCCGGCCCTGGACCGTTTGATGGAAGTTACCAGGGAGGCAATAGCTTGTTCCTGGCCGTAAACATATTCTTTGAGACGGCTTTCAAGCGTCGAGAGTTTGGTCTTGTCATTGCTTGAAACACTTCTGGTGGGAATGCGGGCCATTTTTGCAACGATTTTTTCGATATCCGTGGGATTGATTCTCTTCCGCCGGTTGGATCCCGAAAGCCTGACAAACGCACCTGCCTCATCGATAACATCAATGGCCTTATCAGGCAGATATCGATCATTCAGGTGTTTGGCAGCCAGTTCCGCCGCCGCATTCAAGGCCGTATCACTGTAGCGGATATTGTGATGCGCTTCATACCGCGAACGCAGACCCTTCAGGATTTTCACTGTTTCATCCACGGGGGGTTCCGCAATTTCGATCTTTTCGAAACGCCGCGAAAATGCCCGATCTTTATCGAAATGATTTTTGTATTCCTCATAGGTCGTTGAGCCGATACAACGCAAATCACCGGACCCGAGTACCGGTTTCAGAATGTTGGAAGCATCCATGGAACCGGAACTTGTAGCGCCTGCGCCCACAATGGTATGGATTTCATCGATAAAAAGAATGGCGTTCGGAATGTTTATGAGTCTTGAAATGACCCCTTTAAGCCGCTGTTCGAAATCACCCCGGAACTTGGTTCCGGCAAGCAAAGCTCCCAGATCAAGGGCATAAATATTAATATCTTTCAGGATGTCAGGAACATCCCCCTCTGCGATTCGCTGTACCAGACCCTCGGCCATAGCCGTCTTCCCGACACCGGGATCACCAACAAAAACAGGGTTGTTCTTTCGCCGTCTGCAGAGGACCTGCATGGTCCGTTCCAATTCAAGCTGCCTGCCGATCAGCGGGTCCAGTTTCCCCTGGACGGCTCTTTCCATAAGATCGATGGTAAAAAGTGCCAGGGGATCTGATTTCTTTTTCTTATCTCTCTGATCCGGTCTGGTGAGCCCGCTGTCTCCGGGCTTTACAGATATGCTGTGGATATCGTGCGAAATGTAATTCAGGATATCGAAACGCGTGACACCCTCTGACTTTAAAAAATTATCGGCATGGGAATTCTTTTCCTGGAAAATGGATGCCAGGATATCCCCTACAACCACTTCCTGCTTTTCAGCCGACCGGGCATGGTTGACGGCCCGCTGAATGACCCGCTGAAAACCGATGGTCTGCTGCAGAACGTACTCCGATCCTTCCGGGATGCGGTCCACATGCTCTGAAAAGAATTTTTCAAGTAATGCTTTAAGGTTGTCTACGTTTCCACCACAGTTTTCAATGATCTCGACGCCATTGTCATCATGCAGTATGGCATAGAGCACATGTTCCACGCACACATATTCATGCCGTCTTTTTTTGGCTTCTTTGACAGCGAACCCCAGTGTTTCGCTGAGTTCTTTACTGATCATTTTTATACTTTCTCCATGGAGCACTTTAACGGAAAGTCGCTCGATCTTGCAAGCACTTCGACTATCTCCACTTTGGTTTCCGCAATCTCGTATGGATATACACCACAAATTCCCATACCATTTCTGTGGACATTCAACATGATGCGTGTCGCATCTTCCATGGAGCGGTTGAATACAACCATCAGAATCTCGATAACAAACTCCATGGTGGTATAATCGTCATTATGGAGCAGCACCCGGTACAGCGGCGGCCCCTGGACACGTTTATGGGTTCTGGTTTGCTCATCTGTTGTGATATCGGTTTTGGACATGTTCATTTGCGGCTGCTCTTGATTCTTGTTCTTGAATATAACTAACTATATTTCTTAATTTTATTTAATCGATAATCTCACAGATAGCACACCAATAAAACTATTATAAGCATCAAGACCCTGCTTTGTAAAGAGGCATCCGGATCAGACATTCAGTTCAACAAGTTGGGCATCCAGTCTGCCGTTGCAAAGAAAAAGTTTTCCAATCGACACGGGATGCCCGTGTCTTTGATGCCCGGCACTGCCTGGATTAAAAAAAAGAACCTCGTTCTTGTCGTCTATCAGGGGACGATGCGTATGCCCGGTGATAATGACCTGATAGCTTTGTAACACCATTTGACGATCGATCCATTCAATATCATGAATTAAAAACAGCTTGGTTTTACCGATGATAAGGGATTTTGAAACAGGTAGCTGATCTGCCCAGCTCCCGTAATCCATGTTACCTCTGACCACCACCACCGGCGCAACAGATTCCAGGTGATCGATCACTTCAGGATCCCCGACATCACCTGCATGAAGGATGAGGTCCACACCTTTGAAGGCTTTCATCACTTCCGGGCGCAACAAGCCGTGTGTATCGGATATGACACCAATGGTGCAGGATTTCTGATCCAATGTGTCTGATTTTTGAAGTTCTGTTGACATTATTTTGCAATCGTTACCTTTTACGCTTTATTCTAGGATATTTAGTGAACCTTAAAGTCCTTATCTGCTGGGAGTAGGAGCCTGGATGCTATAATGCTGCTGTCCGCTCATAACTGTTAGCCACCCTCGAACCCCTGTATCACCCTAACCCTCAAACCCTTGTTCATTGCCCGCAGCATTTTTTGTATTTTTTCCCGCTGCCGCAGGGACATGGTGCATTACGACCCACTTTCTTGTCGGATCGTGTTGCCGGTTTTTTCTTAGCAGGTGTCATGTCACCACCGGAAAACATCAGCGGTGGTTCCTCAGGCTTATGGAGTTCCTTCAGGTCTTCAGGTGCTGCCAGTTGAATTCGGTATAGAATCGAAAGGGTCTGCTCCTGAACCCTTGAGATCATATCCTGAAACATCTCAAAGCCCTCTTTTTTATACATAAGCAAAGGGTTCTGCTGCGCATATCCCCTGAGTCCTATCCCCTCTTTCAGGTGATCCATACTGAGCAGATGGTCCTTCCACAACTGATCCACCGTCTGCAGCAGAATATAGCGTTCCAGATTTCTGAATTCATCCGGACCGATAAGGGTTTCTTTTTCATGGTAGGCTGAAATGGCGGCTTCGTGAATCAACTGAGCAAGTCCTTCGTTCGTCAGACCATCGAGGGTATCTTCATCCGGTTTTCCGATTCTCAAATTGAACTGTTTAAAAACCGCTTCATCAATCCCCTTGAAATCCCATTCTTCGGGCAACGTCTTTTCATCTGCAAACAATTCAGCAATCTCGGAGGCTTTGTCAAATATGATATCCTGAATGGTCTCCTTCAGATTTTTTCCATCCAGCGCTTCACGTCGCTGCTTGTAAATGACTTCACGCTGCTGGTTCATGACATCGTCATACTCCAGCAGATGTTTTCGAATATCAAAATTATGACCTTCAACCTTGGCCTGTGCATTCTCGATAGCACGACTGATCAGGCCATGCTCAATGGGCTCACCTTCCTCCATACCAAGCTTTTCCATGATTCCGGTAATTCTTTCACCACCAAAAATTCGCAGGAGGTCATCTTCCAGGGAAAGAAAAAAACGGGAGGACCCCGGGTCCCCCTGACGACCGGATCGCCCCCGCAGTTGATTATCGATTCGCCGGCTCTCATGACGCTCGGTTCCTAAAATATGGAGTCCCCCCAGATCGACAACACCTTCACCCAGCACGATATCCGTACCACGACCCGCCATGTTGGTGGAGATCGTGACAGCCCCTTTTTGGCCGGCCATGGATATGATCTCGGCCTCTTTTTCATGGTTCTTGGCATTCAGAACTTCATGCTGAATACCTCTCTTTTGCAATTTTTTGCTCAGTCCTTCGGAAACATCGATGGAGATGGTCCCCACCAGGACCGGCTGGCCTTTTTGATTGAGCTCCACGATTTCATCCATAACCGCTTCGTATTTTTCCCGGCGTGTTTTGTAGATAACGTCTGAAAAATCTTTGCGGATCATGATCTGGTTGGTTGGAATGACCGAAACATCGAGTTGATAAATCTTTTTGAATTCAGCCGCTTCCGTGTCTGCGGTGCCGGTCATGCCGGCAAGTTTATTGTACATTCTGAAATAATTCTGAAATGTGATCGTAGCCAGTGTCTGATTCTCGTTTTCGATTTTTACATTCTCTTTGGCTTCGAGTGCCTGGTGCAGACCTTCGCTATAACGCCTTCCCGGCATCAAACGACCGGTAAATTCGTCCACAATGATGACCTCACCGTTTTTAACGATATAGTCTACATCTCTTTTGAACAGGGAGTGGGCTTTGACAGCCTGGTTGATATGATGCAGAAGTTCAATGTACTTGGGATCATACAGGTTATCGACATTCAGGATGCCCTCTGCATGGGCGACCCCCTCTTCTGTGAGGACAGCGGTTCGTGCCTTCTCGTCAATGGTGAAATCACGTTCACGCTTCAGCTTGGGAATAATGTTGTTAACCTGGTAGTAGAGGTGGGTTGATTTTTCGGCAGGACCGGAAATGATCAAGGGGGTTCGCGCCTCATCGATCAAGATGCTGTCCACTTCATCGACGATGACATAATTCAACTCGGGTTGCACCAGAGACTTACGGTCAAACTTCATGTTGTCCCGCAGATAATCGAATCCGAACTCGTTGTTTGTTCCATAGGTAATGTCTGAGCCATAGGCAATTTTACGCTCGTTGTCGTCTAATCCATGAACGATAGTGCCGACAGACAAGCCGAGAAAATGATAAAGTTTTCCCATCCACTCTGTATCGCGTTTTGCCAGATAATCATTGACCGTAATAATATGAACGCCTTTTCCTGTCAAAGCATTCAGATAGGCCGGCAACGTGGCCACAAGTGTTTTTCCCTCACCGGTTTTCATCTCAGCGATACATCCATTGTGGAGCACGATGCCGCCGATGAGCTGAACGTCAAAATGACGCATCCCCAATGTGCGCACAGACGCTTCACGAGCCGTGGCAAACGCTTCGGGCAGAATGTCTTCCAGGGATTCGCCATTCGCCAGACGTTCCTTGAATCGAAGGGTCTGCTGTGCAAGCTGCGCATCATCCATGGCCTGAACAGCCGGTTCAAAACTGTTGATTTGTTCAACAATGGGTTGAAGCTTTTTTAACTCCCGTTCATTTTTACTGCCAAATATCTTTGTCAAAAAATTCATAACCATGTGGAAGAGTTCCCTTCGAAAATAAATTCGCTGCACGAATTTATCAAACGCGACGTTGTCGCTTCTACGACAAAAGGATTTTGTCCTGATTTGAGTACGCCCCAGACTGCCCTATGAAGCAGGATGTATGAAGGGCAAAAGGAGAGATAAATTAATACATAAAGATCACCAAGGCAATGGTAAAACCCATATTGCGCAATTTGATTGTAAAAAGATTGCAGCCTGGATTGGATGGCAGCGCGGCAGCGATGCCATAACTAGTTCAGGATATACTTGATTGGATTGACAGGAACACCGTTGAGATGAACCTCATAGTGAAGGTGCGGACCGGTACTACGTCCGGTATCACCCATTTCTGCAATGATATCACCCCTTTTGACCGTCTCACCCCGCTTTTTTAAAATCTCTTTGAGATGACCATAACGGGTTACCATGCCGTAGCCGTGATCAATATCGACCACTTTGCCCAAAAGACCTTTTCTACCGGTAAATTTCACAATCCCATCGGCAGGTGCTATTATCTTAGTGCCTTCTCTATTGGCGATATCAAGCCCCTTGTGAAGTTCCCTGCGGCCTGTAAAAGGTGATTCTCGGTACCCGAATCGAGACGTCATCCATCCCTTGACAGGTCGAATGGCGGGGGTACACGCCAGGAGGTTTCTCTGGCCTTCTAGTGACCCCAGGAGAGATGAAAAACCGGTCTTCTGATTGGAAGTCGCCAGATGCAGGTTGTCGACCTGCTCATGCATCTCCCGGAGCAGACCGACCTGTCTTTTTTCCAAATCGACATCGGTTGCCAGGTCTTCCGGTATGGAGCCGCCAACCCCAAATAGACTCTCCTGATCGTTCTCCTGATCAAGATTGGCGATCACTCGGATCTTTTTTTCAAAATTATTGAGGGTCACCAGTTTTGATTTCAGCTTGTTGATTTCGGAAGTAAAGGTCTGAATTTGTGCATGTTGGCCGGCGATGATCTCCTTTTGTTCACCGATCTGGCTTTCATAGGCCTGGTTGACAAAACCAACCGTTCTGAGCTGATGATAATCATAGGCCAGATAGCCCAGAACCGCCAGGACTACAAAACCCATGGCAACGGAAACGTAAATCAGACTAATCGGCACCGAAATCTGACTGGCCCGTGAGCCGGTATTGCTCAAAACAAAAAAGGAAATTTTCTTCATACCTACGCGCTCTGGAAAGGCCCAGGTGGAAACAGGGTCCCGAAAATTAGATCATACTTTCAATGGATTATAAAAAACATCAAGCCTATTAAAAGCTATTTTTAACACGATCGTAACAGTGTGTCAAGTATAGGCTGCCGTCGATGGGCTCCAAATGAAAAAAACAGAATCATCCTTCAATTAAGACAGTCAATGATATTTCCCATGAAGCACCCATCTTAGGAGGGTGCTTCATGGGAAATGTTCAGATTAGGCAATACCCAGTTTAAATTTGAGCGCTTTCAGCGTATTCAGCATGAGCATGGTAATAGTCATGGGACCGACGCCCCCTGGAACCGGCGTAATAAAGCCGGCAATTTCCTTGGCTTCGTCAAAGTCGACATCACCTTTTAAAATGGCGACCATTTTACCGGGATTCTTCTGGCTGGGCTTTTCGCCCACGCGGTTCACACCGACATCGATGACACAGGCACCGGGTTTGATCCATTCCGGTTTGACCAATCCGGGAACCCCGGCAGCAACGATAAGAATATCTGCGCGTAGACAATGTGCGGCAAGATCCTTGGTCCGTGTATGCACCACCGTAACAGTTGCGTTGGCACCCGGTCCTTTTTGAATCATCATATTTGCGATGGGTTTACCGACGATATTGGATCGGCCGACAACCACCACTTCAGCACCACTGGTTTCAACACCGGCCCGTATAATCATCTCTTGAATACCATAGGGTGTACAGGGAGGAAACTTAACCTCGTCACCGCCAATCATTAAGCGACCCACATTGACAGGATGGAATCCGTCCACATCCTTGTCCGGGTCGATGGCATTGAGCACTTTTTTTTCATTGATATGTTTGGGAAGCGGCAGTTGAACGAGAATACCGTTGATGGAGTCGTCATTGTTATACTTGTCGATCAAGGCCAACAGATCCTCTTCTGAGATATCAACCGGCTGGCTGTCCTGAATCTCCTTGAACCCGACTCTGTGAGCTGTTTTAATCTTTAGCGTGACATAGGATATGGACGCGGGACTCTCGCCGACAAGAATAGTGACAAGACCTGGAACGACACCATGCTTGGCTTTTATTTCAGCTACTTCTGCTGTAATTTCCTCCAAGATTTCTTCGCGAATCTCGGTCCCTTTGATCAGCGTTGCTGTCATAATGGCTCTCCTTTCCTGAATAAATAATTGATAATAGAATGGTTTTATTGCATGAATCGGATCATGTCAAGTACCATACTCAGACCGGGTATGGCATCTGCATCAACCCAGCGGTTTCATCGAAACCACACATGATGTTCATATTTTGAACAGCCTGTCCTGCAGCACCCTTTACCAGGTTGTCGATGGCGGAAATCAGGATGACCCGACCATGTTTTTGATCCAGCTTGAAACCGATATCACAGTAATTGGTTCCTTTGACATGAAGAGTTTCCGGCAGACTTCCTTCCGGGCAGATACGCACAAAGGGACGTTTGCCATAAAATGCATTCAGACAAGCCCGAATGTCATCCCCTGTCACGTTAGTTTGCAAACCTGCATACAGGGTCGTCAACATGCCCCGCGTCATTGGCACCAGGTGAGGTACAAAAAGAACACTCACAGGTTCTCCGGCTTCGCGGCTCAAAATGGCGTCGATTTCCGGACTGTGACGATGTTCCGCTACTTTGTATGCCTTGAATGAATCGTTGACCTGGCAGAAGTGGGTACCGAGAGACACGGATCGCCCTGCGCCGCTGACCCCTGATTTAGCGTCGATGATAATCGATGTCAAGTCGATCAACCCGCTCCTCAAGAGGGGTATAATCGGTAAAAGCGCACTGGTCGGATAACAGCCGGGATTCCCGATCAACACTGCAGCCTGGATAGCCTCCGGATAAATTTCACTCAGACCGTAGACAGCATCACCCAGCAGTTCCTTTGCCGTATGGCGTTGATATACGGATTCATATAGGGCAGGGTCATTGAATCGAAAATCGGCTGAGAGATCGATGACGCTTTTTCCTTTGGCAATCAGTTCAGGAATCATGGTCATGGGTATCTTATGCGGAAGTGCCATAAATATCACCTCACAGGCATCTACCAATCTCTCCATGGAAAGCGCTTCACATACCAGCGGCACGTGACCCCGCATAGCCGGGTACACCTGGTCGAACCGGACACCGGCGTACTGGCGTGATGTCAGGACTGTCAGGGTCACATGGGGGTGGCCGGAAAGGATCCTCACGAGTTCTGCCCCCGCATAACCGGTTGCCCCTATGATACCGACAGCAATTATTTTTTTTCCCTGGTTTGCCATGTGTTTATTAACCTGTGAATAAGCAACAAGCAATAAGCTGTAAGCTGTAAGCTGTAAGCTGCTAACGGCTTATCGCTTATCGCTAATCAAATTATTTTTTTAACATAGTCGTTTTCTTTTTTGCAACCGATAATGAATTGATAAACAGTGTACCACGGGTTTCTAACCCTTCTTGATATCCGCAACCAGATCCTTGATAATCGACATCACATTGCGTCCCCTCTCCCGCGCGATGTGATGCGCGTCATTGACAAGACGGTCGGCCTGTTGTCTTAACTCGGAAGGCGGCGGCATCACAATGGCATTTTTCTCATAGTGCCAGGCCAGGAGCCGCATGGCCAGTTTTTGTTCCTGTTGTTTGATAAACCCGATCATACTATTTGCCTTTGGCTGTCATTTGCACTTCGTGCGTCATTTGCGCTACGCGCGATATTTGTCCTTCACGGGTGTAATTTATCACTGCGGATGACATTTGCCTTTCAGGCGTCATTAGCGCTACGCGCGTCATTTATTGCCGCCATTCGCTGAAAGCAAGACCTAAAACTTAACACATAAAACCTAAAACGGTCTCTATTTACACGAAGTGAATGACAATTGTTTCCCTTTCGAAATCCTCTGACTCTGAAAAACCGCTGCATATTTTCAATATTGCATCGGCCAGAATCGATCGGGGTGGCTGCCCCGAAGATTTGAGATATCCGTCCGCTTGAGCCAGTGCCTTCAGCGCGTCAATAAGCTCTGCAGCATGGAACGTCACGGCCTTCTGCATCAGTTTATACACGGGATAGGCATTGTTCGGGTTCGGCGCAATCAGAAGGTCGGTTCCGGTCAGCCGCTTTTTTGACTCATTGGCCGCCTCCTCGTCACCCGCAAGAGACCGATCCCAATCCGCCAGCTGTTCCTTCAAAGCCGTGTCATGGTTTTGAATCAGGGGCATGACCTGATCCCGGAAGGTATTGTAGGACATGTCGGCCTGCCAGACACCACCGGCAGATGCCGTTGCAAAGTCTCTTATGACGAGCAGCCGCCGGACCTGATTGACCGCTGCCGCCAAGAGCTGCAGCTCATGATATCCGTTTGAAAGCAGTGAATCCATGTAAAACAACACATTTCCAACATCTTTTTCCAACAAGGCATTTGTAAATGCATAAATCGGGTCCTGCTTGGTTCGTTCCAGGGCAACCGAAATATCCGTTATGGTGATGTTTTTCCTGTCTCCTACATAATCGACAAGCTTGTTGAGATTATTCTGAAATGTGCGGATGTCAAACCCGGTCATATCGCAGAGTGCCGCAAAGGCCGAGGGTTCCAGTATTTTATCGTGTTTTGAGAGAATGCCCCGCATGCTTTCTCTGAGAACAGTCTCCTGTGCAACCCTGTCCGCTTGTCGATCACCCTGCGGCACGGAACAGTCAACCACCAGACCGACCGTCTCCATGACCTTGTAGAGCCGCCGGCGTTTATCGACAGCGGCAGCCGTCACGATCAAATAATGCTTGTCTGGAAACTTGTCCGACAGGGACGCCATCAGTATGTCAGAGGCATCACCGGTGGTTGACACCCCTTTCCGGGCGTCGTCGGACGGGGCTGTTCCTTTCTGTGTTGCGGAAAAAAGAGGGCTGTCCAGCAGCGCCACTACCTTGCCGTTGTCCAGCAGCGCATAGGTGTTCAAATGCTGGACAGCGGCAAAGACGTTCTCAGGGGTTCCTTCCCAGGTTTCATAGTTGTATCGCCTGGCCGGTTCAGGCATGAGAACGTTCAACACGTTTTGAAGCGCCGCCTTGGTCAATACCTCCTCGCCGTAAAGCAAATAAACCGGATAGGGGACCGACCCCGTATCCTGGGTTAAGCGCTTTAAATGTCGCCGAACCTCGTTGTGTTTGATAACCGTCAATTGAGTTCTTTGAAAATCAGATGGTATATAAACAGGCCGATACCTATGGTGATGGCGCTGTCGGCAACATTAAATGCCGGCCAGTGAATATCTTTGACATAAATATCGAGAAAGTCGATCACTTTTCCAATGCGAATTCTGTCTATAATATTGCCGACCGCCCCTCCCATGATCAAAGACAGACCGAATTCCAACAACCCATGACCGGGTGGTGTCTTGGCATAGAGAAAAAAGATCAGACCCATGGCCACAACCGACGCTGTCACAAAGAAAAAATGTCGCAGCTCCGAAGGACTGCCGGACAGGAAGCCAAAGGCACCCCCAGGATTATAGATGTGCGTCAGGTTGAAAAATCCCGGGATAACGGAAATCGTCTGATATACAGGAACCGTTGATACAATCAGGGCCTTCACAAGCTGATCCACGATGCAGACAGCCCCGGCGATCATCAGCAGTTTGGCATACCGATTTCCTAAAATTGCCGACACGGGGCCCCCCACTTCTGCGCCCATATTAAAATATTCCTTTATTTTACTAACTTCTCCACGGTGCCCACGCAACGATCACAGATGGTGAGAAAGCCCTCATGCGACCCAACCGAAGGACTGTGCGTCCAGCACCGCTCACATTTCTCACCCTGCGAAGGCGCCACTTCTATGCTGAGACCCTCTATCTCGTCGCTCTGAAAAGCATGCTCACCCAGGGAATCCCGGGTCAGATCCGCCTGGGATACAATAAGGATAAAACGCAGATCTCCTGCATATGGCTTCAATATCTTATACGATTCCGGATCAACGGACAGGGTCACAGCGGCATCGAGGGGATGGCCGATCAGTTTCCGCGTTCTGGCTTCCTCAAGTGCTTTGGTGACTTCGCCGCGGATATTGAGCAACAGTTTCCAGTTCTGGGCCAATGCATCATTTTTCCATGCGGTCTCGGCTTCAGGGAGACTCTGCAGATGGATGCTCTCCCCTTGTTCCTTCTGGCCGGGCATATATTTCCAGATTTCCTCAGCCGTGAAAGGCAGAATCGGACTCATCAGCCGTCCCATGGCATCCAGGATGGCGTACATGACGGTCTGGGCACTTCGCCTTGCCACGGAGGTCGGTGGAGATGTATAAAGGCGGTCTTTCAGGATATCCAGATAAAAAGCCGACAGATCCAGGGTGCAAAAATTGTAAAGGGCATGGTAAATCACATGAAACTCATAGGTGTCGTAAGCCCTGCGCGTTTTTTCGATGATTCCGTATAATCGATGCAGTGCATATTGATCGACTTCCGGCATTTCATCGTAAGAGACACGGTCTTTTTCAGGATCAAAGTCGTACAGGTTTCCGAGCATGAAACGACTCGTGTTTCGAATGCGACGGTAGGCGTCACTGAGCTGTCTTAAAATATTTTCAGAAATGCGAATATCATCCCTGTAATCGGATGCCGCCACCCAGAGACGTAAAATTTCCGCACCGTATTTATCGATGACTTTCTTGGGTGCAATGACATTGCCGATGGATTTGGACATTTTGCGGCCATCGGCATCCACCACGAATCCATGCGTTAAAACAGATTTATAGGGCGCGCTCCCCCGGGTGCCCACGGCAGTCAAGAGTGAGCTGTGAAACCAGCCCCGGTGCTGATCACTCCCCTCCAGGTAGAGTTCCGCAGGCCATCTCAGGTAGTCCCGATCTTCGAGTACGGCAGCATGACTCACACCGGAGTCGAACCACACATCCAGAATATCGGTTTCCTTGACAAATGTTTGACTCCCACACTTTTCACAGGTTGCGCCTTTGGGAAGGATCTGACTGGTATCCCTTTCAAACCAGGCATCAGCGCCATGCGCTTCGAACAATCGAAACACGTTGTCGATCATTTCCTGGTTCAGGAGCAGTGTTTCACATTCTTTGCAATAAAAAGCCGCTATGGGAACCCCCCAGGCACGCTGACGTGAGATACACCAGTCCGGGCGGTTTTCGATCATGCCGAATATCCGGTCTTTTCCCCATTGCGGTATCCATGTAACCTTATCGATGGCTTTCAGGGTTTTTTCCCTCAGACCGGTCTTATCCATGGAGATAAACCACTGGGGGGTTGCCCTAAATATAACGGGCTTTTTGCACCGCCAGCAATGGGGATAGGAATGTTTGATTTTTTCACTGGCCAGCAATGCCCCGACTTCGTTCAACGTATCATTGATCGCTTTGTTGGTGTCGAACACAAATCCACCCTTAAAAAGTTCCACCTCATCGGTAAAGCGGCCATCATCGTCCACCGGAGAATAGGCATCGATGCCATATGCCAGTCCCACTTCATAGTCTTCCCGACCATGGCCCGGAGCCGTGTGAACACAGCCGGTTCCGGCTTCCAGGGTGACATGGTTGCCAAGTATCAGCATGGATTCCCTGTCGTAGAGGGGATGACGGCATTTTTTTCGTTCCAGGGTCGACGCCTCAATATCGGCAAGAATTGAATAGTCGGAAATACCGAAAGTCTGCATGCAGTTTCCCACCAGTTCTCTGGCAAGGATGTAAACGGTGTCATTGCCGACATCCACAGCCGCATAAATAAAATCGGGATGCAGAGCGATAGCCAGATTTGCCGGTATGGTCCAGGGTGTGGTTGTCCAGATGATGACCGATACCGTCTTGCCCTTGAGTGCCGGGATTTCGTCATCCAACCCGTCAATCATGGGAAATTTGACATAAATGGATGGGGAGGTTTCATCATGGTATTCGATTTCAGCTTCGGCCAGGGCGGTTTGACAGCTGCAGCACCAGTGAATCGGTTTTTTGCTTCTGAAAAGACCGCCGTTGAGCCCGAACTTCAGGCATTCAGTGGCGATAATCGCTTCGTAGCGATACTTCATGGTCAGGTACGGGTTATCCCATTCACCCATGACCCCCAGGCGTTTGAATTCTTCCCGCTGTATATCAATCCACTTTTCGGCATACGCCCGACACTTGCGACGGAAGTCAGCCTGGGAAAGCTCTTTTTTCCTGTCCCCCATCTCCTTGTCCACATTATGCTCGATGGGCAGGCCGTGACAGTCCCATCCAGGTACGTAGGTGGCATTGAACCCGGACATCTGTCGTGAGCGGACAATAATATCTTTCAATATCTTGTTTAAGGCTGTACCGATATGAATATTGCCGTTGGCATAAGGAGGACCGTCATGCAGAATAAAAAGTTCCCGCTCCCTGGATTCCTCACGGATTTTTTTATAAAGATCTAAGGCCTCCCACTCAGCAATCTGTTCCGGTTCACGAACCGCCAGATTGGCTTTCATGGGAAATTTCGTTTTCGGCAAATTCAAGGTTTGTTTGTAATCCATCCGTACCCCCATAAAATCACTGCGTGATTTTATATGACGCGGCTTCGCCGCTTTTTATTATTTTGACTTAACCTCATAGTTGGTCTTTGCCATCACCATCATAGCATTTAACTTTAAGCAAGCTATCAGCTAACAGCTATGAGCTAACTGTGGGGGTCATGGCCCCCTCCATTACCATGGATCCGACTGCCAAGTACGTATACCCTTTTTTCACCAGTATTTCAAAGTCCGGGATCATGCGTCTGCCATCCAAGATGAGATACGGCGGGACCGCCGTATCTTCGATGGTGCGGGAAAGCCCCCGAAATTCTTCGCAGTCCGAAGAAATGAACAGGGCGTCTGATCCTTCGATGGCCGACCTGGCCGAGTCAAAATACTGTATTTTTTCAAACAACACATTTCTGGAGGGATTGAATTCCAGTTTGGCGGCATCATTGGCCAGGGGATCGTAGGCTCTTATGGACGAAACACCTTTCCCCAGCAAACGTTCTATGGCCTTGATGGATGATGCATCACGCATGTCATTGGTGTTTTTCTTGAAAGCAAGACCCAGTACGGCAATGGTTTTGTTATTGAATTGGAAACCGCTTTCGGTGATGGCACGGTCCACCAGATAGACTTTCTGATTTTCATTGACCTCGAAGGAAGCCTCCAGCATCTTTGTATCGACGTTCGCCCGTCGCAATTGGTATATCAGGGAGGCGATATCCTTGCCAAAGCAGCTTCCGCCTGCACCGTTACTGACAAACGATCCCCAGGTGCTGATGCGTTTGTCCGCCGTGACGCCAAGCCGCAGGTCGTCGATCTTCACATTCGGTATTTTCTCACCCAGTTTCGCACCGATGCCGTTCCAGAACGATATATAGGTCAGGAGCATGGTATTGGCCACATACTTGATAGCTTCGGCCGTTTCCGGAGATGTCTCGATATATTTTGTCTGCACATGGTGAACGAATTTGGAATAAACCCGCTGTAGAATGATAAAATCTTCATCGTCATTACATCCCACGATAATTCTATCCGGTTTTCTGGCTTCCGGCACTGCCGTCCCCTCGGCAAGAAACTCAGGATTGGAGGCCACACCGACATTTTCGACCTTGTTGCGATCCAGAACCGATTTCAGGTGGTTTGCCGTACCGATGGGAACGGTGCTTTTATTGACGACCACGACCCGTCTCAGATCTTTCCGGCTGTGCAGGTGCTTTGCGATCTCCTCAAGGGCGGCATCATAATAGGTCAGGTTGGTGGAACCATCCATGTTGGGAGGCGTTGGCAGACACAGAAAAATCACATCCGTTCCCTCGATAATATCCTTCAGGGTCGTAGAAAAGAAAAGATGCTTCCCATGAACCTTTCGGATGCTGTCGGCCAATCCGGGCTCATTGACATATTGAACGATTCGGTCCGCCTCTCCACTGGAGAATGCCTCGATTTTCTTTTCATCATTGTCATAAGCGATGACCTCATGACCGAATTCCGAGCAGACCGCTGCATGGACGAGCCCGACATACCCTGTACCTGCCACGATAATTTTCATGATAACCCCTTTTTTGAACTGTAAGCAGTAAGCTCCAAGTCATAAGCTGCAAATAGCCATTTACGGCTTATAGCTGTTCTTTAACAAAACGATTTTTATATCCCAATTCCTTAGAATAGACAAGAAAAGATTGGTATTTGCCCAAGAGTTGCCATATATGGTATACGTCATCGCTATAAGTCTCAAACATAAAACAAAACGGGCCTGTAAACCAAATAGAGGTAAGACCCTAAAGACTGATGGGTGATCTCTGAGCGACTGTGAAACTGTCTGAGTTCTTTAGTGACTGTTATGCCGAACAGCATGATAATTATCGCATGGTTTGAAATCCGGCTGCATAAATTAAAAATTGTCTTTAAATTTTGGCCCTGTTCGGCATTACAGTCACTTTAGAACGAGTTTTTCACAGTCGAACAGGGATTATCCATCAGTCGCGATATTCACCTTCTTTTTGTTTATAGTTCCGAAACAAAAAGGCACCTATGCATTGAAAACACGGTTTTCAGCATCCATATCTGTCGGTTCCGGCCTTTTCATGGCACAGATAATTGCGACGCTGCAGGTATTTGTCAGCAACCTGGCGCTTCATGAGAAAATGTCCTGGCTTATCCAGGCCGGCTACCTCACGGTTCCCAACCAAAAGATTTTACCGACACTCAAAATGATATCCCCTGCCTTCAATGGTGGACTTTTGTTTACCCTCACTGTCGGGGTGGGTGTTTCACTGGTATCCCTGGCCTGTGTCTGGGTCTGGAAGTACCAGTGCCGTTTGAATAAAGGCTTTCTGTTTGTCTTTCTCGGGCTGTGGGCAGCATCCATAACAGCCCTTAACTGGCATGGCTTCGTACTCATGCCGACCCTGTATGCCATCCTTATTCCTGCTGTAGTGGTCACGCTTTTCCTGATTTTAAGCCCCAACGACCTGGAACGACATTCCCGGTTGACACTGTTGCTGCATTTTCTGGCTATTTCGCTGCTGGCCTTTCTCTGGTGGACCCAGATGAACGCCGCTCTCTATATCAATATCAGAGACAACCTTTTATTGTCGAATTCCCCGGGCATACGCGTCAACGACTTCTATTATCAGTATACCCTGTATCCAGCCGAAGTCTTTCGTAACTTGAATCAAAAACTGATCAAGACGTATCACCTCTCGCAAACAGAAGATTTCCGGGATCATCAACGGTTAAAAAGAAAACTCGCCAGCTACGACTATCTTTTAATCAGCAAAAAGGGAAAAGCGGATGTAGAGATCACCGTCGAAAAGGAGCGTATACGATTGTCTGGAAGTCGACAGGCGGTCATAGAGACGGATCTGGAAAATTTTTTCGAAAATACGCCACAACTCCTGCAGGATCTTTCCAGAAGCAATGATGCCTACATCCATTTTCGCACAGCAACATCAATATCATTGCTGTTGGGATTTCCCCTGATACTCTACTGGCTATTTACCGGACTGCTGTCCCTGGGTTTTTCATTGTTCCTTGGCAGGCAGCCATCTGCTCTTGCCGGTATCGCTGTCTGCTGCCTGTTCGGTGCCCTGCTGCTGCTTCTGATGCCCCAAGAGGATAAAAGAAACCTCACAATTGAAAGTCTTCCCGGAATGCTTACGTCAGATGACTGGAAAGATACGGTTACGGCACTCAAGCAAATCAACACAGACAAAATCGATCTTCATCAATTCGATCTTACACAAGGCCTGTCACAGCATCCATCGATACCGGTTCGATACTGGCTGGCCAGAAGTCTCGGTGTCGGCAAGCATCCCGATGATGAAGCCTATCTGATCACCCTCATGCAAGATCCCCACCCCAATGTGGTATGTCAGGCACTTTACAGCATCGGCAAAAGGAATTTCCGGAAAGCCACGGCAAAACTTCTGGCGACAATCGAGGTGTCTGATCACTGGTATGTCCAGTTATACACCTATAACGCACTGAGGAAACTGGGTTGGAAACAGAACGCATCAGACTAAAAACAGTGGGCCTCTCCATGGCGGCCATTCTGATAATCGAGGCGCTGGCCACGCTCTTGAACAACCATGGAACAGCGCCCATTTTCATCATCGGTGGTGCCAGAAGCCTCGAAATCATACTCCTGCCGGTGATCTGCTACATGACCGAGCCAAGCGGCATCAAAACCCTGGGTATCCTGCCCAAGCGTGTCTGGTCTGGTCTGGTCAGAGGTTTTCTCTGGTCGGCAGGGTTTGGACTGATGGTCGGTCTGGCGGCTGTCATTCTGATGATAGCTGGTCTGCATGCCGCCGATCTGATTACCGCCAATTTCCCCTCGAAACAACCCGACCTGTTTTTTTTCCTGTTGGTGGGCGGCATCATCAGTCCGGTGGCCGAAGAAATTTTTTTCCGGGGCATGCTCTATGGGTACTTCAGACGCTGGGGAATATGGGCGGCACTTCTGCTCAGTACGGTGGTCTTCGTCATGGCCCATGCGATCTTCCACCGGATACCATTGCCACAAATCGTCGGCGGCATCCTGTTTGCCCTGGCCTATGAAAAAGAAAAAAATCTCATGGTCCCCATAACCATCCATGTTCTGGGAAATCTGGCTATTTTTGCGGTAGCATTATTAAAATAGATTATAGGCCCAAAAGATCAGGCAATGACCTATCCCTAAAGTGATTTGCTTTGTGACATATTCGACCGCAAAATAAATCCTAAATTCGAATATCGAAATACGAAACAAATCCAAATATCAAATGTTCAAAGGATCAAAACGTAGCCCATAGCCAGAAGCACCAAAAAGCTGTTTGTTTGGATTATTCTAATTTATGTCATTTGAGATTGTTTCGTATTTGGAATTTCGTGCTTCGGGTTTGAGCAGTTATGGCCATCGCTATCTCTGATTGGTGCTTGGAATTTTTGACTCCCGTATTTCTTTGGTGCAATTTTTATTGGATGCTCATGACAAAGCAGCCTGTGTCGTCACCAAACCCGGATTTGCCATTCTTTGCCGGGGGTTCTGGCGGAATATATTCGCCGGCCGGGTATGGAGCGCCGTTTGACACCCCCACGGCATCGAGATCAAACCCCGCACTACCAGACGTGGGGTAAGGATCATAGATGACCTTTCCGAGACTGTCCAGAAAGGTACCGTCACCCACGACGTCCACAATTCTGACATGGGATATACTGGAAAGGTCAACATCTCCGGAAAGCACTTCGGGCTTATCCGAAAGATCCTCGAGATCAAAAGGGGTCCCGTAACCCTGCCGATATTTCCCGGCCAGACCATCCACATCCGTAGGATCGATGTTGCCGAATCCGGGAACAGGATAGACAGTCAGAGAAATGGCATCAAAACGGACAAAATCAATTCCGTTTGATGATACCTCTACATAGGCCAGTTCCAAATATCGATCACTGAAAGAATTCTCAAAAACAGCAAAATCCCAGCCCTCACCGTTTTCGATGGGCAGATCAAATGTCAGCGTGAGCCTGCCGCCACGTCCCAGAGCGACGATGTCAAAGGAATTACCCTCCGCCATTCCCAATGCATTACCCGGCACCTGCCAGGTCTCATCCACATTTTCCCCCACAAGATAATCGCTATACCCTGTAGCCCAGGATATCAGCGCAGGGTCATGCATGGATATGGCATGGGATCCAACCTCGCCCGCAGCGGGCGGATAAGGCCCCGCCCATAGACATTGGCACAATAGCAAACTGTATGACGATCAGAAGACAGCCTATGAAGTTTAATTTACGCATTGGGACACATATATATACTGCCTTTTTGGGGTTATTATTTAAAAGATGAACATCGAACATCCAACGCCCAACATCGAATTTTGAATGAAAAAATTGAAGAGCCGTCGGTATTGAACCGAAACAGTGAGCGCTTCATCTTTCATTCAACCTACTGCCTACTACCTACTACTTACACTTACTGCCTAAAGCATTCTCGTACCCTGCTCTCTTACCCCTCCAACCCTCCACCCCTCCAACCCTTTTCTTGCACCCCTCCACCCCTGCTCTTAAAACTTCACCTCCGCACCACGGTAAAAATTCCTGCCGGGCATGGGATAATAACTTTCGCTATATGCAGATGTTTCATATCGCTCATCCAGAAGATTGTTGGCGCCCACAAAAAATGTGAGGGCATGTCTCTCATAGGTCGCTTTGGTGTCAAGCACCTGGTAGGCATCCAGTTTCTCATAGCGGTCATTGTCCACATCGTTGCCATCATATCTCGAACCCACGTATGTGCCGGTTACAGAAAGAATCAAACCATGCAAGGCCTCCCACTCGACGCCCAAGGATCCCTTGTGCTGGGGAACCAGCGGCACCGTCGCATCGTCCCCTTCAAATTTTGCCTCGGTATAACAGTAGTTGCCCCAAATGAACAAAGATGGTCTGGGATACCATTTTAGGTCCGTTTCAATGCCGTTTCGAACCGTTTTTTTGTCATAATTGCGGTTGATTTCACTGAAATAAATTTCATCCTCAATGGTGATAGTGAAGAGGGTGATGGCGGCTTCCACGTTATCACCGATTTGCATGCGTCCCCCCGCCTCCACCTGGGTTCCTTCCTGGGGTTTCAGACCTGCTTCAGCCTCGGCAAGCTCGTCGACATTGGGGACCCTGAAATGGGTGGCATAGTTCGTAAACACCACCAGTTCAGATGACAACTGGTATGTTAAACCCACATCGTAGGCCGTGTTCCTCCAATCAGGGTGATCGGTGTCGCCATTTACCCAGCGCTGAACCGTCCCGAACGAAACATGTTCATCTGTGCGGAATTTTCCGTCCACCTGATTCACCCTGTAGCCCCATTGAAAGTTTGCCTTTTCTGATAAAG
>CAWKCS010000044.1:0-20614 GCA_963848165.1 uncultured delta proteobacterium | reverse complement strand
TTTTTTAATGAGCCCTGCCCCGTCGCATCCAGCACACTTCGCCAGAGCTTTCCGTTGGGGTCCACCTGTTTCCGCCTCACCGAGGAGGCTTCTATGGGGATGTGGACGAAGGTATAGTTCCAATATCCGATAAGCACCTTTGTCTTGCCGGCCATGCCGGCATGCACCGCGTCCCTGCCCAGGAAAGAACAAAAGACATGGTCATTGGCATTGGCCGGAAGACTCCGGATGGTATAACTGGGATCGATATATTTGAGAGAAATATCGATATTTTTTTGTTCAAAATAGGTTATCAAGGCATCTTTCAAATAAACACCGATATCCTGCAGGCGGACATTTCCTGATTCATCCTGTTCCTTCAGGATTTCTTGAAAATATTTCTGCCCGGCCCCTTCAGCGACCACAATAACGGCGTGCCGCCTCTCCTTGAGTCGCTTTTCAACACTCGCCAGCAGGCCCTTTGGTCCGTCAAGATCAAAATCAACTTCGGGTATCAACACGAAATTGACATCCTGCTGCGCCAGTACCGATGTAGCGGCAATGAAGCCGGAGTAGCGCCCCATGAGCTTGATGAGGCCGATACCATCCGGATAGCCCTGGGCCTCGTTGTGGGCACTCTTGATGGCCTTTGATGCCACATCCACGGCCGTATCGAACCCAAATGACCGGGCCACCAAGTGGATGTCGTTGTCGATTGTCTTGGGAATGCCCACGATACTGATCTTCAGCCCGCGTGCAAGGATCGTGTCGGCGATACGGGTGGCCGCCCGGAGGGTACCGTCTCCCCCGACCATGAATAGAATACCGACATTCGATCTTTCCAGGCTGTCTACGATCTCCTCGATATCCTGGGGTCCTCTTGATGAACCGAGAACAGAACCGCCCATGTCGAGGATATTGACCACGAATTTCGGGGTGAGTTCGATGATGTCATGACCGTATTTCGGGATAAACCCCTGCAGTCCATATCGAAATCCGTAAATATTGGTGACGCCATAACCGAAATAGAGCTCCAGCACCACCGCCCGAATGATATCGTTGAGACCGGGACAGAGTCCGCCGCAAGTGACGATACCGCAACGCAGCTTACTGGGGTCGAAATAGATGTTTTCCCTGGGGCCCGCCAGCTCGAAATGGGGACCCGGTGTACCGGCTTTCAAGGCATTCATGAAACCGCTCAAGGTGACATCGATCATTACCCCTTCGTCATCCGTCACAAACCCGTTGCTGGTGCTGATGTTTGGATCTCTCTTGACCGGAGAAGGGATACTTGCGCGTCCAAGTATCGGGATCCGGGTTTTTATGTCCTCGTATTTCACGGGTGTCCGCTCCTTTTTTAAAATCAAACCGATATTTACCTTTCCCAAGGATATCATGCAAATGCAAAATGCATTTTTTGACTCAAAAAATCAAGAAATCATTTGACAAACCCCTTTTCCCTGACTATGTTCAGCCCTAATTTTCGGTAAGATCTTCGTCGGGCCGGGGTTTGTTTTCTCAGGCCTTTTTTATTGATGAAATAAACTAAAAGGGGGTGATTCCAATGATTTGTACAACAATTAGAAACGGTGCTGAATGCACATTTATGACCGCACAAGGCTGTTCTTACAACGGCGGGCTTTGCCATGAAACCGTTGAGACATGCAATGGCTGTAATCGCGCCCAGGAATTTTCAGCCGGCTGGTATTGCACAACATGTCCCGAGCCGTCACTGAAATGGAAAAATGGGAACTGCAATCTGGCATCTCATATCACCATGGAAAAAGCAGGCGCCAAACAGAAAATCAATCCGCTCAAAGCTTCCAAAAGAGCCAGAAAGTAATCCCGCCAACGATCTCATGGCAAACCCCGCTCTGTTTCACAGCGGGGTTTTTTTTATCTATCTTGACATGCTTCCGGATCAACTTGTATGAACATCCAAAAAGAACTGATTTGCGAATACGGAGGTTGTCCAATGAATCCCATCGCCAAAGAGTTGAACCAGGTCATCCAGAGCGAAAATCCCCATCTAATGGAAATGCTGTCAGCCATCGGCAAACAACTCTTTTTCCCAAAGGGAATTCTGAGTCAAAGTGCCGAAGCCAGGGAAAAAGCCCACAAGCTGAATGCCACCATCGGCATTGCAACGGAAGCCGATGACATCATGTGTTTTGACTCGGTTAAAGATTCCATAAAAGATATTCCGCCCAGTGCATCTTTGACCTATGCCCCCTCTTTTGGCATACCGGGTCTGCGCAAAGCCTGGCAGGCATCCTTGTTTGAGAAAAACCCATCCCTCGCTGGAAAGACCATCAGCCTTCCGGTGGTCACGTGCGGCATTACCCACGGCATCAGCACATTCGCGGATATATGGATCGATCCCGGTGATGTGGTCATTCTACCGGACATGTTGTGGGGCAATTACAACATGATCTTTGACCTGAGAAAAGCGGCCAGGGTTCGTTCGTACCCAATTTTTACATCGTCGGGGGCTTTTAACGTCAAGGCCTTTGAAGAGGCCGTCAGGGATGAGGCGCGTAAAAATAAAAAAATAACCGTCCTCTTGAATTTCCCGCACAATCCAACCGGATACACCGCCACGCATCAGGAAGGGGATCAGATCGTCACCATCCTGACCGATATTGCCGGATCCGGCAATCATGTTCTGGCCGTCATGGATGACGCCTACTTCGGGTTATTCTACGAACCTGAAACGCTCAAGGAATCCCTTTTTGCCAGGCTTTGCAGCCAGGATCCGAGACTACTGGCCGTCAAACTGGACGGAGGCACCAAAGAAAATTATGTCTGGGGTCTCAGGGTCGGGTTTATTACGTATGGCCTTCAGGCAAAAACCGATCCTGCTGCCGTATATGATGCCCTGGAGAAAAAAACCGCAGGCTGTATCCGCGGAAATATCTCCAACGCATCTCACCTGGGACAGTCCATTGTCCTGAAATCGATGCAGAATGAAAATTTCACGACCGAAAAACAGACTAAATTCAATATCCTGAAAAAAAGAGCCCATACGGTCAAGACGGTACTTTCCGACCCCAAATATCAGGATGCCTGGGATGTCTATCCATTCAATTCAGGATACTTCATGTGCATCCGGCTTAAATCTGTCAATGCGGAAAAACTGCGGGTACACCTGCTGGAAACCTACGGCGTAGGTCTGATTTCCATCGGCGAGAATAACCTGAGAGTGGCCTTTTCCTGTCTGGAAGAAACCGACATTCAGGAGCTTTTTGATATTGTTCTCCAGGGTGTGCGTGATTTGTCCTAACGGACGACATTACGCCTGCGGCTGTCATTTATAGTCATTTGTCCTTCGGACGACATTTGCGCTGCGCGCGTCATTCTGCCTTCGGCTGTAATTTTTCGTCATTTGCCCTTCGGGCGTAATTTATCGCTGCTGACAGCTGACAGCCCTGGGCATTCCTAAAACTTAAAACCTAAAACTTAAAACTAATAATTCACCTTGATTAAAAACAAGCCCCTCGCCGGCGCTGTGGCACCGGCCAGGCTCCTGTCCCCGGAAAGGAGAATCCCTTTCACATCTTCTTCAGGGATGCGCCCGTTCCCCACATCGACCAGGGTGCCGACGATATTGCGAACCATATATCGCAAGAAGCCGTCTGCTTCGATATCGAATAGAATTTGATTGTCCCTTGTTTGCCGCATTTCGGCACGAATGACATGTCGCACCGTGCTGGTTCTTGGACTTCCGGTCCCTTCGAAGGCCTTGAAATCGTGTTCGCCCACAAAATATGTTGCGGCTTTCTGCATGGCCTCCACGTTCAGCTTCCGTCTGATGTGCCAGACATAATGTCTTTCCAGGATGGAAGGCATGTCACGATTCAATATCCGGTACTGATAAAGCTTGCTCCGGGCATCGTATCTGGCATGAAATGCCGGATCCATTGATTCGCAAACCCTGATGAGAATATCGTCCGGGAGAAGACTGTTAAGACCCTTGAGGTATATGTCCGGACTAAGGCCGGCATCGCTGCTGAAACTGGCCGTCTGACCGATGGCATGGACACCCGCATCCGTCCTCCCGGATCCTGCCAGACTGACAGGTTTCCCCATCATGGTCGTCAGCGCTTTTTCGATCTCTCCCTGAATGGTCCGATCCGCCTTCTGCCGCTGCCAGCCATGATAGGCGGTACCGTCATATTCCACAATTATTCTGAAATTTTCCATTTTAACACCTTTGAGTTTCAGAGCATCAAACCTACCGAAAGGGAAAAAAAGGAAAGGATCGTCGAAAGAACAATGGCGGATGATGCCAGCTCCGTGTCACTGTTGAGTTGGGAAGAAAGAACGTAGATGGATGCTGATGTCGGTAGCATAAAAAAGATCATTCCTACCTTAAACGGCAGCCCAATGACCTGAAGTTCTCTCAAGACAAAAAATCCCACGAGGGGCAGGCACAATAATTTAATGATCGACCCAATGGTTGAAATGCTGAAGTTACCCCGCAATCCTTTCATGGTCAGCGCCCCTCCAATGGAGATGAGAGCGAGTGGGAGGGCTGCGGCCGACATGAGACGAAAGGTATTGTCGATATAGTCCGGAAAAGAACCGATCATCCTGGAATAGGCCAACCCTGCTGCACATGCAAGGACCAGGGGATTCGTGAAAATCTCCTTGAAAAAGATCCCCAGACGATGCCCCGAGGACGTGGTCTTTCCAGAGTACCAGATCAGTGTCGACACTGCCAGGATATTGATAAAGGGGATGGCAAACCCGATCAGAATACCAAAGTGCTTGATGCCCTCTTCACCGAAAGCATAAAAAATGATCGCCATGCCGATATAGGTATTGAACCGGTAACAGCTCTGGGAGAAGGAGCCTGCCTTGTAGTCGGATATGTTGAACAGCTTCAACGCCAGGGCGCTGATCATGTAGGTTACGGCAATGGACACAAGGGCGGCAATGCACAAATTCCAGTTCACAAAACGACCTGTCTCTGCGCCCCCGATCTTCCAGAAAAGCAGTACCGGGAAAAAAATAAAATAGACCAGCCTGTCAGAGAGTTTTAAAAACATCTCGTTGGTCAGTTTCAGCCGCTTCAGCAAACTGCCGATCAAAAGAAGGAAAAAAACAGGGAACAGGCTCGAAAGTACCAAGGTCATGGCATATAATTCAACTTTCTGGGTTCATCGATCACGAAATGAATAATCCCCTGGCGCTCTATATAGGGCAAAACCCTAAGGTAGCGTTATAACCTATCACAGCGTACATCTGCCAAGAGTTCATCCAACACATCGTCGCTGTCTCCAAGATACCGTTCAACCGGGTATAGTTTGCCGCAGGACCTGCAGCGCAAGCGAATCTGACGTCATGTTCTAAAAATATCGAGGCGCATGCCGCAATCCGGGCATACGCTATTTAGTTCGCGCATATATCACCACTTTCCTTCGGAAACAAACCCAATCAAAGCCTGATTTATAGGTCATAATCGGGGTTCTGTCAATTCGAACCACACCTTTGAAATTATTTCAAAATCTCATATTCTTAAAATTTGAAACGCTCTTATCTTTCGAGGTTGATGATTGATTTTCACCGTTGATGGTGTCAAAATAAAATCATGACACGCTTTTTTAAAGGATAAATAAAATGACAGCAATCAGATGTAAAGGGTTTCAGGCAGCAGGCATCCATTCCGGGCTGAAAAAAAATGGCAACAGGGATCTGGGACTCATCTATTCAGAAACGCCGGCATCGTCAGCCGGCGTCTTTACTCAAAACAGGATCAAGGCGGCACCCGTGCTCATAACCCGGAAACGCATGGAAACAGGTCTTGCAAACGCCATCATCGTCAATAGCGGCAATGCCAATTGCTGTAACGGCAAGACCGGCTTTCAAGATGCCCTGAAAATGACCGCTGCCGCTGCCCGGGGGCTGGCATTGACGGATAATAATGTCCTGGTGGCGTCCACAGGTGTCATCGGTGCCCGTCTTCCCATCGAAAAAATCGAAAACGCTGTTCCGAATCTCATCCAGGCCTTAAACCCGGAAGGTTTCATGGATTTTGCCAGGGCCATCATGACAACCGATACTTTCCCAAAACTGGAACACCGCCAGGGCTGCATTCACGACCGGACATACAACCTGGTTGGTATGGCCAAAGGCTCCGGTATGATCGCGCCTGATATGGCCACCATGCTCTGTTTTATCTGTACGGACGTATCCATACCGCACCCCCTGCTGCAGAAGTTGCTCGTCGCTGCGGTCGATAAAACACTCAACAGGATTTGTATTGACGGAGACACCAGCACCAATGATACAGCCCTGATACTTGCGAATGGACAATCCAATGTATCCATGGAAACCATGGATCAGGCCGGCGATTTTCAGCACCTCCTGGAGCAGATTCTCAACAGCCTGGCCAAAAGCCTCGTTAAAGATGGTGAAGGCGTAACCAAATGTGTGGACATCATCGTCAAAGGAGCCATGTCCAACCAGGATGCCCAGGCCATTGCCCATACGATCTCCACATCACCCCTTGTCAAGACGGCTCTTTTCGGGGAAGATGCCAACTGGGGTCGACTCATCGCTGCTGCCGGAAGAGCTCACGTCCCTGTTGACCCAGACAGTATCGATATCTATTTCAACCAGGTGCAGATGACCCGCAACAGTCTCGGATGTGGTCCGGAAGCGGAAAGACTGGCTACCCGGGTGCTCAAAGAACCCGAGTTTGCCATTGTCATGGATTTGAACATGGGCGCAGGATCGGCCTCCGTTCTCACATGTGATTTTTCCCTTGACTATGTAAAGATCAACGCAGACTACCGGTCATAGGGTTCGTTGCGTTTATGGGGTTTGTTGGGTTTATTGAGTTGCTTTCAGCGAAGTGCATACAACTCTCAACAAACTCCGGTTTCTTCAACCCAATGAACACAAGAAACCCAACAAACAGTAATAAAAGAATATAAACCCCAACATGCCCCTCATTAGACTTCAAAAGTTTTTATCTTCGGCTGGATACTGTTCGCGCAGACAGGGGGAAGTCTATATTCAGGAGGGCAGGGTGCGCGTCAACGGCCGCGTCATAACCGAGCTTGGCACCAAGGTGGACCCTGATAAAGACAGGGTCGACATCAACGGACAGTTGCTGACCGTAAAACAGACCCCGGTATACATTGCCCTCAACAAACCCAGATCATATGTCACCACCTGCGACCAGAAAAACCAAAAGATCGTTGTGGACCTGGTGGATATCCCGGAACGCATTTACCCGGTGGGACGTCTTGACAAAGATTCCACCGGTCTCCTGCTCATGACCAATGACGGGAACCTCCACCACCATCTGCTGCACCCATCCTTTGATCACGAAAAAGAATACATCGTGACCGTTGCGACCCCAATATCCGACAGTGCCCTCACAAAAATGGAAAAGGGCATTACCATTCTGGGAGAAAAAACCCGGCCCGCCATTGTCAAACGGCTTTCCAGCAAACGTTTTCTCATCCAGCTCAAGGAAGGCAGGAACAGACAGATTCGCCGTATGGTCAAAAAAACAGGTAATCGCGTTACCGCTCTGAAACGGGTCCGGGTCGCCAATATCGAGCTTGGGGATCTGCCCGAAGGTGCCTGGCGCCATCTTACCGAAAAAGAAATCGAACAACTCCTGAAATCCATATAAAAATAAAATCGTTACACGATTTTATCAAACGCGACGGTGTCGCTCTCTTTTGTGTTTTGAATTGGCGTAAACCTGGGCTTTTTTTGAGCTGGATCCTCTCCACAGGCGTTGATCGATATATAGGGTTTAAAGAGCCGGAAATAAAGGATTGAGCGATTGTCGAGGTTGCTGCAGATACAAGGAAGACGTCGTCCCGCTATAGTGTACTATGCGGGACGGCGTCTGACGCAGTAGATGCGGTAAGATCGACAATCGGTCAGGTTCGTTTGAGGGATATGGCACACCCAAGCCCGGCAACACTCACACCGGTCAGAATGCGAAAGACCATCTGGTACGACCCGGTAGTATCGAACACAACACCAGCCAGAACCGGACCTGCAGCAGCACCAAAGGTGGAGATAAAGGTAACGATTCCAAACAGTTCACCATGGGATCGGGTCCCGAAATATTCTGCCGTGATAGGTGCCACAATCGCAAAAAGGCCACCGTGTGCAAACCCGTGTAAAAATGCAAAGACCACCATCATCCAGAATCGATCCGAAATCTGAAGCCAGAACAGACCCATGGTCAGGCAACATAAAACAGATTACCAGCACCGATTTGGTCCCAATTCTGTCTGCCGTGCCCCCCATCACGAAGCGACCCAGTATGCTCACCGCGCCCAGCGTCGACAAAATTCGAGCCCCGCTGGTGGAAGAAAACCCCATGTCGATCACATGTGGGACAACATGCAGGAGCATGGTTGCCAGACAGAAGAGAGCCAGGATGTAAGCGCTGCATATCATCCAGAATGACAGTGTTCGCACGGCTTGTTGGGTGTTGAGCCCTTTCTCAGGCTCTGGATCCGGCTCATGAGAAACCCTTTTTTCATTGTCCGGCCAGAGTCCCATTTTCCCGGGATCACGCACCAGAAACTGGGCTAAACAGACATATATCAGCAGGGAAAGGATGCCCAGACTCAAAAAAGTGATTCGCCATCCATAACGGACGATAAGCCAATTGAGAAGAAGCGGCATAACCAGCATGCCGACCCCGGTGCCCACTTTGGCAATACCCGTCACCAGGCCCCTGAAGCGTACAAACCAGCGCGAAGTGGTGGAAAGCATGACAACATCCGTACCACTGATGCCGAAACCGATGATAACCGTGCAGTAAAGATAGACATGCCAGAAGTGCGATACCCGGGACATCAGAAGGTAACCGATCCCGAGAAACACGCCCCCCACAGCCATAACAACCCGTGGCCCAAACCTGTCGCTCAACCTGCCCTGCAGGATGCTGCTCATACCGCAAACCAGCATGGCAAGGGAAAAAGCAGATGAAATAAGCGCCCTGGACCAGCCGAATTCATCCATGAAGGGCTTAAAAAAAACCCCCATGCTGTTGAATACGCCCCAGCCCACGGCCTGGAGCATAAAGGCCACAACAACAATTGCGTATCCATAAAAAAACCGGGATGTCCCTGGAGAATTGTTCACATACCTGCCTTATCTTTTGATACTTTTAGCTGTTTAGAACACAGAGCGCTATTATTTTATCTGATTCTTTCCCTCTCAAAAGAAAAGGAAAAAATATTTCTCTGCGACTCTGTGGCCTCTGTGAGAGATATTAGCCCCTTTCAGGGGCCATTATCATGCCACCCTTTTTAGGGGGAAGTCGTTGATTGCTCACAATCTAAACAGCTGTACATTCTCGCCACCGTATCACGGAAACAGGGACATATCCATATCCGGTCTATAAAAACAGGTTTGCGATAAAAAATAAAGAGGGCGAATAGGTTCTCTCTATCCGCCCTCTTTTAAATACGATTTCAGGGAAATTGATTATTCGTGTTCTCTTGGGTGTTCCCGCCGATCCATACCACGCCGCCGATCCATGGTCATTCTTCTTTCAGGGATATGGACGGCATAGGAGAAAACACGCCTGTCTACACCGGCACGCCGACCACCGTTATCTAAAAAGCCTTCTTTCATTGGTATATTCAACCCCTCTGCATGCAATGACATGTCGGAACAGGTTAGTTCTGGTTATTCGTTCAATTTACCATGCAAAAACCATGCGAATTTTATAAATATTTTTTTAATTATATTATTTCAGATAGTTATATTTATATGTTTTTTCCTTCCCACAATATGTAGGCAATGAATTCCCTATATATTGTGGTGCAGATTTCACAATAAAAACAATTGATAACCCTCCACTCCGACAAAACATACTGTCGTGTCTGTCGAAGCGATTGACCCTCACCTGAAAAGCATGTATTTTCGTTTTATACCGCCTGTCATAATAATGTTCCGAAAATAGGATGGCGGCTTAAGGGGTTGTAGCAGAAAAAAGGTCCTCAATCGGAACGTTTTTCTGACAACCCCTATACTGCATCAATGGAAGCATCCGTTGTTCCATTGCCGCCAATCGAATGTCTCTCGAACCCTGTTGAAAAAAAATATGAAACCAGACATCTCCATTATCATACCTGTTTTGAACGAACATGGAACCATCCAGACCGCGCTTGAATGCCTTGAGGATCACTCCGCAGGCAAAACAATCGAAATCGTGGTTGTGGATGCCGATCCCGACGCCATGACCCTTGAGGCCATCCATTTTGAAAACGCGTCTGGCCTGCAAATAAAAACCGATACCGCCGGTAAAGGCCGTGGCATCCAGATGAACAGAGGCGCAGAACTGGCCTCGGGACCTGTCCTGCTGTTTCTGCATGCAGACACCCTGCTGCCCGAGGACGCCATTGATGCTATCTTGTCCACTTTACAGAACCCGCACGTTGTCGGTGGTGCCTTCGATCTCGGTATCCGTTCCAGCAAACGGGGCTACCGTATCATCGAAAATGTCGCCACCGCCCGTTCCCGGATCACCCGTCTGCCCTATGGGGACCAGGCTATTTTTCTACGTAGTGACTATTTCCATATGATCGGCGGATTCAGCACGATACCCATCATGGAAGATGTGGACATCATGCGACGCATTAAAAAACGTGGTGATGCCATCCAAATTATCGGCAAGCGGGTTCAAACAGATCCCCGCCGGTGGGAAAAGGAGGGGATGGTCTACGGCACCATTAGAAACTGGGTGTTAATGGTACTCTACTTGATGGGTGTTTCCCCCCACAGGCTGGTGAAGTACTATAAATAAAGGGTTGGAGGGTGATACAAGGGATACAAGGGTTGGAGGTGATTGACGCATCAGTGGACAGCGGCATTCAGCTTCCGAGCATCCTGGCGTATCAGCTACTAAGGTAACAATTAATGACGCGGGATCAGTGCAAATGTCATCCGCTAAGCGCATTAATAGACATTTACCGTGTCATTCAGCGCGGCAATGAGCGCTGCGTAGCGCTAATGATCGGCACGAAGTGCCAAATGTCAGCCGCAGGCGCAATGACCCCCTATAAAAGGTATCGTATTCCCTATCCTGCTAGTTTTTTGGCAGCTGTCTGAAAACAATGTCTCCGTAGAATGCCGTGGCCGACTCTCCGGTATTGTCGGTGTCCGTCATGATGGCCACGCCTGATATCGGGGGCGGGTCTGTATGAAAGGCTTGCCGGTAATCCTCCAGTAGATTCCTTTTCTGAGTGACCCACTGATTGATCTTTTCATCCCCAGATTCAACGGCAATCATCATGGCGCGGTCGGTATAGGGGTTGGGGGCCATCGTGTCAACGGCTGCATGATTCCCCCAGATGTAATTAATGGCGCCTGTGGGCGGGTATTCGCCATACAGCAGTTTCGCAGCCTTGTACTTGACCCGGTTGCCAAAGGAAAGCTTGGACGGGTCATAAGCAAAGGTGATATAAATCCGGGCTGGATAGTCATCCCCCTCTTTTTTGGTGACATCTCCTTTTTGCAGGGTATTGCTCACCTTCCATCGCCATTCCACCAGGGGGTATTCCATGGGATCGATCTGAATCTTTCGAATCAACCCCGATGCAGCGGCAGCGCTGACAGCCTTTACCACCACAACACCGTCATCCGTCACCAGTTCATAGCGGGTGTGCCGGTCAATTTTCTTGAACACCAGGGGCTCCCAACCGGGTGGTGGGTCCATACCGGGCTGCAGAGACGAAAAAAAACCGACCACCAGGTCTTTTCCTAATTCGTCGGCATTGGTTTGGCCCATGATGAGCCATTAAGAGCAGTGCTCAAGACCACCAGGCAAACCAGGGTTGTTTTCAAATTGCCCGGCTTCATTGAAATCCTTTCAGATTGAGCCGCTTCAGAAACTTCATGGTTTTCAGGTGGGTGAGCCCCTTGGCTTTGCTGCGCTGATAAAAAGCCACCAGATCATCATGGGTGTCGATGTCCTGCCGGGACGGAAGGATATGGCAGTTTAGACCTGCAGCATGAATTTTCTCCATGGTTTGGCGGAATACAGACGCCGTCCCCCAGTCGATGCCTGAAAATACATCACTGTTAAATGCATTCTTCCGAAACCCGATCAGGTAATAACCGCCATCTTCCGCCGGGCCGATAACCCCTTCCTTTTTTTTCAGTAATTCGAATGATTCGTCGATGATACGGTTGTCGAAATCCGGAAAATCACTGCCCATCAAAACAGCCTGATCCACATCCCCGGCAAAGACATCTGAAAATGCATTTCGCATCTTGTCTCCCAGGGTTTTCCCTGTCTGTGCCTGGACAAGGACCGTGTCCCCCAGCCAGGCCTGGACTGCCACTCCCTTGTGCGGGGGTGTAAAAAAAACAATTATGTCATATCCGCCGGTGGTCAGGGTTTCGATGATATCCTGGACAAAGCACCGGTAGAGGCCAAGAACCGTAGCGGCATCCATCTTTTTTCCCAGACGTGTTTTGACCCTGCCCAGTTCCGGTGCACGGATAAACAGCAACACACGTCTTTGTGTCCGACCGACATAGTTTTTTTCCATTTCAGTGAACCTCTTGAAGGGTTAAAAAACTTTGACATGCGGGTGTCATTTGCGTTAGGAGACCCCTGTGTGCAGAACATATACTATGACAATCGCTATTAAACTATGTAACCTATCCTCAAACAAGGCTTTTTACCATTGAACAGTATCGCCTTGATCATACTCGCCGCCATTGTCTTCGATGTCGTTGTCAACATCGTTGCCGACCTACTCAATCTGAGAATGCTGAAAGCGGAACTGCCCAAACCGTTCCAGGGCGTGTACGATGCCCACCAGTATCGAAAATCACAGGACTACCTGCGTGTCAACACCCGATTCGGGTGGATAACCGCCCGTAGTCAATCTGGCGGCCATACTTTTTTTCTGGTTCCAGGGCGGATTTCCTGCCATGGACAACTGGGTTCAGTCTTTTGGCAAAGGCCCTGTACTGAGTGGTTTGATGTATATAGGAACATTGATGTTTCTCTACGCGCTGTTATCGCAGCCCTTCTCGATTTACGTAACCTTTGTCATCGAGGAACGATTCGGGTTCAACAGGACCACCTGGAAAATCTATCTACTCGACCTGCTCAAGGGACTGGTGCTTGCAATTCTGCTGGGGGGCCCCCTCCTGGCCGGTATCCTGGCATTTTTTGAATATGCCGGCAGCCATGCATGGCTATACTGCTGGGCCGTTGTCATTCTTTACATGCTCGTGGTTCAGTATATTGCCCCTACCTGGATTATGCCCCTCTTCAACAAGTTCAAACTCCTGGAGGAAGGGGAACTCAAATCGGCCATTCTGTCCTGCGCCGAGTCCATTCAATTCCCCCTGAAGCGCGTCTATACCATGGACGGATCCAAACGTTCCCGCAAATCAAATGCCTTTTTTACCGGCTTCGGCAAAAACAAACGTATCGTCCTCTTTGACACACTTATCCAGCAGCATACGGTACCGGAATTAGTGGCGGTTCTGGCCCACGAAATGGGGCATTATAAAAAAAAACACATCCTCCAGGGGATGCTGTTGGGGATTCTTCAAACCGGTCTCATGTTTTACCTGCTCTCTTTTATGATATCGTATCCGGGCCTGTTTGAAGCGTTCTATATGAATCACATGTCTGTCTATGCAGGGCTTATTTTTTTCGGGATGCTTTTCGCACCCCTGGACTTTTTTGTCGGCATACTGATGCAGATCCGTTCCCGGTCCAACGAATACCAGGCCGACAGATTTGCAGTCACAGCCACCCGGAATCCCGGGGCCATGATTGACGCGCTCAAAAAGCTGTCCGTCCACAATCTATCGAATCTCCTCCCGCACCCTTTCCATGTCTTTCTCAACTACTCCCACCCGCCGGTATTGAAGCGGATCCAGGCCATCGAAAAGATCCAAATCAATTGTTAATCCTGTTTAACAATTGTCATACATTCTGATTATCTCTCCGGTTCCTTTCCCCTCCACACTTTTTACATACCCATTGATCACTTTTTTCATTGGTATTGGATTATGACCAGGGAAATAGGTCTCATATTTTTCCAGCGCATCTTCAACCAATCCAGATGAAACCACATTGATTCTGAGTTGATTTTTCAATTCCAGGGCTGCGGCTTTAACAAAACTGTGAATTCCTCCATTTACCATGGCAGCACTTGTGGTCATCAGCACGGGATAATCCGCCAATATCCCGGTCGTAAGCGTAATAGATCCTCCGCTGTTCAAGTAATCCTGTCCGATTCTTACGAGATTTACCTGCCCCATTAACTTACTCCTTAGTCCGATATAAAAATCGTCCTCGGTCAATGAATCAAATGGCGCCCATTTCGCCTCTCCTGCTATACACAGAATGGCATCCATTTTTCCGATGGATTCAAACATGGCTTTAATAGACTCAGTATCCGCAATATCCACAGTGACATCGCCGGAACTCCTTCCGGCAATAATAATTTCATGTTTCTTTGAGAAATGAGCACTCACTTTTTTGCCAATTGTACCTTTGCCACCAATTATCAAAAGCTTCAATTTTTCTCCTTTCAATACCCTGTAGCCCGTGCAACACCGCAAGCCACAATTACCGCTGCTGTTTTATCTCAGCCGATTTTAATATATTAATTATATCAGACGGCTCTGGTCTTTTCGTATAATCAGGATCTACATGGGTACTGAGGATTATCCCTTTTTGATTCAGAATGAATCTACCCGGCATCGGCAATGTCCATGAGTCGTCACCGTTGAATCTCTCAAGGTCCAACCCAAAATTACGATACAGTTCACGCAAATCATCAGGCAAGCGGAATACAAGACCGAATTGCGATGCAACCCTGTTCTGTTTATCACCGATCACCCGGAATGTCAGGTTGTGTTTCTTTTTAGGAATTGAGTATCTTCTTTGCACTTTCATCGTTGGCATCGCACATGTGTGCAATGCCGGTTTCTCTGGCCGTCTCCCGGTTCCCGGAAAAGATATCCCCCCGGGAAATGTTCTTGACGTCGAATTTGCGCGCACCGGCCAATAGCTGCTGCAACCCGCCATAAAGTTTATCCACCATGGTAACCATGGCAATGGCGCCATAGGGGACCTGGGCCATTTCGTCTTTTCCGAGTTTCTTTTCGATGTCATGATAGCATGAAAATATTTCCGTGGCTGCATTTCCCACCCGCAGGACACTCTTGGGAAGCTCCGCCCAGTGGCCGTTCAGATCCCCTCTTTTTTCAGGGAACAGGGCACCTTCGATGTTTGCTCCCACAAATCCCGGTATCATAAGCGCCCGCCCCATACAGATCAGTTTGGTATACGGTGCCCCCAGTGCAAGACCTTTAAAAATACTGTCTTCCTGGGCAAACCCGCCGGCAAACGACATATCCACCACCCGGTGGCCCTTGGCTGCCAGTATGTTGGCATATTCATAGGCTTTGGCGTGCAGGTTGATGGAAGGAACGCCCCAGCTCTGCATCATGTTCCAGGGACTCATACCGGTACCGCCGCCGGATCCGTCGATGGTCAGAAGATCCAGTTTGGCATCGGTTGCAAATTTGATGGCCATGGCAAGTTCTTCCATGCCGTAGGAACCGGTTTTGAGGGATATGCGCGTAAAACCGAGACTTCGCAGATAGACAACCGAGCTCATGAAGTCTTCCCGGACCTGTTCCACCGTAGAAAAATTGGTGCCTCCCAACCGACTGTGCCTGGCAAACGATTTGACCGAACGTGTTTCAAAGGCCTTCTGGACCTCCGGAAGCGAAGGATCCGGATCCACGACATAGCCCCTGTCCTGCAGAAACTTGGCATATTCGAGACTCGTGACCTGAATCTCGCCACCGATATCCTTGGCCCCCTGCCCCCATTTCAACTCGATGATACACTTGTCCCCGTATTTATCGGCCACAAATTCCGCCACCCCATTACGGGTATCCTCCACGTTCAGCTGAACGAAAAGCCCGCCATACCCATCAAAATATCTGAAGTAGCTGTCAATACGCCGTTCCAGTTCCGGTGCCTTTTTGATTTTGCCTTTCTTTTCCGGTGAAGGATCGATTTCCGACTCCAGGTCGACACCCACAACGTTCTCCCCGATGACAACAGGGATCCCGGCCAGTGCCGCGCCTACAGCGAAAGATTCCCAGTACTTGGCCGCCACAAAGGTGGACCCAAGGGCACCGGTCATGAGCGGTATACGCGCCTTGGTCTTGATCTTGTTGCCAAATTCCGTTTCGAGTTTCACATTGGGAAAGATACAATCATCCGGATCGCTGGTCAGTCGACTGTTCAGACCATGAGATCCATACGCATATCCCTGAATGCGAAGAGAATTATAGGAAACGCCCACATGGGTCGTATTGTTGGCCCCGGCCGTCACGATGCCGTAGCTGCGCGGATAAAGGAGTTTCCGGCCCACAAGACTCGACAGCCAGACTTCACATTTACCCATGCAGTCGGCCCTGCACAAAGTGCATAACCCTGATTCTGTGGGGTTGCCCCTGTTGGTGGTTCCCAGTACATCGTTCGATTTTACAAATCTCATGTTGCTCTCCTTGGTCTGGTGTTCGTAGAATAAAAAAAGGCGCCGACCTGTGCAGTCACAGGAATAGACGCCTTTGTCTTTTTCATATAGCTCCCGGCTACACGCCGTTGTGCAGCGGGTTCTGACTGATTTTTATGGGACTGCCACGATCCAATCCGGAAAGTATGACAGCTTAACCCACAGGATACATATGCCGCATTATTTAGTTTAACGAATAATAATTGTCAAGCATATTATAACGATATCATTTGTTGGCATCTGTATAACTGACATAGCCATTGCGCTTTTCCTTGGCCATGTACATGGCCTGGTCCGCCTTTTTGACCAGGCTGTCCATGTCTACGGCATCGGTGGGAAAGATACTGATTCCGACACTGGAGGAAATGTAATCGACAATATTCCCCTTGAGGTCATACGGTTCGGAGAGATTTTTGACAATTTTTTCTGCGATGGCTGCGGGATGGATATGATGCGGATTGTCCACCAGAACAACAAATTCATCGCCACCGATTCGTGATACAAAATCGGTTTTACGCAAGGTACTCTGCAGCCGGTCCCTGATCTCCAGCAAAAGCACATCACCCATCTCATGCCCCAGAGTGTCATTGACTTTCTTGAATTTGTCGATATCGATATAGATCAAAGCGACCTCGGTACCATACCGTTTGGCATGATAGATAGCGTCCTGCAACTGTTCATAGAACGCTTTCCTGTTTTTCAATCCCGTCAGTGCATCATGGTAGGCCAGATAAATCAGGTTCTCTTCATATTTCTTCTGTTTGTCCACATCCCTGACAATACTGCGCAACCCTGTCTTTTTCCCCTGGCTGTTCTTGACCACAGTGGGAGTGACACCCACGAACTTTTTGGTACCATCCTTTCGTATGATCGGATATGTAAATTCAGGCTGTGTCGAATCGGCTTCGTAGACACTTGCAAAATGCTGGAACACCTTTTCTACATCCTTCTCATCCAGCAGGTCCGCGCTGTTCATGACGGTCAGTTCTTCCCTGGAATACCCCATAATGTCGCGAAAGCGGTCGTTGAAGAAAGTGATATTCCCGACCGGATCTACTTCACAATACCCTTCATCGATGTTTTCGATAATTGACCGGTAGCGGTTCTCGCTGTCACGCAAGGCCTGTTCGGCTGAATTCCGATCCTGCATCATCTGGTTGGCGGATTTGGCCACGTTGACAAACTCTGAATAACTGAGGGTCTTTGTGTCCATCAGGACAGCTCTCGATGCCGATGTATTGAAAAACGCGACAAACTGATGGAAATTGCCCCGTATTTTACGCATCATCACACGGTACACCAGGTACTGGAGCAGGAACATGGCCGAAAGGAGCAGCGAAATGGTCGATACCTCCTTCATGACCTTGTTTCTGAATTCCATCTGCTTATCGAAGATGACCCGTTTGATATCGCCAAACCAGAATCCTGCGCCGACATACCATCCCAACTCCGGAACGCTTTTGGCAAAAGACCGTTTCAGCTCCACTTTCCGTGTGCTGGGATTGAACCACGAATAATCGACAAACCCTCCCCCGGGTTTCTTGACGGCATTTAAAAAGAGCTGGTGCGAATTAATGCCATCGGGGTCTGTCAGAAGAGAAATGTCCTTGCCGATGAGATCGGGACGGCTGATGCTCATGAGCTGAATCCCATCCAGGCTTCGTACAAACAGGAACCCGGGTAGCCGGCCCTTGTTATGAAACCGTATCCTGGATATCCAGCTCAGCATTTCCGCTTCCTGATTCTCACCGGGCGTCTCGATGCTGTTTGCGCGTCCACCGGATATAGTCGGTGGTTTTCTCCACCTCGTGCTTGAAGATCGCTTCCTGCTCCTGGATATAGGCTTTCTTAATGGCCTCGCGTTCCTGACGGAAAAAATGGTACTCGCCGAAAACAACGATACCACCCAGAAGAATCAAAGGAAGGCTGATCATCAAAAGCATGTTCACCATGATCATGTCGATCAGACTTTTCTTTTTTTCCTTCATTGCATATTATTCCGATAAGGTTCTTCAACAATACTGTTTGTCATATAGACATGACCGATTATTGGACGCACCAAATTCACCTGTACACCTTAGTGTTCATATACCAAATGACGTCTTTCGACAATGACATATTTTGCATGGCTTGCACAGGCACAAAAAATAGCTTATAAGCGAAGAAAATCATAAAATGGTTTTTTGAAATTTTAATGGAGGCATCCCTGTGAAACGAGACTTTCTACACATCACTGACTTGACCACCGACGAGATTCATCATGTACTGGACCTGTCAACAGAGGTCAAGACCAGGATACGGACAGACAAGAACTATCAGCCCTTCAAAGGGCAGAGCATGGCCATGATCTTTGCAAAACCCTCTGCCAGAACACGCCTGTCTTTTGAAACAGGATTTTTTCTCCTGGGAGGCCACGCCATCTACCTGGGGCCGTCGGATATCGACATAGGGAAGCGGGAAGCCGTCAAGGATATCGCCCGGGTTGTCAGTCGATACAACCATATGATCATGGCGCGGCTCTTCGCGCATGCCCATATCATCGAAATGGCAGCATACGCCGACATACCGGTTATCAACGGCCTGACCGACTACAACCACCCCTGCCAGGTCATGGCTGACATCTTCACCATACGGGAACATCGCGGAAACCTGAAGGACCTGAAGGTTGTCTATCTCGGGGATGGGAACAACGTTGTGAATTCCTGGCTGCACCTGGCCATGCGGCTGCCATTCCACTTTGTGTGTGCCTGTCCGGAAAATTATGAGCCCGATGCTGAAACAGTCAGGGCGGCCGCTGCAGAAGGTCTATCTGAAATCGAAATTGTCCATGATCCCAAAACCGCTGTAAAGGATGCCGATGTGGTGTACACGGATGTCTGGGCTTCCATGGGTCAGAAGCATGAAGCAAAAGAACGGGAGAAACATTTTCAGGAATATCAGGTGAACGATGCCCTTATGGCGTCCACAGGCAAACAGACACTCTTTCTGCATTGCCTGCCGGCGGAAAGGGGCAGAGAGGTCACGGATTCGGTCATGGAATCGCCGGCATCGGTGGTCTTTGACGAGGCTGAAAACAGGATGCACGTCCAGAATGCAATCATGTTAACTATCACCGGCCAGGAATAACTGGGACATTTCATTCCGTAAACCTCTTTAGGGCATAGGCAGTGCCGGGCCCTATAGACCCGGGTATCTACGAAATGAGTTGCCTGATGCGTTCCAGCAGTGGTTTCTTCACGCGTGCCTTAAGAAATAAGTCCCCCGGCATGCCGCCGCCCTTTCCATTTTCTCCCATACCCGCCAGCCGAATTTTCTGACCGTCACGCACCCCGGCGGGAATAGTGACCACCAGCTTTTTGGATCGTTTCCGATGATAATACGCATACGGACCACCTGTTTGCGCTAAGGCGGTGTCGATATGAATCACCTCGTAAAGATCCCTTCCTTTTTTTGGCGGGGCCAAGCCGGATAGCTTTTTAAAAGCATGCTGAGCCAGGCGCAGAAAGGAACGCCCGGCAAAAGGAAGTCGTCCTGCGGGATCGTGACGCCTGCCCATGGCACCCGAAAAAATAAAACCCCCCATGAAAAAACCGGGTCGTTTAATTTCAAAGGTTTGATAACCCTTCCCGTAAAATTCCCTGAAAAGGTCATGGTACCCTCTAAAACCAAAGGACTTTGCCATCTCTTCCAGAATCCTGTGGATATCCGATCCGCTGAAAATATCCTGTTCGGTGTAGTTCTGGCGGAATCGATGACGGGCCGACGATCCGAACGTTTGGCGCAGGTTGTCATACTCACGACGTTTTTGGGCATTGGAAAGAACGGCGTAAGCCTCATTGATCTGCTTCATCTTTTCAACGGCTTCGGGTCTTTCCTTGTTGCGGTCTGGATGGTATTTAAAGGCAAGGTCCCGGTATGCCTGCTTGATTTTCTCCGGCTTCGTATCGGTCGAGACCCCCAGAATTTGATAATAGTCTGTTTGGCTCATAATATTCGCAAAGCACTAAGCTATAAGCGATAAGCCATAAGCTTGATAACCGCTTACAGCTTACAGCTTACTGCTTACTGCT
>CAWKCS010000043.1:0-38733 GCA_963848165.1 uncultured delta proteobacterium | reverse complement strand
TGACAATTTACTTGCATTATTTGCTTCCTGTCCTATTTTTAACAGATACATAATAATAAAGGAGGAATATCATGAAGGAATTTGATGTAGCGTTGAAAGCAGTAGCGGAAGGTTTGAGAACTATAGCGCAGGGTATGGAGAAGATAGCTGAGAAATTGGAAGTGAGTACGCCAAACAAGCAGGCCAAGGCTAAGCCTGCGCGTAAAGCTGCCGCAAAACCAAAGAAATCTGCACCGAGAAAAGCGGCCCCTAAGAAAGCACCAGCAAAAAAGGCTGTGAAAGAAACTGCCGCGAATGCTGTGTTAAAGATTATCACAAGGTCAAAGAATGGTGTAGATAGTGCTACCCTTGCTAAAAAGACAGGGTTCGATAAAAAGAAGCTGGCAAATATTGTTTTTAAGTTGAGGAAACAGGGCAAAATAAAAAGCGTTGGTCGGGGTGTTTATAAGATAGCTTAGTGGATTTCAATACCAGGTATTGGATTGTATCTGGTGCAATACCCATACCGTCCTTTTTTAATGGGTGGGGTACGTGGTAGTGTTAGTAGTACCAACACATATTTATTTGCACTATCAACCTACAAAAACTCCCAGCTTGACCAGACAAAAACCTTCCGGTATATTGCTATTACACCCTAACGTTGCAAAAGCCGGAGGGCTTCAGAGTCAAGGCGCCTGAGGGTGAAGTCGTAGTTTTTTACTTCGAACCCTCAGCAACGCAGGATCTGAAGTTCTCCGGCTTTCCCGCAGGGTAAACAACATGGCAAAAAAGACACCATCCTTAGAATTCACCTGGAGGAATATCCAGGAAATGGCGCTATCGCTACCATATTGCATATAATAACAACTCATTATCTATGATTTGCCATGTTGTTTATGCAACGATAGGGTACACTCAAACCACACCTGATAACGTCCTGAATCTACAGCACCACCATACTACCACCTGCTGTTCTGGACCTGTTCTTAGAATCGTACAACCATCTAATAAGCTTAGGAGGTGACATATGCCAGAGGAACATAAAATTAGGTATGGTTGGCTGAAAGCCATGTACATCTACACCATAGTTGGTGCAGGGGGGTTCGGACTGGGTATAATAGTAATGCCTACTATCATGCGGAACATTTTTCGTTCGCCCAGTCAAGATCCAATTGTTTACGGAGTAACGGGCAGTGTATATTTGTCTTTCGGACTCCTATCCATACTGGGGCTGAAAGCGCCTCTAAAGTTTGTGCCAATTCTACTGCTGCAGCTTTCCTATAAAGTTGTCTGGTTTATTGGAGTTGTAGCGCCTCTTCTGTTTACAGGAAGACTCCAGTCTTATGCTATACTTCATTTGGTTATCTTCCTGTCGTATATTATCGGTGATCTGATGGCGATACCGTTCCCATATTTGTTTGGTAAGGAATCGGTCGATCTGATTTGCAAGCGGTTACTTAAGGACACCATGGCCCACCTATCTAAGGGGACATTGGTGCAGAAAAAGGGCGCATCGATCCTTGCTGGGAACGTTATGTTCAGCTTGCTGACTATCGTCGAATAAGAACGTTTGCTGAGGCATATGGGTCCCCGGCGGACTTTTTATTTGTTTGACAACTTCAACAAAGTAAATTATATTATGACCATAATTTTAGTTAACCATAATAGAGGTCTTAATATGGAAACTTTGTCTTTATCCGAAGTAAAAATGAAACTGAGCGAACTTATAGAGAAAGTTCAGTCAACCGATGCAGAAATCATCATAACCAAAAATGGAAGACCGGCGGCAGTACTGGTGAGCCCGGATGAATTCGATGGTTGGAGAGAAACAATTGCGATAAAATCCGATGGTGATTTGATGACCGAGATAAAAAAAGGTATCGTAGCTTTAAAGAAAAAACCTAAAGTGTATACATTAGAGGAATTATTTGAATAAATAATGGCACCGAAAGACCGTTTTCAAATAAAGCTCAGAGTACCTGCTGAGATAGTAGCTTTACTAAGAGGATGTCATCCGGACTGAAAAGAAAAATCAGAGCTGGTTTGCGGCATATTGTTGCTGAACCTGGGTCTGGAAAATCTCTCAAAGAAAGTTGGAGGGACTCAGGAGTTACCGGATCAGCCGACTCAGAATAATTTATCATGTATCCTCAAAACGAATTATTGATGTTGTTGCGATTGGGCCGCGTAAATCTATCTACGAAGAAACTTATAGAATCATTAGAAAAGAAGCAAATCAATAAATGATTAAATTCATTCACACAGCCGATGTTCACCTGGACAGTCCGCTTCACCGGCTGGAAACGTATGAGGGAGCGCCGGCAGAAGAAATTCGACAGGCATCCCGGCGTGCTTTCGAGAATTTGATCGATCTTGCCATAGATGAATCCGTAGATTTCGTTTTGATTGCCGGTGACTTGTTTGACGGCAGCTGGAAGGATTATAATACAGGACTGTATTTCATCAGGCAGATCAGCCGGTTGAAGGCACACAGCATTGCTGTCTTTCTCATTTCCGGAAACCACGATGCCGCCGGCCAAATGACCCGTTCCCTGCCATACCCGGACAACGTCCATCATTTTTCCCACCTGAAGCCGGAAACAAAGAGCTTGGATTATCTTAAAGTGGCTGTCCATGGCCAGAGTTTTTCAACATCAGCGGTTGTTGATAATTTAGCGCTTTCGTATCCGGAACCGATTCCGGAATATTTCAACATCGGATTGTTGCACACCAGCCTTACCGGGAGGGAGGGACACGAAAACTACGCTCCCTGTGCCTTGGACGACCTTAAAAACAAAGGTTATGATTACTGGGCCCTGGGTCACGTGCATCAATATGAGATGGTTTGTGAGGATCCACCCATTGTTTTTCCGGGCTGTATTCAGGGCCGTCACATCAAGGAAACGGGCACCAAAGGATGCGTGCTGGTCACGATAACTGAAGAGATCGGGTCCGAAATTGTTCAACTTCCCCTGGATGTGATTCGCTGGGAACTTTTGGATATAAATCTGGCCGGTGCTGAAACGAAGCAGGCCTGCCTCGATCTGTTTGTCGATGCCATGGAAAAGCAGGTGCTTTTGCACGAGCCGCTGCCGGTTATTGCCCGGGTGGTTTTTACGGGTGAAACTTCGGCCCACGCGCTTATCAACGGCGATCCGGTATATTGGAAAGAGGCGGTTCGGTCTACGGCAATCTCCAATTTCGGTGAGCGAGTGTGGATCGAAAAGGTTAACGTTTCCACGCGGCCCGATGATAGAGCAAAAGAAAAACCCGTGGGATCCGGACCCATGCTGGAACTGGAGCGACTGGTGGCAGATATTAAAAAGGATGAAGACAGTCTGTTGGTCATCGGCAAAGAATTAGAAGGTCTTTTTCGGAAACTTCCGGCCGAGTATAAACAGGGCGAAGAGGCAATTGACCTGGGAAATCCACAGCTAATCAGCCGGATTGTTGACCAGGCGCACGCAGTGCTCGATCAGGGATTGAAAGGGGAGGCTTCCGGATCATGAAAATCAGTCGTATGCAGCTTGTCGCCTTTGGCCCATTTACGAAATCGACACTCGATTTTGCAAGTGGCGATACAGACTTCCACATGGTGTACGGTCCCAATGAAGCGGGCAAGAGTTGTGCCCTCAGAGCTTTTCGGAACATGCTTTTCGGGATCCCCCTTCGCACATCGGACAGCTTTCTGCACCCGAATTCCAGCCTGCGTATCGGTGCCCGTTTGGTGAAGAGTGATGGGACAGAGATCGAATTCATCCGGCGCAAGGGAAATATCAAGACACTGCGTGGTCCGGACGATGAGACGGTCTTGGACGATGAGACGCTTGGGTCGTTTTTAGGCGGTGTTGGCCAGGATCACTTCGAACAGATGTTTGCCATTGGACACGATGACTTGATTGCCGGGGGTCAGGAAATTGTCACCGGGGGCGGCAGTGTAGGTCAGGCGCTGTTTGCCGCCGGTGCAGGCCTCATCCGGCTTCAGAGTTTCCAGAAGAAGCTTGAGCAGGCATGTGAAGATCTCTTCAAGCCCAGTGGTTCAAAACCCCACATCAACAGCACCCTATCATATCTCAAAACAGCCGGGAAAAACCGGAAAGATGCGCTGCTTCTGGGGAAGACATGGAAATTTCATCACAAAAACCTTCACGACGCCAAACACAAATTGGATCAGTTACAGCAGAAGCTGGCGCAGCTGAAGCAGGAAAGCAACACGCTGGAGCGCATCTGGAAAGCGTTGCCCATGATTGCCAGGAAAAAAGAGATTGAAAAAGAACTGCCGAATTACAAGGGTGTGCCCGAGTTGCCGGAAGATTTCGGGGATAGACGTCGATCCATTGAAAGTGATTTGAAGATTGCCACCAACGATTTTAATCGGATCTGCGCAGCCATTCAGGGCTTGCAGGAACAAATAGATGCTTTGTCGATTCCAGCGGAACTGCTCCAGCACGAGGCAAGCATAGAGGGACTCCAGCAGGAACTGGGAGCCTGCCGAAAAGGTCAGAAGGATAGGCCGGACAGAGAAGGCATGATGCGGGCTTTAAAAAAGCAGGCCTCGGACAAACTCGCAGCAATCCGGTCATCCGCCCTATCCGACCTTGGCAAGGATCTCAAGCTTCCCGCCTCTGTTGTGGGAGAAATTCAGGATATGGGCATACGTTTTGAGCGCCTGACCACACGACTTGATACGGCCCGGGAACAATACCGTAAGGTAAACACCCAAATCAGCAGTCTGTCGGATCAAAAAAAAGGGTTAGCGGCGCCGTCGGATGTGGCTGCACTCAAGATCGCTTTGCAAGCAGCCCAGGACGCCGGGCCCCTGGAAAAACAGATCTCTCAGGCTCGGGTGGAAAGGGAAAATCGAAAAAAATCACTGAACAGGGCGATTAAACAGTTGCCGATTTGGTCTGGGTCTCTTGAGGACATTGATACCCTTCCTTTCCCTTCAAAGGAAAGTGTTGATCGATTCGAAACACAATTCAGCAAGTTTTCTCATGCACAAGAAAAACTGGAGCAAGACCAGCAGACAATTGAAAAGGAAATGCTTCAGATCGAAACCGATCTGAATGCCATCGCGCTGTCCCATGACGTTCCCACCGAAACGGATTTGGAAACGGCCCGAATCGTTCGTAAAAAGGGCTGGCGTTTGATTCGGGAAAAACTGGAAGGAGGCGAACCGCCACGTGAAGAAATAGATTCATTTGCCAAGCGAATCGGCAATTCATCCACGCTGCCTGATGCTTTTGAGATAAGCGTTGAAGAGGCGGACAATATTGCCGACCGCCTCAGGCGAGAGGCCGAGCAGGTCAGCAAAAAAGGCATGCTTGAAGCCAGAAAGCGCTTGTGTCAAAAAAACATGAAGCTTCATGATGAAAAGTTCAAATCCTTAACGGCCGAACAGGCCGAAATGCGTGAAGCGTGGCAGCAGTTGTGGGCACCCAGCGGCATTCACCCCCTCTCCCCTAAGGAGATGCACACCTGGTTGTCGGACGTTGCGGTTATCCGCGACAAACTGGCGGACCTTCGCTCTGAGCAGGCCAGGATCGACAGCATGAGTTCAGAAGCCGGTATGTTGAAAGTCCAGATCGCTCAGGCTTTGGAAGAAACCGACCACCCAATTGACAGGAACCATAGCCTTTTGCAATTGATCGGCGCAGCAAGAACCCATGTTGAATCGAACGAATCCCTGAAGTTGCAGATCGCATCCATTGATAAAGAACGCATCGGCCACCTGAACGAAAAGAAGGATATCGAGGCAGCCATTGCCAATATCGAAAGCGATCTTGAGCGATGGAAGATAAGGTGGGGTAAAAACGTCGAAAAAATAGGCCTGGACGCCGAAGCCAGCCCTGGTGCCGCAATGGTGGTGATGGACAGTATTCGCGAAGCAAAGGTGCTGATCGACGAAGCAGATATCCTGAGAAAGCGTATCGAGGGGATCGACCGTGACACCGATGCGTTCCAGAAACAGGTGAAATACCTGGTGGAAAGTGTTGCCCCAGACCTTAAAGATGAAATGCCGGAAAGGGCTGCCGAGCTTCTCAACGCCAGACTCACTCAGGCAAGAGAATCACAGTCAAAAAGAAAAAGTCTGGAAAAACAGATAGCCAAGATCACAGAAGAACGACACGTTGCCGAAAAAAGAATTGCAGACACATCCACATTGATGGAATCCATCTGTCACGAGGCACGTTGTAAAAGCGCTGAAGATTTGGAACAGATGGAAAAGCGTTCCAAGATTCGACGGCAGATGACCAAAGATCTTGAGGATATGGAAACACGTATTCGGGATCTCAGCGCCGGCGCAACCGTGGCGGAATTTATTGCCGACGCTTCAGCCGTAAAAGCTGATAGCGTTTCCCCTGAATTGGAACGTCTGGAGAACGAGATCAGGGCGCTGGAATCGGAACGGTCTGAACTGGACCAGACCATAGGAACCGAGAATGCGGAGCTAAAGCGCATGGATGGAAGCGCCGAAGCCGCCGGTTATGCCGAAGAAGCCGAGCGTCTAATGGCAAGCCTGGAATCCGATGTGGAAACATACGCCCGGATGAAAATCGCTTCCGTCATTCTTGCCCGTACCATAGAGCAATACCGGGAAAAGCACCAGGGACCATTGATCCAACGGGCGAGCGAGTTGTTTTCAGAGATGACGACCGGCTCTTTCATTGGTGTGCGTGCTGAATATGACGACAAGGGCGCCCCGGTCCTGGTGGGTATTCGACCGGAAAGTGGACAACCGGTTATGGTGACCGGTATGAGCGACGGCACAGCCGACCAGCTCTACCTGGCCCTCAGACTTGCCAGCCTGGAACAGTTTCTGGAAAATAACGAACCGCTGCCCTTTGTAGTCGACGACATTCTGCTGCGCTTCGACGATCAAAGAGCGTTGGCCACACTAGAGGTACTGGCTAAACTTTCTGAAAAAACCCAGGTGATTTTTTTCACCCATCACAGACATTTGATGGATCTGGCCGATGGTGGAAAAAAGAAAGCCTTGAGTCTAACCGTGCACAACATGGGTTATGCGGAGGTTGGCCCGCAATAGCGAGCACATTCCCCGTGGGTTCTGCCGTTCGGCAGTGCTTCTCATGCTGCGAGGTTCTTCAATAGCATGCAGGTACTTATCGTATTCGAAGCGATTAGACAGCTTCTGGAGCCGCCTGAAAAGCCTAAAAAGAAAATCGGCTATACGGTAGGAAAAACAGAGGGCATACTGCAAGAAAGCATGAGGCGTTAATGCACGTTCTGCACGAATCTCCCCAGAATAGATGAGCCGGGGTTGACAGAGGATCGTATAGATGGTACCGGATTATTAAACAGGTCGGCCCAGGGGGAAACCTAGGCGAGGCCATGTCATCCCCCCGAACAACCGCGACTGCGTCTGTTGATTGTCTCCGATTTCCATGGCTCGCCGTAACCCTTAAAGGAGGAGTTATGGGTATCTTGGAAAAGATGTTTGGCGGCAAGAACGATTACCCCTCACTTGATTCATCTGCCCCGGTTGCCAAAACATTGGAATCCGTGCGCCCCCCGCTTGAGAAACTGGCTGCCGAGACCAAAGCGCCCCTCGAGGTTGTTCCGTCTGAAGATTCCGTTTTCATCTTCATCGGGAAACCTCCCAAGAAATTTGGGATCGCATGGATCGAGGATGGCGACAAAATCGTCAACTTCAAATCCCTGGTGGAAGAAAAGGGGCTATCCGCCACCAGTCTCAACAATCTGAGCGAAAAACTCAGGGAGGCCTACATCGCCCACCAGGACAAACCTCGGTATATGACCAAAATAAGCGATCGTGAGGTCGTGGTTATCCCTTCGGCGTCGTTGCTGGGCAGCTTGAAAGGCGTGGTAGAACAAACGGTGGGTCACGTCTGACGACTGTGAAGGGTCACATCTTGAACCGAAACAGCGAGCGCATTCCCCGTAGGTTCTGCCGTGAGGCAGTGCTTTGCTTGCTGCGAGGTTCTTCAATAGTGTATAAAGTATTGACTGGATAAACATATACTGTATAGATGAACCACGGCCAGACCATGGAGAATCGAATTTATAGATGCATTGTACCATATTCATTAGAAACCCATGTTTCATGCTTCGTTGTGCGCGTCAGGGCATGAAAATTTATACCGCTTGTCATAATAATGTTCCGAAAATAGGATGGCGGCATAAGGGGTTGCAGCAGAAAAAAGGTCCTCAATCGGAACGTTTTTCTGACAACCCCTATAGAGAGGCAGATAAAAATAGGCCTACCGAGAAAATGTTCAAAATTATGCAAAGGAGGAGAAAAAGCTGTGGGAGGATTTACGTCATGGATTGATACTAGGCACTAAGAAATATGTCGATAAGATCCCGCAGTGCATACCTGCCTGAAAAACTCCACAAAGAGATTCCCCAGCAACGCGACGTGTCAAAAAGTATCGATCCTATAGCCAGATTAAATGAAGCTGCACGGTTGCTCGATTGTGACCTCAATTATTAAAAGGATAAGCTATTATGAATGACGTGAATCAATCCAGTAACGAAATTATATGCAAGCAATTATTTCATGAGTTTCGTGGTATATTATCGTGGAAGTGGGACGATTGGATCGGAACATTTTTGGCTGAATTTGATACGGACAAAGAGAAAGACGTCCGTATCATCCTAGAAAAGCACCTCCCCATTTCTTGGGACAACGCAAATATCAATGCAGCTCCGCAAGTTGTTAAATCACTTGACGAACATCTTGGCGGACTTAGACCCATGCAGCTTTTATTTAGTTCAGACCCATCCAATGAAGTGTTTGTGTTTTGCGCATGGTGGCCGTGGGGTAGCGGGACGACCATATCACTTAGGGTTGCCCCATTTAATGAAAGCCTATCCAACCCAGAGGAAGATAAATTGATAGAGCAGTTGAAAGTGTTGGCAGGAATTTAGCCTGTGAGGGAATGGGCCTGGGAGTCAGCTGATTCACCGGCAGGGTACGTTTTGCATGCCGATTGCCGATAATGGGTATGTTGTTCAACATTGAGGAGAGGTACGATGTACAGCCATTTTTTCGGCTTCAAGGAGCGCCCTTTCAAGCTGCTTCCGGATCCGACCTATTTGTTCTTAAGCAAAAGTCATGAAGAAGCCCTGGCACACTTGAAATACACGCTGCGGCATGGGGATGGGTTTGTGGAGATCATCGGGGAGGTCGGCACAGGCAAAACCACCCTGTGCAGGGTTTTTCTGGATCGTTTGCAGGATGATACGGTAGCTGCTTATATATTCAATCCCAGGCTGGATGAAGTGCAGTTGCTCAAAGCCATCAATGACGAGCTCGGCATCGCTTCTTCAGCGGATAATACCAAAGACCTGATCGATACCCTGAACGCTTTTCTCATGCAGCAGAAGGCGGCCGGTAAGAATGTAATCGTGATCATTGATGAGGCCCAGAACCTGAGTATCGAAGTTCTGGAGCAGTTGCGGCTTTTATCCAACCTGGAAACGACGCGGAGCAAGCTTCTTCAAATCATCCTGGTGGGGCAGCCCGAGTTGGGAGAAATGCTGGACTCACATGAACTCAGGCAGCTCGGCCAACGGGTGACCCTAAGCTGTTACCTGGCGCCGCTCACCTTTAAGGAAACGTGCGCATATATTGAACATCGATTACAGATTGCCCTTACAAAACCAGGGCATCTGTTCTCAAAAAACGCTTTAAAGGAGATCTATACCTATACCGGCGGCATCCCCCGCTTAATCAATATCATTTGTGACCGATCGCTTTTGATTGCCTACAGTCGGAACCGTAAAAAGATATCCCGCAATATCATACGCCTGGCGATTCGTGAATTGTCCAGCCGTGGTGACCTTCGGAAACGCTTTCCCTTGAAAATCCGTACCACCGCAGTGGTAATGATTGCCGTGGCGGCTGTATTAAGCGTCTTCTTGTTGCCGGGGATCGTACAGCGCACGGCGGAGCAGGTTCCATCGGCCATGTTGTCCCACACGGTTTCAGAAATTAAGGATACATCTGCTGTTGTCTTTCACCCGGCAACTGATGAGAAAATGGAAACCATCACCGAGGAACCTGCGCGTGCCGAGGCAGTTAAGACGGTGGCGCTGAAAACATTTCTTGAACAGGCAGATCCTGCTGCAACGCGATACAATGCCATGACAGAGCTGTTGTCCCTGTGGGCGGTTGAGAATCATATCCAACCTTACCTTGAAAGCCTCCAGGACGACATCACGTTTTTCAATCTGGTAACAAGGCAACACGGTCTGGAAGTCCAGGTGATCGACGGCAATCCGGATCTGACCCGGAAGCTCAATCTACCGGCTATTTTTAAATTTGAGAGTCCGGAGTTAAAACTGCCGCTGTACTTGACGCTGGAAAAAATTCATGAGAATCAGGCCATCTTCCGGGTGAAGGGGGTGGAGACGTCTGTTACGATTCCATACGATGCTCTGGCTGCCCAGTTCAAGGGCACAGTTTTTATCGTGTGGAAGAATTATCTGGGTTTTGAAGGCGTTATGCCGTTAAATAATCCCAAGGGTTCCGTTATTATGCTGAAGATGATGTTGCGTGATATCGGCCACGAGGATGTTGCCTTGACACCGGAATATGACATGCAGACACAGGCAATTATCAAGAATCTCCAGCAAAAACACGGTATCGACGCAGACGGATTTGTGGGGCCATTGACCAAGATTGTACTTTATAACGAAAAAGAAGACATCTCGGCACCACGGCTTGTCACGTATGAGCGCCTCTTGGAGAACCACCCCTGAAACAAGCGCTTCTCACAAAACAATAAAGGATGACCAACATTGAGTTCGATTCTTGATGCTTTAAATAAGCTGGAGAAGGAGGAATCCCAACAGGATTATCCCCTGACACGTGCAAGGGCTGACGGAAAAGTATTCACTTCAAAAATCACCATCGGGATTATCGGGGTCGTCTGTATCTGTATGGGGGCCATCGGTTTTGCGGCATATTATCGGAGAAGTTCTGAAAAAACACCCGAACCCCTGCTTGAGAGTGCAAAACCGGCCGTAACATCTGAGGCCCAAGAAACGCCGCAACCCGGGACAGGCGTCCTTGAACAGAAACACCCGTTGGCATCTCTGCCAGAAACGCCTGATCCATTGCCATTACAGGTTGTTGAATCAACGGAAGAGACAATAGAGAAGGCGGTGGTGGCTGCGGTACCCCAGGATCTGAAACCACACGTCGTCAGCAACGAAAAGGATATACCCGATTCCCTAGAGGATATATCAAAAGAGGCCCTTGTCCAGGAAGAGGACCCTTTGCCCATGGACCGACTCGAGGGCGTCAGCTTTAAGATACAGGCCATCTCATGGGGAGAAGCCCCCCAGGAACGACTGGTGGTCATCAGCAATCAGGTCTTGCGGGAGGGAGATGGCATCGAAGGGTATCGAATCAGCCGCATCAATCCTGATGACATTGTGCTGCGTCGCGGTGACAATGCCTACCGGCTTGACTTCGGTTTGAAGGGCGGGCCTTGAGCTTGTTTACAAAGGCAAGCCGCCGAGAAGGCACCGGCTGTGTTGCGGTTCAAGGGGTGACACCCCCAATGACACAATACCATTGAGCGGAGGGAAATAGATGCGTCTGGTTTCATGGAACGTCAACGGTATTCGGGCGGCGGTTAAAAAGGATTTCAAGGCATCGCTGGAGCTTATGCAGCCCGACGTGCTCTGCCTGCAGGAAACCAAGGCCCAGGACGATCAGGTCGCGGAGGCTTTGGCGGGTATCGAGGGGTATCGGCTATACACCAACTCGGCGGTAAAAAAAGGATACGCCGGCACCGCCATTCTAAGTAAAAACGAACCATTGTCCGTGCGACTGGATATGGGTATTGAACAACACGATCAGGAAGGTCGGGTCATGGTGATGGAGTTCGATGGGTTTTTTCTGGTGACGGTTTATACACCGAATTCAGGCAGCGAATTGAAGCGGCTGGCGTATCGCCGGCACTGGGATGCGGATTTTCTGGCTTATCTGGAGGGCCTGCAAAAAGAGAAGCCGGTGGTGGCCTGCGGCGATTTTAATGTGGCCCACAAACCCGTGGATCTGGCGCGGCCAAAACCGAACTATAACAAATCAGCGGGCTATATGCAGGCAGAGATCGATGGAATGGACAATATCGTGGCGGCCGGATTCATCGACACCTACAGATTCAAAAACCCGGATAAGGTAAAATACAGCTGGTGGAGTTATCGCGCGGCTGCGCGAAAGCGGAATATCGGCTGGAGAATCGACTACTTTCTGGTTTCCCCGGGTCTGGCCGGCCTTGTCAGGAATGCGGACATCTTGAATGATATCATGGGATCTGATCACTGCCCCGTATTGCTGGATATGGGAAGCGTTGGGGACGTCCTTGACTAACTGGACATACGTACTCTGCGCTTTAGGTAAAAACATACAACTTATAATCTGATATACGTCCCATATTACTCATATTACTCACAAATACTTTTAAGGAATATTATGCAAAAAAAATTAATTGTTATCGGTATCGGAGCTGTTGTTGTTCTATTACTGTGGATAGGAACTTCGATATATCCAGATTGGTTGTGGTTTGAAAATTTGGGCTTTTCGCCTGTTTTCTGGACTATGTTGATGGGCAAATTCGGGTTTGGATTGATGGTCTGGCTGCTTTTGACCCTGATTATCGGTGTGAACATTTACGCTGCCAATCGTTTAAACCCGCGCGTTGGGACAGGGGGGGGCTTTAAAATCGCCGACGATTATGTTTCGCAATTTGGCCTTTCCCCTGCAATGCTAAAAACCCTGGTGATCGCTTTTATTCTGTTTCTTCCCATTTATATAGCTTCAAAAGGCTCCGCTCAATGGGATTTGCTCCTGCGTTATCTGTATCAGCAACCTTTTGGCAGCAGCGACCCTGTTTTTAACCGGGACATCGGTTTTTACTTGTTTTCGTTGCCTTTTTACATCTTCATCCAAAACGGATTGCTGATTCTTTTTATCGTAGCTGTACCGGCCACGATGGCTTGGTATCTGAAAAACGGTGCCCTGAAAATAGAGGGTGACCTCGATCAAGCCGTGGCTGCCCAAACTTCTTTGCCTAAAATCACCCTTGCGGAAAACGCTAAAAAGCATCTCATTTTTCTGGGTGGAATCGTTGTGCTGCTTTTGGCCTGGGCCTATCGTCTTAAAATGTTCGGGCTTTTATATTCCGACCAGGGACCGGCTTTCGGCGCCAGCTATACCGATGTTCACATCAAGATCCTGACTTATAAGGTCATCGTGCTTGTCTCCATAGGATTTGCCATAGTCCTTTTTATCAATGCCTTTAAAATTAGGGCAAAATTAATCTGGATTAGTGCGGCAATCTGGATAGGCGTCATATTGGGCCTTGGAACGGGGATCCCCATCCTGGTTCAAAAAATGATAGTCAAACCCAATGAACTTGCCAAAGAAGCCCCCTACATTGCCTACAATATTGATTTTACCCGCGAGGCCTACAATCTGAATAAAATCAAAGAAGTCAACTTTGAAGTGAAGGACGAACTCACCGCCCAGGATCTCAAGCAGCATGACGTAACGATCCAAAACATCCGGATCTGGGATGAGCGCCCACTGCTTCAAACCTACCGGCAGATTCAAGCCATACGACTGTATTACGACTTTAACAATGTCGACGTCGATCGGTACATCGTCGACAATCAGTACCGCCAGATCATGCTGGCCGCCCGGGAGTTGGTGGTTAACAAGCTGCCTCCCCAGGCCAATACCTGGGTCAACAGACACCTCACCTATACCCATGGCTACGGTCTGGCCGCAAGCCCGGTCAATGAAGTGACCAGCGAGGGGCTGCCCCGCCTCTTTATCAAAGATCTGCCACCTTCTTTTGAACCGGACCTGGAGGTCGTGCGCCCCGAGATCTATTATGGCGAAAAAACGGATACGTATGTGCTGGTAAATACCAAAGCCCAGGAATTTGATTATCCCAAGGGGGACAAAAATGTTTATACCACCTACCAGGGCAAGGGCGGTATCCATATCAATTCTTTTCTCAGAAGGCTTTTGTTTGCCATTGAGTTTTTTGATCCCCAGATACTCTTTACCACCTACTTAAATCCGGAAAGTCGCATCATGTTTAACCGGCGGATTCACCGGCGGACGAATGCGATTGCCCCTTTCCTCGATTATGACGGTGATCCCTATCTGGTTGTTTCCAATGGCAAGCTCTATTGGATCCAAGACGCCTACACGACCTCTGCGATGTATCCTTATTCCCAAAGGTCTTATGGTAATTTTAAAAAAAGACGGATTAACTACATCCGCAATTCCGTCAAAATCACCATCGATGCCTATAACGGAGATGTCGCCTTCTACATGATTGATGAAAATGACCCCATCATCAAAACCTATGCGCGAATCTTCCCGGATCTGTTTAAGCCTTTCAAGGAAATGCCCGCGGAACTGAAAGCGCATATTCGCTACCCCAAGGATCTCTTTAAAATCCAAATGGAGACATACACGAAATATCACATGGAAGATGTTCAGGTCTTCTACAACCAGGAGGACCTCTGGCAAATTCCGGATGAAGTTTATGGGGACCGCCGTCAAGAAATGGAACCTTACTACATCATTGTCAAGCTGCCCGAAGAGGAAAAGGAAGAATTTTTCCTGATGGCTCCTTTCACCCCCTCCAAGAAAGATAATATGATCGGCTGGCTGGCGGCCCGATGTGATTTGCCCAACTATGGCAACCTGCTGGTCTACAAGCTGCCCAAGGAAAAACTGGTCTATGGACCGATGCAGATTGAAGCCAGGGTGGATCAGCAAACGGAAATTTCTCGAGAACTGAGTCTGTGGGGACAGAGAGGCTCACGCGTCATCCGGGGTAATCTTTTGATTATTCCCGTCGGTAAGACCTTTATTTATGTGGAGCCGGTATATCTGGAAGCCATCCAGGAAGAAAGCCAAATGTCCCCAACCGACACCCCTCAGTCCGGTGCCGCAGCAAAATCTCAGCGAGCAGGCGTGCGTGTCCCCCGGCCGGAGGAATCGAGGGCTGCTTCTCTGCCGGAACTCAAAAGAGTCATCGTCGCTTTTGGCAATCGCCTGATTATGGAGGAAAACCTGGACAGGGCCTTGAGCACTATACTGGATCTTGAAATAACGCCGAAACAGCCGGCTTCACTGGTTATTCCTCAAATGGGGGGTAAAGGATTATCCAATCTGGGAGTGACGGCTCTGGACCACTATACTAAAGCCAAGGCATATCTGCGAAATGGCGATTGGACCGGTTACGGGAGGGAACTGGAAAATCTGGAAAAAATCCTTAAAGAAATATCCGGAATGGAGAAGGTCAAAGAATAATACCTGGCGTACAACCCATATTGGGCTATACAACGCAAATGCGTTCGATTATAGCGTCACCCATTTCGGAGGTGTTGACGATTGTTGAGGAAGCACTTGCGATGTCACGGGTACGAATGTCATCGGCCAGCGTGGCATAGACAGCCTTTTCTATGGCCGTGGCGGCCCTGTCCTGATTGAGGCTGAATCTCAGCAGCATGGCGGTGGACAGGACCTGGGCAATGGGGTTGGCGATCCCTTTGCCGGCAATATCGGGGGCTGTGCCGCCGGCGGGTTCGTATAGCCCGAAACCGCTTTCATTCAGGCTGGCTGAGGCCAGCAGCCCCATGGATCCGGTGAGCATGGCACACTCATCTGAAAGAATATCCCCAAACATATTTCCGCAGAGCAACACATCGAACTGATGCGGGTTCCGGATCAACTGCATGGTGGCGTTGTCGACGTAGATATGATTTAAAACAACTTCTGGATATTCGAGACCGATTTCGGTAACGATTTCACGCCACATGACCATCGTGGTCAGGACGTTGGCCTTGTCTACGGAGGTTACTTTTTTATGTCGTTTCATGGCATAGCTGAAGGCCATTCGGGCGATACGTTCGATTTCACCACGGGTGTAGACCATGGTGTCGAAGGCCTTTTCATCCGCCCCGGTTCCTTCCCGACCTTTGGGTTGACCGAAATAAATACCGCCCGTCAATTCCCGGACACACAGAATGTCGAAACCGTCCTTCACGATTTCCGGCCGCAGGGGACTGTTGCCGGCTAAGGACGGGACCATCATTGCGGGTCGAAGGTTGCAGAAGAGATTGAAGTGTTTTCGAAGCGGAAGCAGAGCGGCGCGTTCGGGCTGTTTTTGCGGGGGAAGCTTTTCCCATTTTGGGCCGCCCACAGAACCGAACAGGATGGCATCGGCATTCTCACAGATTGCAAGGGTCTCCCTGGTAAGCGCCTCTCCATGTCGGTCGATGGAAATGCCGCCGACGTCGGCATAATGATAGGTCAATCCAAGATCAAATTGCTTCTGAACGGTATCCAAAACCTTGGTTGCTTCTGCCATGACTTCGGGCCCGATGCCGTCTCCGGGCAGGATGGCTAGATTGTGCATGTAGGTTGCCTCAAATTATTTCAGTTGGGTTCCATTATCGAAATTATTTCTGATCCTCTATGGAGCTGATAGTTCAAGGATACGTCGTCGCGTATCCTTTATTAACGCTATCCAAAAGTCAATAAAATTTGGTATGGTTTGTCCATGTAACCCTTGGCGAAGTTGTTTGACATGCTCTTTAGCCTTGCGATAAACTACTTATTTCCATTTCTTATTCGGATCTGATAAGGGAAACCCATAGATCTTGTTTACAAAAAATACAAACTGTAAGGAATAAAGGAGTTTGGCCATGCAGATAATGCAACACTCAGCTCATCTGGATCAAATGATTCGTCAGACGCGCGCTCATCACGTAAGTTTAAGCGAAATGGCTGACAGAAAGGCAAACATGATGCTGACCATTGCATCTCTGATGATACCGCTTTCCACAGGGTTCCTGTATGACCAGCGGTCTCATCTGGCTGCCGTTACCCTGATCGGGTTCTGTGTTCTGACCATATTGATGGCCGCTTTTGCGGCCATGCCTAAAATAAAGACCGGCAAAAAGCCGGGCGCGCCCCTTGATTTTAAAGAAACGTCGTCGAATATCCTGTTTTTCGGAACCTTTACCCGGATGAGCTATGATGAGTACAAAAACGCCATGGAATCAATGATGAATGATTCAAACGCCGTTTATGAATCCCAGGTCCGTGAAATATATACCATGGGACAGTATCTGGCCCAGAAAAAGTACAGGTTTGTCCAGTTTTCCTATTTGTTTTTTATTGCAGGGGTCTTAATCAGCTCGTCCATCTACATCATAGGGTCGTATACCTAGCACGGGGAGAAAATACATATGACAAAAATTTATTCACGACTGGGAGACGGCTGGGTTACGGAATTAACAGAAGCCGAGCTCATGAAGGACATCGTGGAGGGGACTCAGGCGGCCGCAGACAATGCCAAGATCGATGTCCTTTCCGATGACGAGATCAAACACCTGTTCGATATCTGTAAATCGGGCAACAGGCTTACCAGCGTGGAAAGGGGTTTTGAAATCGTCACCACCTACGACGGTCCCACCATCGAGATCCGGCATGCAGGCATCATCGCCAATCGCCAGCAAGCCCTTCAGATATTTGAGCGATGTTTTGGCGCCGACACCATGGAGTTTTCCCATGTGGACTACAGCTATAAGCCATCTAAATCCGTGCTTCATGAGGATTTACCCCTTTTTGAACAATCTCAGATGCTCATGGTAATTCCCCTGTTTTACGGGGCCATGCCGAACCTGGGCCTGTATACCTATCCCGATGGACCCATGCCTAACCCGGGGGATCTGCTGCCCTTGGGAAAAATCAAAGAAGCGCAGGAATCCTATGAAGCAGCCATCGAGATGGCGGTCAATGACATGGTCTATTGTGCATCGGCGTTTTACGAAGCCGGTGCCGACGGCATAAATTTCGACACGGTGGGTGCTTCCGGGGACCCGGACTTCAAGGCGGCCCTGATGGCCTCGGAAAAACTGAAAGAGAAATATCCGGATATCTGCATCGAGATGGGCATGGCCGGCGAATTTGTCCTGGGCACCCACGGGGAAATAACGCATCACGGTACCCGCCTGGCAGGTCTTTATCCCCATGAGCAGATGGAAATGGCACGTAAAAGCGGGTGACCATTTTTGGACCCGTGGTCAACACGTACCCGGCAGAACCATTCCCTGGAATATATCCCGGGCTGTCACCATGACCAAAGCCTGTGTTGAGCGGTCTGAAATTCCGATCCACGGCAATATGGGCATGGGCGTCGGCGGTCTGCCCACCTGCGAGACCCTTCCGGTGGATATGGTTTATTCAAGGTATTCTGACCAAGATGAAAAAAGCCGGTATGAAATAGAACCACAATCCTGCCAGCTGAACCGGAGGCCGACAAATGACTAAAACGTCATACCAGAAGGAAAAACCGGTGCAGATCAAGTCTTCAATCATCCATACTCCGCTCTCGAGCCATTAGTGCAGCGCCCAGCGCCCCGATTGTATCCGGATGATTGGGAACCGCGATATCCTGACCAAAGGCGGAGCGCAATGCCCTCACAACGCCCCGGTTATGTGCCACTCCCCCGGACATGGCAATGGAAAGGCCGGTTGTATCCCGGCTGACGCGTTTTACCAGTGCACTGATCCTAGAAGCAATCGCCCGATTCATGCCGGCGACGATTTCCTTGACCTCTTTTCCGTGGGCAATCAGGGACACCACTTCACTTTCGGCAAATACCGTGCACATGCTGCTCAACGTAAGGTTTTCAGTGGCGCCACGGTCGAGTTCACTCAATTCCGTGATATCCACCTGGAGCGCGCGGGCCATGGCTTCCAGGAATCTTCCTGTTCCTGCGGCGCATTTGTCATTCATGGCAAAATCTGCCACACGACCTTTTCCATCGAGCCGGATGGCCTTACTGTCCTGACCGCCGATGTCGATCAAGATTTGGACATTACCATTCAGGGCTGATTTAATACCGCGGGCATGGCAGGAAATTTCAGTCACCGCCGCTAGACGGTTGTCCACACGGTCACGTCCATATCCTGTGGAAACCGTTGCTTGAATTTGCTCGCTGGAGATCCCTGCTTTCAGGATCACTGCGTTTCTGACGGCCTCTATGGCCTCCTGGTTACGGGCTCCGGTGGGGACCACTGCCTGGGCCAGTATTTGATTGTTGTGGTCCAGCAGAACTGCATCGCAGGATAAGCTGCCGATATCGATTCCCAGATAGAACATGTTATGGGATCCTTCCTGTGTTCGGATATATTTAATTGGGTTCTATAAGCGGCTTTCGAGCATTTCCATGAAAGCTTCCAGACGGGTTCGGAGTTGTCCTTCGGAAAAATTGCGCGGATCCACGCAATCGACTTCCAGATTGAGCACCGGCACGCCGACCGCGTTTAATCCTTCGCTGATGAGACCCCTGGCGCCTGTACCCTGACGGCAGCCCCAGTGGCAGGGATTGATGGCGCCATGCACCTGGTATTCCTGGGCCAGTTTCTGCAGATTCTGGATACGCTGATGGATTTCGCCGTTAAACGGGATTGACATGGCTCTCTGGGCAAAACCTGTGAAAGGATCCTGGGGATCGATGGGATCCCAGGTAATATCGTTAAGTTCATCACTGACAATGACAGCCTGATATTCTTTCTCCAGAAACGCAATCAGCGGATTTTTAAACTGGACCCGATTCTGGATCCACAACAGCCGAAACCTTTCGCCCTTCACCCCAGCCACGCCTTTTTCTACCCGGTATTTGAATTCATCGCGATAGGCCCGGCTTACAGCGACAGCCCCTGGCGTGCCAAGCAGCAGGGCCATGACGATACCGAAGTTGCTGAGCAGTTTCCCGTCCACCGGAGAAGGAATCTGCCGGGCATATTCATAGGTTTCCTGCATGAGATCGCGCGCCTGATTGGTATATGAGATAGCCTCCTGCAAGCGGTCTTCATCCAGGGCTGCACCGGTGTGATCCGATACAAACCGGGCCAGCAACTCCATCTGGTGGGCCAGGTAACGGACATTTTTTTGAGAAGATATCTGGGGAACGTTCAACACAAAAAGATCTTTGTCAAAATCGTGGGCCAGGTTTTCCATGACAGCGAGCCCACCGCTGCAGGGGCAGGTTGTGCCCACCAAGAAATCCGGTTTCGGCATGATGCCTTTAAGGTTGGCGCCGATTACCGAACGGTGATAACCGCAGGTGTCGCCGCCAAAACCGGCATGTTCCGCTGTTTCAAGAAACGAGTCCACCATTCCGGTAGATGCCAACATGGCACCGATAAACTCGACAAAACAAGAGGTTACGCCCATGGCCGCCAGCAGATCAAAAGGGGCCAGGATGCCGCTCCATGCAATCCGGTCCTGGCCCGAATACAGACGCCTGCCAAGTCTGGCCACTTCCAGGGCATACATTTTCCGGGGGCTCATGTTTTCCGGGTTGTCCCTCAGGCTGGCTTCTATACCCATGACCAAATCGTCAAAATACTGCTGCATCATTTTATCACCTCAACATTTCTATGAAGGCTTCGATACGGGTCCGCTGCTGGCCGATGGAACCCAGGGATAAGTCTCCCTCCAGCAGAAGAAGCGCAACCGCCTCATCTCTGAACACGTTACGAACCTGAGGCAACCGGGCCAGGTAAGGATCGCAAAACTTGAGGGTATGTCCGATCACTCCCCGTGCGTTGCAGGCTTTGGCATTTGCCAGTATGTCGGCTGCCATGCTCCCCGGTCGTTTGCAGTCAAAAGTTCTAGCGCATGGCGGTTGTGAAAGAAGACAGCGGGCCATTTCCAAATACATGTCTTCTGATGGTTGCATGTCAATGGGAGAAAACATGCGCGATCCCGTACAGAAATCATCTCCAACGACATGGGCTCCGCAGGATGCAAAAAGGGAATACGCTTCCGGATCGGCCAGTACATTTCCAAATAGATAAATGGGTACGCCGTTCTTGTTCTTGGTTTTCAATGCGGGATCCGCTGTCTCTTTTTCCAGGGCATTCAATGTGGTCTGGAAACCATGGGTTGCGGCCAGGTTGTACAGTTCCTGCAATCTGGGACGTCCGCCTTTTAACTCCCCATGCCGGGTGTGTTCACGCAATTCTGACAGCCGGGCAGCCACGCGGTTATAGATATGAGTGCTTTTTTCAATGTCCAACGGTTGAATCGTATTACCGCCCCAGCGTTGCAGTTCATGGGCGAGCCGGGTGAGCTCGCCGGCCAGAAAAGCCACAGCCGCTGTATCCGATGTGGCGGGGAGATCCATGATAAATACGGGCTCCTCCGGTCGCAAGGCGCGCCAGGCATCGGCTGCCCGGCGCATGGCGTCACAACTATTGGTAAAAATCATGCCTGCCAGTGTTGGGAGATCCCTGTCCAGCGCCCGGTCCAATATCCGTTTGACATGGGGACACAGATTGTCGTGCAGCAGATGCCCGGACTGGTCCGGCCAGTCTCCCATGGGCAGAATTCGATAATGGTCAAAGCCTGCGGCGTCAATCAAAATCAGCGGCGTGTAGGCGCAGGCAAAGCCTACCCGGGGGGTGTTATCCTGTTTCATGATTCATTTCCTTCCTGTGCATTGGCCAAAACACGCTGTAATATATCTTTGGTATTGTGGATCTTCCTTCTCAGAGATCCCCTTGAAAACCCCGGCCAGGACCTCGTCCACAACGTGCAGAACCGAAATTTTCACTTTGCGTCCGGTTGTCAGTTAGATAGATGAGCTGTGCCCGGCGATCGGAAGGATCGGCTTCGCGATACAGGAGTTCGTCGCGTTCCATACGATCCAGCAGTCCCGTCATGGTGGAAGGCTCCAGACCTGACTTCTCTGCCAAGATCGATGACTTTGAGCCCGTCCTCACGCCACAGTGTCATCAGCACACCCAGGTAAGCCGGTTTGACCGCATTCACTCCGGCATCAGCAAAACCCTTTTTGAGAGCAGAGGTCACGAATAAGGTGACACGGGAAATGAGATAATAAGGGCAATCAATGGGATTTGTATCAATCATGAGAATTAACTCCAACTTAGGCCCAAATAAGTTTGATACGGATTGTATTGATCAGAAATATTACGTATACATAATATATTGTCAAGAATAAAATCGTTTCGGAAGGTGCTTTAGCAGAATATCTTTGGGAGGAGGGTAACTCTTTATCCACCTTCTTCTACAGGTTTGAATTTCACACCCACAAGGGTCGCCAAAAGCACCAGAGCTGTTGAGATGAATATCATCATGATGCCCAGGGCGGACAGCTGGCCCCACAAGCCATCCTCGGCAAAACGGAAGATCTGGACGGCTATCACTTCGGTGCCCGGCCGCGAGAGCACCACAGACAGGGTCAGTTCCCGGACAAACATGGTGGCCATGAGTATCCATCCGGAGACGATGCCTGGAATGAGCAAAGGGATGACGATGCGGCGCATGGTCGTGAACGGACCCGCGCCACAGACCTGTGAAGACTCCTCCAGATGGCTGTGGACCTGGATGAAGGCACTGGTCAAGGGCCGGACACCGTAGGGCAGGTAGGTGGCGATATAACCGATGAGCAGGGCCCAGATGGTTGCGTACAAGGGGGTTCGCACAAAGAACCACATGAACCCCACACCAATGACGATTCCCGGAAAGGAAAAGGATAGAAAAGAGAGAGACTCAAGAACACCGGAGGCATGGGAGCGGACCTTGACGATGACATAGGCCACGAAGATGGACAGCGTTACTCCTATGGTTGCGCCCACCACACCGAGGAAAACACTGTTTTTCAGGGATAATAGTGAAATCGGGTCGTTTATCACCTCGATCCAATGCTGCCAGCTCATCATGGAAAAGGCCTTGGCGCTGGGAATCATGGAATAGGGCACCAGTGACGTGTAAAACAGCACCAGCACGGGCAGGACGATGAGGACCATGGACAGGATACCCACAACACCGAACAGGGGATATTTGGCCCCCCTGAGTTCGATGACGCTGGGTCGGTAGCCACGACTAGAGATGGTGACGTACTTTTCCCCTTCCGAGGTCAGGTAGCGGTAGATGTAAATCAGTGTGATGGAGGTTGCCAGTACACTCATGCCGATGGCGGCCGCCTTGCCGAAATCGGCTGCAAAGCCGGTGGCGATGGACTGGTAGATGTGCGTGGCCAGAACATAAATCCGTCCGGGCATGCCGATAACCGATGGTACGGCAAAGGAGGCCAGGCTGCGAACCAGGGACAGGATAAAAGCGGCCAGGATAGCAGGCCTCAGAACGGGCAGGGTCACGCGGAACAGGGTACGCAAAGTGGTACCCCCGCAAACTTTGGAAGACTCCTCCAGTGCGATGTCAAAAGAAGCCATGGCCGGGGCAAGGATGAGATAGGCAATGGGCAGGTCCAGGAGTCCCTCCACAAGGATCATCCCCGGCAGGGAATAGATATTGATAGCCAGATCCTCAAACCCGGGGATCTGCCGGAGAAACAGGTTGATGAGTCCGTTGGACGGGTTCAACAGGAGCACCCAGCTGACGGAAAAGAGAATGTGCGGGATCATCATGGGGATGATGGAGATGATTCTGAACATAAATTTGAAAGGGATGTCCGTACGTGTGTTCAGGTAGGCCAGAAGAAGGGCCAGACCTGTGGCCACCATGGAGGACCCGAGTACGAAAATGATCGTATTGACGATGATCCCGGCCAGTTCGGGGTCGGTGTATCCCAGGATATACTTGTCCAGAGTGAATTTGCCGAAAGCTCCCAGTCCCGTGGAAAAACTCCCGAAGACCAGCATGACGACGGGACACACGGTCAGAAAGCCGACGATGGCGATCAGAGTGGGTGTCAAGACCGATCGTTTTTTGACCATGCTTCTTTTCCTTTTTTACCTGGTGACCAGCAGGCAATGGTCCGGGTCAACCGTAAAGTTGGCACTATCCCCCACCTTGATATCAGAGTCCGGCTCGGTCTTGATGAAGAGCTGTGATTCCTGAATGGTGATCTCACCTTCGAATGCTTCACCGATGAAAACCAGTGAATCGATTTTTCCGTTGAAGACATTCTGTGCCTGACTCGCGTCGCCTCGCTTCAGACGGATGAATTCAGGGCGCAGGCAGAGTGTCACCTTGTCGCCGGGTTTCATGTCTTCCTTCTTACGGCAGGACACGCTCCCGATGGCACAGTCCACAGTGGTTACGGAGTTCTCCTGGGATGTCACTGTGGCCTCGATCAGGTTGGTGCGGCCGATAAAGTCAGCCACAAAGCGGTGATCGGCCTTGAAGTAAATGTCCCGAGGTTTGCCTGTTTCGACAATCATTCCTTTGTTCATCACCGCAACGATGTCGGACAGGGACAAGGCCTCGATTCTATCATGGGTCACATAGATGGCGGTGATCTGAAGTTCGGTCAGAAAGACACGCAGATCTTTGCGGGTTTCTTCCCTGAGTTTTGCATCCAGGTTGGAGAGGGGCTCGTCAAACAGGATGACCTTGGGTTCGGCCACCAGTGCGCGGGCCAGGGCCACGCGCTGCTGCTGCCCGCCGGAAAGCTTGGTTGCAGGACGGTTCTCAAAACCTTCCAACTGTACGAAGCGCAGGGTCTTTTCAACCTTGCTGCGGATGATGTCCCTGGGCACTTTACGGGTCTGAAGAGGGTAGGCTACATTGTTGAAGACATTCATATGAGGCCAGATGGCATAGGTTTGAAAGACCATACCAAGGCCCCGGTTTTCCGTGGGTACGAAGATATCCTTTTCAGTGGACAGGACCACTTCACCACCGATTTCGATTTCACCGGTGTCCGGGGCTTCCAGGCCGACGATACAGCGCAAGAGGGTGGTCTTACCGCACCCGCTAGGGCCCAGAAGGGTGAATATCTGGTTAGCCGGGATAGTCAGGTTTACGTTATCCAGGGCCTTGATGGTCTTACCGCCGGAGTAATAATACTTGCTGACGTTTTTGATCTTGATTTCCATAAAATCGTTCCTGCGGTTTTATTACAGTTCAAATATTTTCTTGAACATGGCTCCATAACTGCTGATTTCATCGTCGGACAAAGTGCGGATGGGTAAAACCTTGGCCTTGTCCATGCCGTCTATGGGTGGGAACACACCCGGAGCCAGGACATATTCACCGACCTCCGTGGCCAGTTTGCCCATGGCCTGCTTGGTCAGCCAGAAATCCATGAACAGCTTTGCCGCATTGGGATTCTTGGCACTGGCGGAAATGGCCATACCACGTGGCGTTCCCATGAGGGGCTGCTCTACCCTGGCCCAGTCAAGGGGAGCCGGGGCCTTGGTGATGATGTATTTGGGCATGGAGATGGCGATGGATTTTTCACCACTCTCAACGGGTGCCGGGGTGGGACCAAAAGAACTGACGAGCATGGGTCTGTTGGCCGCGAGTCCTTTGAGAAACTGCATCCAGTCGGTTTCGGAGGTGAAGACATTTTCCTTCAGTCCTACCAGCCATGAAATGGTTGTCGCATGGCTTCCCGGGTTTGCCATGACGATTTTGTCCTTCCATTTGGGATCTGTCAGATCCTCATAGCGTTTGGGGACATCGGCAGGCTTGACGAGTTCTTTGTTGTAGATCAGACCCACATACTCGATGCCGAAAGCCTGGATTGCATCATCCTTACGAGTCCAGGCAGGGTAACCGGCGGCGGCCGGGGATGTGTAAGGTGCCAACACCCCCTGGTCCTTAAGAAGCTCCATGACCGGCAATGGTGCTTGCAAAACATCGGCCATGAGTTTGCCGGCCTGGAACTCGGTCAGCACTGTGGGCAGGAATTTGGAGGTGGAGATGCGTGTATACTTTCCCGTAAGACCGGTTTGAGCGTTGAACACATCCATGATGGGCTGGATAGCAGTCATGTTGGCGTAAAATAACACCTGCCCTTCAGCCTTGGCCTTCTGGAGAAGGTCGGAATCCGCGGCAAACACCGAGGGTACCAGGATTAGAGTCAATAAAATAATCAATAGTCTTTTCATGGGTAAACCTCCTTTGAAATGATTATTTCCCTTTTTTTTGGGGGGAGCGAAGGGGTGATTCCATTCGCGGGGTCGAACATTTTCGTCCTAGAGCGGAACTACTGAGTCAGGATAGTCCATACAAAACAAGGGACTAAATCAGCCCAAGGGGTGGAGCTTTTTGCCCTAAAAGCGACATTATTACATGTCATCGTAATTATTGTACGATTCTATTGAAACAATTTCACAAGTCAAGAAGAAAACAAACACATAAACCAGTGCAAGACGGGCAGGCCTTTCCTTTTTATGGGTGACACCGTCGCATTTAATAAAAACAGTTTACAATTTAATTTGCATACGTTGTTGTAAAATTGCAGGTTGCACGGCATAATGTAATGAAAATAAGCTAAAAAGGAATTATGTATGGTGCCGATAATGATGATCACTGTTTTTGTCCTGTTCGTGTCCGTAGGCTGGTTTATTACGACCTATAATCGGTTTATCCGGTATAAAAACAGGATTGAGGAAGCATGGAGCGGTATCGATGTGGCATTGAAGCGCCGCTTCAACTTGATTCCCAACCTGATTCGTGCCGTTGAAGGATACAGCGAACACGAAGCGAAAATTTTTCGGGCCAAAAACGATTATTTGACCAGTGCGACCGGTATGTCTGGTCGTGTTGCAGAGGAGAGCCAGATATCCAAATCACTTCGTGGACTTTTAGCCCTGGCCGAGGCGTACCCGGATCTCAAGGCTAGTACGAATTTTATGGATCTGCAAAACAATCTGGATGAGGTCGAGGAAGATATTCAAAAGGCCAGGAATCGATATAACAGTTACATAGCTAGATTCAACATTCTCGTTGAACCGAAACAGCGAGCATTCCCCGTAGGTTCTGCCGTTCGGCAGTGCTTCCATGCTGCGGGGTTAGCGAGCGAATCTGATTTAGACAGAATTCCTTACGGTCGAAGATTCCTCGCAGCTTGCTGCGAGGTTCTTCAATCGTTTCCTGCCGCCTTTATCGCCGGGAAATATGGATTTGGAAAACAAAATTATTTTGCACTTGATCTGGCGACCCAACGGGAATTGCCGGAGATTGAATTTACAGTGAAGGAGTAGCAACTTATGACCAGCCAGGTAGAGATCAAAAACATGGCCTTGTTCTGTGATTTCGAGAATATCGCTCTGGGGGTAAAGGACGCCAAGTATGCCAAGTTTGACATCCAGAAAGTGCTCGAACGCTTGTTGCTCAAGGGCAGCATTGCCGTCAAGAAGGCCTACTGCGACTGGGAGCGCTACAAGGAGTTCAAGGGGGTCATGCACGAGGCCGCCTTCGAGCTGATTGAGATCCCCCATGTCCGTCAGTCAGGCAAGAATTCGGCCGACATCCGCATGGTGGTGGATGCTCTGGATCTTTGCTATACCAAGAGCCACGTGGAGACCTTTGTCATTATCAGCGGGGACTCGGACTTCTCACCTCTGGTGAGCAAACTGCGGGAAAACAACAAGACGGTCATCGGTTGCGGCGTGAAAAATTCCTCCTCGGACCTGCTGGTGTCCAACTGCGATGAGTTCATCTATTACGACGATCTGGTTCGGGAGGAAGAGACTAAAAAGAAAAAGAACATAAAAAAGGCCGCTAAACCAAGTCCGAGTCTGGCGCCCAAAAAGGGCAGCCATAAAATCGAGGAAGACAAAAAACAGGTAGCCGTTGACCTGATTGTCGAAACCATCGAGGCGCTCATCGCCGAACGTGGCGAAGCAGACAAAATTTGGGGCTCGATGGTCAAACAGGCCCTGAAGCGTCGCAAGCCCGGTTTTACTGAATCCTATTACGGCTTTCGGACCTTCAGTCAATTACTGGAAGACGGAAAACGTCGCGGCCTGCTGGAACTGGAAAGGGATGAACGTTCGGGGGGCTATATTATTCATTTACCGGTTCACGATGACTGACGCGGAAAGAACGTGAAATGAACAATCTGCTATACCGCTTGTCATAATAATGTTCCGAAAATAGGATGGCGGCATAAGGGGTTGTAGCAGAAAAAAGGTCTTCAATCGGAATGTTTTTCTGACAACCCCTATAAAACAGGCATTAAAAATGAGTGGTAGAAACCGATCGAATATTAACGCGGGGCCCGGTTTCAGATTGTTCAGAAACAGGACCAGCGCTTTCATTGCTCTTCATCACGGATATCACCCATCCATAGATCAAACAGATCCTGGTATGTCTCCGCGGCAGTTTCACGTTTGCACTCCGGGCAGGAGATAATCTTCAGATTGTCTTGTTGCTTGATGTCGGCAATGCCGCCACAGAAGAAACATTTTATCGTGAGTTGATCCATTGCGCCTCTTTCTTGGTTTTTGCAGAAGAATTTAAGGCCCCGTCAACCATAATAGAACCGTCCAGACAGCTCATGGTTGAGGAAGGCTTTTATCGTTGCCGGAACTATTTTCGCTACGGGCTTTGGTGAACGATGATTCCGGGAGCACGTCCTTGAACGCGACACCGTAAATATCCCAGATGGTGATGAACAGCGCGGCGATCAACGGTCCGATAATGATCCCCGGCACACCGAACATGAAGATCCCGCCCATGGTGCCGAAAAAAATCATCAGATCGTGCATCTGGGTATCTTTGCCCACCAGGGCGGGCCGTAGAAAATTGTCCAGACTGCCCACAACCAAGGCGCAGAAAACCGTCAAGCCCGCCGCTTTGTAGTAGTGACCCCCGCCGGCTAAGATGATGGCTGCCGGGACCCATACCAGAGCGGTTCCGATGCCCGGGATGACGGACAATACGGTCATGACCGTACCCCAGAACACGGCGCTGGGGATGCCTGCAACCCAAAAGGCAAGACCCGAAAGCCCTCCCTGCAAAACACCGATTACGGCGGTTCCCTTGAGCGTGGCACGCGAAACCGATGTGAACCGCGCCAGCAGCAGCTGTTCGTCGTGATCCTCCAGGGGCAGGTAATGGAGTATCTTATGGACCAGCCGCTCGCCATCCATCAGAAAAAAAAACATGCTGTACAGAAAAACAAAGAGCATGAATATAAAGTTGATCGTTCCGAATGTCAGGGACGAAAAACGACTGAGCAGAAAGCGGCTCATACTGCCGACGGCTTGTCCGGCCTTTTGAAAAATTATATCGCGGTAGGGTGCGACATGCTCCACCAGCGGCAGGCCCTTGATTGCACTCAAAATCGCATCGGGCTGCGCAATCTGTTTTTCCACCCAGGGCTTGGCGTTCTCGGCCACCTTTATAGCCTGACCCGTAACGATGCCGAGCAGTCCGCCCAGGGGGATCAGGATGACAAAGACGATCAGCAGAAGGGTGGTGACGGACGCGAGGCTGCGTCGGCCCTTGAACCATTTGACAAATTTTGCGTACAAAGGCGTGGCCAATGCCGAAAAGATTCCGGACAGGAAAATCACCATCAGAAAGCTACGGATCATCGATAAAAAGAGAGCCGAGAAAAAGACTACAAGTATCAGCAGTACGATGGTTCTGATCGTTTCCTTTTTCATTTAAAGGCACCTTGCTTTTTCAGACCATGTTTATATACCGCTTGTCATAATAATGTTCCGAAAATAGGATGGCGGTATAAGGGGTTGTAGCAGAAAAAAGGTCCTCAATCGGAACGTTTTTCTGACAACCCCTATAAGTCATCTAAAAAATGTTTTTCGTCATTGAAGAACCTCGCAGCATGCGAAGCACTGCCGAAAGGCAGAACCTACGGGGAATGCGGTCGCTGTTTCGGTTCAGACGTCACGATGCCTGAACAAATAGACCCCTGTCGTTTTCAAATTCATAAAGCTTGTCTATCATGAATGCAACATACTTTTCGCATTTTTCCTTCCAGATGCCTGATTCCTGAAACTTCCGGTATTCACCGGGTTTGGAGAAGTCCATTCCGATAAGACCCTGGCAGGTGATGTCTCCGAACTTGCAGTTGAATTCCGTGACGATCCTCGCCGAAAAGGCGCGGATGGCATGACGGGCTTGTTTGGCTTGCTCTTTGTCGCTCAGCGGACAGCGGTGCCGCAGCCCCAGACAGACGGCCGATGCCGACACCACGCCGCAAGGCGCATTCTGATAACCGCCGATACCCCCCAGAAAGGGAATTCCGGCCCATAGAAAATCTTCATTCCCAAGATCATATGCCTCCCACATAACTTGCAGGATGGAAGGTCCTCAGTGATATCCCCGGTACATGAGTTCCAATGCACGTTTCTTGGCCGCTTCAACTGTCATTTTCATTTCCATCGCTATCTTTTCTCCGAATAAAATGGTTGCCAAAGAGCTTGTCACACTTCAGATCTGACCATTAAAAAGTATATCTCACTAACATCTTGTTAATGCAACCAAATAGAAAAAATATGGATTTTTTGAGCGGATCCATGATAGTTGTCATACATGATGGCCAAAAGTCCCCGAATGTTGATCCTGATTGCCTGCGCCTGTGCCATTTTCTGGCCGGGCGCGTTTATTTTCGGCCTTCCCGGCGTTCTGCGCCAGCATTGGCAGCAGGCATTCGATGCCGGCGGTGGTGCGGTAGGCGGGACGGTATTTTTCATTCTCACCGGCGCTACCTGCTTCATGTACCTGTGCGGGCGCTTGCAGGAGAAATACAGCCCGGGAAAGTTGGCGGTTATCGGGGCCGTGATGTGCGGCAGCAGCGCCATCTGGCTGAGCCAGGCCGGAAGTATGATCGAAGTCAACATCTGGGCATTTTCCGCCGGCGCCTCATCGGCCTTTATCTACCTTCCGGGGCTGACGGTGGTCCAGCGCTGGTATCCCGAAAGACGCGGCCTGGTTTCGGGTTTTTTCAATATGGCTTTTGGATTGTCGGCGGCGATCATGTCACCGGTTTTTTCCATTCTCCTATCGAGATGGGGCTACGAAGCGTTGACGCTGGTTGCGGGCTGCGCAGCGCTCTTGATCGGACTGACCGCTTCCGTCCTGATCCGCTTCCCGGAAGCCGGTCCTTTGACACCGGTATCCGCTGCCTCGAGTGCGTCCACCGGCCGCTCGGTAGGGGAGGCCCTGAAAAGCCGGGAGTTCTGGTGTCTCTGGCTCACCTGGGTGTTCGCCGGCGCTGCCGGGGCCAGTATGCTGGTGCTGGCCACCGGGTTCGGTCTGGCCCGCGGTTTGACTCTTGCTCATGCTGTGGTCCTGCTTACAGCGTTCAACCTGACCAACGGCAGCGGCAGGTTGATCAGCGGTTATTTGTCGGACAGGATGGGACGATCCCGCACAATGGCCATAAGCTTTGTCTGCGCCGGCTTTGCCTATCTGACCATGCCCCATCTGGCGGGCCTGTGGGTTTGGGCTGTGCTGGCGGCGGTCATCGGTTTTGCCTTCGGGACCCTGTTTGCGGTCTCTGCACCGCTGGCCGGTGACTGTTTCGGCATGGCGCATTTCGGGTCCATTTTCGGACTGGTTTTTACCGCCTACGGGTTCGTGTCCGGGCCGCTTGGCCCATGGCTGAGCGGCCATATCCTGGATGTCACCCGGGGCAACTACACCCTGGTTTTTTCCTATCTGGGCCTGATGTATTTGGCGGCGGCCGGACTTATCCTGCTGGTTCGACCGTGGCGGGAATGTCGAATGTAACAAAGAGAAAAAAGATTTGATGCTTCACGTTTGAAGACCGGACATCCGTTTATGCCTGTAAATGCTGACCTGCCATGAATATCAAAAAATATCTTTTTCTGGCCCTGCTCAGTGGTCTGCTCTTGGGGATGCCCTGGTTTGAGTCGGGTCTGTTCTTGCTTGTGTTTCTTGCCTGGGTGCCTCTTCTGGTGTTGGAAGAGGACCTTCGACATCACCCAAATTCTTACACCGTATTCAACTACGCCTTTGTCAGTTTCTGCTGTGGAATGTCCTGGGGACCTGGTGGATTACGCAGGTCCAGTTTGTGGGAGCCATCCTCATCATTCTCGCAAACGCACTGCTGCAGGCGCTGGTTTTCTGGCTGGCAAGCCGTATCCGGACGATTCTGGGCATTTCGTTGTTGTTTCCTTTTCTGTTTATCTGGATGGGGTACGAACACCTGCATCTATCCTGGGACCTGGCCTGGCCCTGGCTGAATCTGGGCAATGCTCTGGCCACGGCGCCGAAATTCATCCAATGGTTCGAATACACAGGCGTTCGTGGTGGGACCCTCTGGATCATCCTGACCAACGTTATGTTCCTGAGGATGTATTCTTTATATCGGAAAAAAGGACCAGGCTCGATGGTTCTTGTCGGCCTAACAACACTGCTGCTCTTTTTTATGCCCGTCTTTGGATCCTATCTTATTTACCAGAGTATTGAAGAAGAAGGCGAAACCGTAAACATAGCCCTGATTCAGCCCAATCTGGATCCCTATACGGAAAAATTTGACCCGCAAAACCATGCGCAGCACGTGACAGAATTTTTCAGGACCGCGGATGCGCTTGTGGATGGCGACACCCGGTATCTGTTTGGCCCTGAAACCCTTATTCTCGAGCAGATCGACGAAAGAAACCCCTCGGAATCCATATATTATCGGAATTTGCTAATGTTCCGGGAAAAATACCCCAAGCTGAATATTCTCCTGGGTGTACACAGCTACCAGAAACTCGGCAATGAAGGATTGCCTCCGGGAAGTCGTTTCAACCGCGAAAAGAACTTTTATTACGAGCCTTTTAACACGGCACTTTTTTTACCGGCAGGGGCTGCATCCGCCCCCCAGTTTTATCACAAAACCAGGCTGGTACCGCTGTTTGAACGCATGCCCTTTGTGCAGTATCTGGGCTTTCTGGGAAAATACTCTCTGGAGCTTGGCGGATACACGGGCACCTACAGTCCTCGTCAGGAGAGCACGACGTTTGTATTGCCTGACGAAGCCATAAGCATATTGCCGATCGTCTGCTTTGAATCCATATTCGGTCCCTACTGCGCTCGATATCTGTCGGAAGAAAAGGGGTTTATCTGCATGATCACCAACGATGGGTGGTGGAAAAATACACCGGGTTATCAGCATCACTTCAATTTCAGCCCGGTACGCGCCATTGAAAACCGGCGGGATTTTGTACGCGTTGCCAATACAGGCATTTCTGCTATTATAAATGCCAAAGGCAGGGTTGTGGCCCGGACGCCCTGGTGGGAAAAGACGATCCTTAAGGGAGAGATTCATCTGCGTGGGGGACGGACCTTTTTTGCCCGGCATGGCGATTATCTGGGTCTATTCTCGGTGGTAGTGAGTGGATTTCTGGGTATATTTGCGGGGGGTCGAATGCTGAAAACGTCTCGGGTTTGAGGGTTGACATATAGGGCATTATAAAGTATAGAAGATTAACAAAAGTGTTAATTTAATATGCTTATGAAACTCATCGAACTCAGGAAAATAGAAAAGTTTTATTTTGGATACGAGGAACTGGCCCGAACGCTTGGCATAAGCACGGCCTCGGCACGGGTGACGGCAAGCCGGTATGCCCAAAAGGGGTTACTGGTGCGCATCAAGCGTAATCTTTATGTGTTGAGAGAGTCTTGGGTTGCCGCTACAAGAGAAGAGAAATTCCTCGTGGCAAACCTGGGCCAGACACCCTCCTACCTATCGTTGATGACAGCCCTGGATTACCACAATATCACCACTCAGATACAAAGGGATTTTTTTGAATCCATCGCTACGCAACGAACCAAGACCCTGACTGCAGGGGGATCTGTTTTCAGATACTCAAAAATCTCAACGGATTTGTATTTCGGATTTGAAAAAAAGGATGGGTTTTTTATTGCCAGTCCGGAGAAAGCACTTCTGGATGCTGTTTATCTAAGCTCTTATGGCCGGTATGCCCTTGACTTTTCCGCCCTTGATCCCAAGAAAATCAGCAGATCTGAAATGGATAGGATGAGCCGGCAATATCCCCCAAGAACAAGGAAATTATTACAGGCATATGGATATCTTCAGACAACATGAAGTATTTGAAATCGACGTGCTGGATAAGATGCGAAGATTCAAATTGCTTGATCCGCTCGTTTTTGGCGGCGGCACCATGCTGCGGTTGTGCCATCAGTTGAACCGCTATTCCGCTGATCTTGATTTCTGGTTTGTAAAACAAACCGACCAGGATGCATATTTTGACAAATTTGAACGGCTGTTTGCAAATGTATATGAAATAACCGATGCACAGCTTAAGCATTTTACCCTGTTGTTCGAATTACGGGCCGGATCATATCCCAAGCGTTTGAAAATTGAAATTCGCAGGGAAATGCTGAATATTGATTTTCAGGATATGATTGCCTTTTCAAGGTTCGCCACCAAGCAGATCGTTCTAAAAGCCCTTACCCTGGAGCAGGCCATGAAGAATAAGGTTTCCGCTTTTATGGATCGTGGAGAAATCCGGGATGGATTCGACATTGAATTCCTGCTTCGCAAGGGCATCGATCTTCCGGAGATGCGCCCGGAATTTTGGAGATTATTCAAACAAAAAATCAAGCGCTTGAAAGATGTGGAATTTAAAGTCAAACTCGGATCGATCCTGGAAAATGATGTCCGCGAATATTATGCCACGCGGAAATTCGCTTACCTGGAAGAAAAAATAAACACAGCTGTAAACTAGTGTCCGTCCAACCCAGGCAGGGCGTGAAAAGACCATTTGTGGATTATCAGGAGTGTACCAAGAGGACATTTATCCGTGGAAGCGACTCTTGTCATATTAATTATTGCCGGATCGGCTCTTTTGACCGCCCTGGTCCTTTTGCGTTTGCGGCGCAGGAAAAGGCTGGGTGAAAAACTGGGCACGCGGGGCCGTGAAGACGCGCTGGAACGTATCGCACTGCTGCGGAACCAGTTTCCCGCTCCCGCAGACCAGCAGGCGTGTGACCGGATCGAATCGGAAGTGAGGGCTGTGAGTCGTCATTTTTCCATGAGCACATCCATTGCCCCCAAAGAAATCTACGCCTTGGCCGCACATCTCACCAGGGAGATCGCCGGGATTTATTACCCGACTGTCGACAACCCGGTGCTGCAGGCCTCGATTTCCGATCTGCTGAAGTTAAATGAACGCATCGTCACACGTCTCAATCTCAAAGTCTGCGAGTTTCCGCTTAACACCGTCAAGGACATCAACATCCAGAAAATCCTGCAGGGCAAAGACTATTACGATTCGAAAATAAAAAACAAAATCGAGTGGTTCAAAAAATTCAAGACCCTCTACAAGATCGGAAGCCATGCGTGGCTGAGTTACAACGCCTTGAATCCGTGGTACTGGGGCAGAAAATTTGCATACACGTCGGCCAGGGAAATTACCTTTCGTTACCTGTTGACATGGATCATCACCATCGTGGGGGAGGAGGCCATGGCGGTTTACAGCAGGCGGGACATCAACACGCCTGAGATCGCTTTTGAAAGGGATCTGGCCTTTGCCATGGTGGATATGGCGCACGCGCATAAGGACATTTCAAAAGAAGCCTATGCAATGGTTCTGGACCACGTGCTTAACAAGGCCCGGCTCAGCGACGGGTTACGGGTGGCCGTTCTCCGGGCACTCACGGTAAATGGGTCCAAAGACATGTTTGTTCCCAAAGGTGTATACACGGAAAAACAGAAAAGGCTGCTGATCGAGAACGTCAACCGTGTGGCTGCCGCGGGCGGGGAGTTGAGCCCGGAAAACCGATCAAGGCTCGACGCTCTCGCAAAAGCGCTCGAGGCCATGTCAAACAAGGACGCACGCGCGTGATAACGGAGGCAAAATGACAAACAGACTCTATTTCAACAAAGCGCATGAGATGATCAGGAAAGCCATACGTGATTTTGTGAACAAGGAGATCAATCCCCATGTGGAAGCGTGGGAAGAACAAAAAATCGCACCCCTCCACGATCTTTTTAAGAAAATGGGGGATCTCGGATTCCTGGGAATTCGCTTTGACCCCAAGTACGGTGGGCAAGGACTCGACTACTGGCACGATCTCGTATTTGCAGAAGAAATGGGTAACATCGATGCGGCGGGAATCTCCATGGCCATAACCGTCCAAACACACATGGCTACCCCTGCCATCGCTCAATTCGGCAGCGAATATCTCAAAGAGACCTATCTGGCCAAGGCGATTTCGGGAGAGATGGTCAGCGCCATAGCGGTCACCGAACCCGGTGCGGGTTCCGATGTCAGTGCGCTGGCGACCACCGCCGTCAAGCAGGGTGATCATTACCTTCTCAACGGTTCCAAAACCTATATCACCAATGGCACCCAGGCTGATTTTCTAACCCTTCTGGCCAGAACCAGTGACGACCCCGGCTATCACTCGTTCAGCCTTTTTGTTGTGCCCACGGACCTGCCTGGATTTTCCGTGAGCAGAAAACTGGACAAACTGGGTATGCACGCCAGCGATACTGCAGAACTGTTTTTCGACGACATGAAGATCCCGGCGGAAAACCTGATAGGTAAGGAGGGGGAGGGTTTTATCTATCAGATGGGTCAATTTCAGCATGAACGATTTGTGACGCTTCCTCTGGTCTACGTCAGCTCAAAGCGAATCATCGATATGACGCTAAAGCACCTTAGAAGCCGGATTGTTTTCGGAAAACCGTTGATCAAAAGGCAGGTGCTCCGATATCGGCTTGCCGACTGGCTGACGGAAATAGAATGTCTGAAAAGCCTGACCTATCATATCGTCAATATGAAAATGGCAGGTCTTGATGTGACCAAAGAGGTCTCCATGGGCAAGCTGGTAGCCGGCAGACTGGGGCACAAGGTGGCAGATGGGTGCCTGCAGATGTACGGCGGCCTGGGATACATGGCGGAAATGCCCATATCGCGGGCCTTCAGGGACTCACGCCTGGCATCCATCGGCGGCGGCGCCGATGAAGTCATGGAAGAAATTATCGCCAGAATGGAAGGCTTTTAATACTGATATATAGGGGTTGTCATATATATGTTCCGCATTATGCTCACGGAAGTCCAACTGGAACGTAATTAAGACAATCACTATAAAAGCGCCACTTCTGTTGGAGGATCAGTAATATCAAGCCTTGGTGTTCCCTGGTGATGTCATCGTTTCAAGTTCTTCCCAGCGATGGTAGGCCATCTCGATTTCGCGCTCGATGCGTTCAAGCTCCGATCTGGCGGCGGCGATTTCGCCTTTTTCTTTTTTATAAAACAAAGGGTCGGACAGGATCGCAAACAGCTCTTTTTGCACTGATTCAAGGGCTTCGATCTTTTGGGGCAGATCCTGCTTTTCACGATTCTGCATATACCCCAACTTTCTTGATTGGGGCGCCCTGGGATTTGGCGGGGGTTTTTGGCGGTTATTTTTTTCCGGCCGCGATGCTGGTGTGCCCTGGGGGCGCTGACGAAGCCAATCATCGTACCCGCCGACATATTCCACCACCTGCCCGTTGCCTTCAAAGACAATGGTGCTGGTGACCACATTGTTGACGAAGTCCCGGTCGTGGCTGACCAGCAGAAGGGTCCCCTGATACTCGAAAATCAACTCTTCCAAAAGCTCCAGGGTTTCGGCATCCAGATCATTGGTGGGCTCGTCCAGCACAAGAACATTGGCCGGTTGCGTGAACAGTCTGGCCAGCATCAGGCGGTTTTTTTCCCCGCCGGAAAGAACATAAACCGGTGTGCGGCATCTCTCAGGGGAGAAGAGAAAATCCTGAAGATAGCCGATGACATGGCGTCTCCGACCGTTAAAGATGATAAAGTCGTTGCCGCTGACGATGTTTTCCCGTACGGTCTTTTGCTCATCGAGTTGTGCCCGGAGCTGGTCAAAATAAACGATCTGAAGGTTGGTGCCGTGGCGGACACTGCCGGTTTCCGGAGGTATTGTCTTTAAAAGAATTTTCAGCAGGGTGGTTTTACCCACACCGTTGGGGCCCATGACGCCCACCTTGTCTCCGCGCATGATGACCGTGGAAAAGTCCCTTACAATCGGGGTTTGTTCGTAGGCAAAGCTCACGTTGCCGGCTTCCAGGACAAGCTTGCCGGTCTGCTCCGCGTCCTGAACCTGCAGCCGGACATTACCGATTTTTCGGCGGCGGGCCTGGTAGGCGGCACGCATCTTCTGCAGGCTCCTGACGCGCCCCTGGTTTCGTGTTCTACGGGCCTTTATCCCTTTTCTGATCCAGGCTTCTTCCTGGGACAGTTTTTTATCGAAGACCCCATTGTGGGTTTCTTCGACCTCCAGGGCAACCTGTCTTTCTTGTAAATAGGTGGTGTAATCAGCATCATAGGAAACCAGGCGACCCCTATCCAGTTCCAGGATCCGGTTTGCTATCTTCTTTAGAAAAGCACGGTCATGGGTGATGAACAGCAGTGTTTTTACGTGGCGCAGAATAAAGTCTTCCATCCATAGGATCGTATCGATGTCAAGATGGTTGGTGGGTTCATCCAGCAGGAGAAGGTCTGGTTTTCCGGCCAGGGCACGTGCAAACAATGTGCGCCGTTTCAGTCCTGCGGAAAGATCGACAAACAGATTCTCCGGATTCAGCCGGGTTCGTGAAAGAATGTTTTCGACACGGGGTATGAGTTCCCACCCATTGCCGGCGTCCAGCATATGCTGCAGTTCGTCACGTCTTTTTGCCAGTTGAGGCGTGACCCGGGTTTCCGTCTGTCTGCAGATCCGGTTGTGCTCGGCCAGGGCCCGGCCCGTTTTACCGAGGCCCTCGGCAACCACGTCAAAGATGGTGCCGTTGAATCCCGCAGGAACATCCTGTTCCAGCGAAGCCACGCTGACACCCTGTTGCCGCCAGACATCGCCACTGTCCGGAATCATTTCGCCGCCAAGGAGCTTCAGCAGGGTAGACTTGCCCACACCGTTGCGACCCACCAGACACACGCGCTCGCCTTTTTCGATCTGGAACGTTATATTTTCCAGCAGC
>CAWKCS010000042.1:0-50768 GCA_963848165.1 uncultured delta proteobacterium | reverse complement strand
CGCTAACCCCGCAGCATGCAAAGCACTGCCGCACGGCAGAACCTACGGGGAATGCGCTCGCTGTTTGCGGTTCAAATTTTTTCTTGACAGCCCGTTTCGCCAAGATTATTAAATGAACATTCATTAATTTTATCCGGAGCGCAAGCGACCCCATGCGGAAAAATCAAAAGGCTGAAATACGCAAATCAGAAATTCTAGAAAATTACTACCAGGTAATCATAAAGGAAGGACTGGAGGGCGCATCCATCGGCAAGATCGCAAAGCGCGCGAATATCCACCCCAGCCTGATCATTCACTACTTTAAAACCAAAGAAAAAATGACCATCGAACTCGTAGACCTTCTCATCGAGAAATACGAGGCGCCGGAATTTCTTGATTTCAGTCATATCCCGGATCTAAACGAGCGGTTTCAAGCGCTGATGGATACTATTTTTTCCCTTGAGTGGTCACGGACTGTGGATACGGGCGTTCATTTCGGTTTTTACTATCTCAGCTTCAGGAAACCGGCGATTCGGAAACGCTTCAGGGAAATGTTCAAACGGTTTCGAGATTATCTGGTGCATGAGCTGGAAATATACCAGGAAGCGGGTATCATAAAGGTAAAAGATGTAGAAATGGCGGCGGATTTTATTGTAACCCTTATGGAAGGGTTGGAATTCCACGCACATTTTCTTTCCGATGGTCAGCCCTTTGAGACCTTTGCCAATGCTTCAAAGGAGATCGCCGTTAAATTGTTAAAGCCGCCGACGGTTTAGTTTGGATTAGACCGCTTTTGTGGGCACATGCCATCAACGTCAATTGCGGCATGGCAGCAAAAAGAAAGATAGGAGTATAAAATGCGAGATTTTGAAAAAAATTATAAGAGCGATTATCGGGGAAGGGATATACAGACAGCCCTGAAAGAGGCCCTGCAAATGGTTGATATCATTTTGACCCCCCTGGAACAGACATCTCTCGATGTGCGCCAGGAGGTCGCTCTGAAAACCGAACGCAATTTCAGGGACCACATCAACAAAGGGTTTCTCAATTACAGAAAATCCGTCACCGAGGCGACCAATTTTGCCATTACAGAGTGGACGGGCCAGGGATCCGTTCTGGTGGATGCCCTCGATCGGGAGTACCTGGATCTTTTGGGCGGCTTCGGTCTCTACTCTTACGGTATTCGCCACCCGAAGATTGTGCAGGCCGTCAAGGCCCAGCTGGACCGGTCGCCCCAGTACAGCCAAGAAATGCTCGATCCATTGCGGGCCCAACTGGCTAGGGTTCTGGCACTGCTGACACCGGGGAAGATTCAGTACGGTTTTTTTGCCAATTCCGGGACGGAAGCCGTGGAAGGCGCCATGAAACTTGCCAAGCTCTACACCGGAAAAAGCGGTTTTATCTCCATGCTCAAGGCGTTTCACGGCAAAACCCTGGGGGCGCTTTCGCTGATGGGCAAAAAAATCTACCGGGAACCATTGCTGCCCCTGCTCGAAGGCGTCCGTCATGTTCCCTTTGGCGATGCCGATGCGGTGGAGCAAGCCCTGGCCGCTGCCAAGGCGGTGGGTGACGGCATTGCCGCCGTGGTTGCCGAGCCCATACAGGGCGAAGCCGGCGCCATCGTGCCGCCTGACGACTACTGGCCGCGTTTGCGTGAGATCTGCAACCATTATGGCGTGCTTCTGATTGCAGACGAAGTCCAGACCGGCATGGGCCGTACCGGAGAGATCTTCGGTGTGGATCACTGGAATGTCGCGCCGGACATCATCTGTCTGGGCAAAGCCCTGGGCGGCGGAGTGGTGCCCATGTCCGCCTTTATGTCCACTGCAAAAATATGGGAGTGTCATGGAACCCAACCCCTTCATGCATACCACCACCACCGGGGGAAATCCCCTGGCCTGCGCATCGGCCCTGGCAGCCATCACGGTGCTGTTGGAAGAAGACCTGGCTGGGCAAGCCAAGACAAAGGGCGAATATGTGCGCCGTCAGTTGAGACAGCTTCAGGATCGATATCCCGGGGTACTGGCCAATGTCAGGGGTCTGGGGCTTTTGATCGGCATGGAATTTTCCACGGACGGCATCGGGTACAAAGTCGCTTCGGGTCTTTTTTCCCGGGGCGTCCTGACGGCCGGAACCCTGACCAATTCAAAGAATATCCGTTTTGAACCGGCTTTGAATGTACCCCAGGAAACCCTGGACGAAATCCTCAACCGACTGGAGGATGTTTTCAAATCCATCGAGCTGCCCAAACGACCCCAGACAATGAATCTCTATGCCGGCCAGGTCCTGCATGTGGATCTTTCCTCCCGAACCGTTGCAGCCAAGGCAATTAACAAAGACTGGCTAAAGGACTACATCGGCGGTTGGGGTCTTGCGACACGGTATTTCTATGATCTTTCGGATCCCAAAGTCGATGCTCTGTCACCGGACACCCCCATCGTGATCATGACCGGTCCGTTGTGCGGCACCCTGGCACCCACGGCGTCCCGGCTCTGTCTCGTTTCCAAGTCGCCGGCCACAGGCACGATTTTAGAATCAAATATAGGGGGGGCCTTCGGTCCTGAACTCAAGTTCGCCGGATATGACGGCATCATCATTACGGGTCAGGCGGACAGCCCGGTTTATCTGCGTATCGAAGATGATCGGGTAACCCTGGAAAATGCGGATGCCGTCTGGGGTAAAGGAATATTCGAGACAGAGGAATGGCTGCAGGAAACCATGGGGCATGAGGTCAAGAGTCTCTCCATCGGCCCGGCCGGGGAGAATATTATCCCCTTTGCCTGTATCGGCTCCGAAGCCTATCGGCAGATGGGACGCGGTGGTGCCGGATCTCTTTTTGGCGCCAAGAAGCTCAAGGCGATTGCCTGTATCGGCACCGGCGGCGTCCAGGTGGCGGATATGGGTGTTTTCTTGGGAAAGGTGGCCGATGCCACAGAGTCCAACCTGTTGACCGAGGAAAATCTGTGGGCCAAGAATCGATGGCACGCCCATGCTGGTGGAAGTTACCAACGAGATGGGCATTCATCCCACACGCAATTACACCCAGGGTATGAATCCCCACCGCAAGTCACTCGATTCGGAAGCCATCAAGTCCATCCAGATCGGAGACAGGGCCTGTGCATCCTGTCCGCTGGGCTGCGGGAATTTTACTTCCATCAACGGGGTTGAAATGGAGGGACCTGAATACGAGACATTGTGCCTGGGCGGTTCCAACTGCGAAATCAACGATCTGGAGCAGGTCATGCGTTTTAACCGCCTTTGCGATGATCTTGGTCTGGACACCATGTCCACAGGCAGCACCATCGCCCTGGCCATGGATCTGAGCGAATCGGGTCTGCATGACTTCGGGTTGACATTCGGCCGGTCAGAGGGGTATCTCGCGGTGGTAGAGGAAATCGCTCGTCTGTCCACGGATCGGGGCCGCGACCTGGCCCAGGGTGCCGCAAAACTGGATGCCAAATATGGGGAGTCCGGAAAAGCGGCCCATGCCAAAGGGCTCGAAATGCCCGCTTACGACCCCAGGGGAAGTTATGGGATGGGATTGGCGTATGCCACCAGTGAGCGCGGCGCCTGCCATTTAAGAGCATTTACCCTGTTTGCAGAAGACCCCTTCAAACTCGATTCAATGGTCAAAGAGGTGATCAAGGGCCAGAACGGCAATGCCATCAAATGGTGCATGTGTTTTTGTGATTTCTGGGGATCTGTTGATACCCAGATCATGGCAGGTCTGCTGACCGCAGGTATGGGTCGGCAATTTTCTGCTGAAGACCTGGACAAAGCAGGCGAACGGATCTGGAACCTCATGCGTCTGTACAATCTTCGGGCAGGCTTTACGGCAAAGGATGATGTGCTGTCGGATAAATTGATCAAAAAGACACTTGAAAATGGTCCCCATGAAGGGCGTGCTTTACGTTTGGAAGACCTGGAGGAGATGAAGTTACTCTATTATCATCTTCGCGGATGGGATGCTGACGGCAGACCCGGTGAAGACAAGTTGGAAAAACTGGGTCTTGAAGGCCTTTAAGAAATCAACGTGTTAGCATTGCTAACCGCAGATTTGATATATAACGATGGAGGAGTACGATGGAAAAGCATCTATTGGCCATACCCAATCGCTGCACAGGGTGCAACCGCTGCACGTATGCCTGTGCGGCTGTAAAAGAAGGCCTGTTCATGCCCTCGAAGGCACGAATGAAAATAAACAATTTCCCGCTCCAGGGCTACTCGGTACAGAACATCTGTTTTCAGTGTCCGAAACCCGACTGCATGGAGGCCTGCCCGGTGGAGGCCATATTCAAAAATGACAGGGGCGTCGTTGTGGTGGATGTGAGCAAATGTGACGGGTGCGGCGACTGCGTCGCTGCCTGCCCTTATGGTATGATCGAGCAATATGGGTCCGGCAAGGCATTCAAGTGTGATCTTTGCGGCGGTACGCCGGCCTGTGTGGATGAATGCCAATACGGGGCCTTGCTATTCAAAGAACCGGACAAAAATTCCCGCAAGCTTCGAAACAACCAGATGAAGCAGCGCATTTCAGCCGGTACGGCCGGTGAGAAGCGACGCCGGCTTGCTCAAAATGTTCTGAATGGGGCTGTTCGTGTTCCGCGCACACCCGGTTATATGGGCTGATACACCCCATGGTGCGCATGCAAATAACGTCGTGAAACACTTGTTATGAAATACAAAAGTGTTATACACTCCCGGCAGTAAAAGAAGTATCTTAACCTTAACATAGAATTGTCAGGAAAGATGATTTCTACAAACAAAGACGGATTGATTGTCAAGGGCATTAACAAGCGCTTCGGAAGTGTGGAAGCACTCAAAGATGTGGATCTGGAGGTCCGCTGCGGTGAATTTTTTACCCTGCTCGGGACCTTCCGGCTGTGGTAAAACCACATTGCTTCGCATCATTGCCGGTCTGGAACTACCAGATACCGGCCACGTACATCTGGGGGGGCAGGATGTCACCTCCCTGCCGGCCACCAAAAGACAGGTGAACACGGTCTTTCAGAGCTATGCGCTATTTCCCCATCTGACCATCTACGAAAATATTGCCTTCGGGCTCCGTTCCCGTAAATTCCCTGATGACGAGGTGAAAAAGCGGGTGGACCGACGCCTGGAGATGCTGGGGCTTACAGGACATGAAAAACCGGCACCCGGACCAGCTGTCGGGCGGCCAGAAACAGCGCGTGGCACTTGCACGGGCACTGGTGAACGAGCCGGAAATTCTGCTGCTCGACGAACCCATGTCCGCCCTCGATGCCAAATTGCGGGCACAGGTTCAGGAGGATCTGCGACGGATTCAGCGCCGTCTCGGGAAAACCTTTCTTCTGGTTACCCATGACCAGTCCGAAGCCCTGGTCTGCAGCGATCGTCTGGCGGTGATGCATGAAGGACGGGTGGTTCAATACGGAACGCCGCAGGAAGTGTACGATTTTCCCAAAAACAGATTCGTGGCAGAGTTTCTGGGCGCTGCAAACCTCATCAAGGGAGAGAAAGTCACCGGCGGTATCCAGACCTCCTTTGGTTTATTGAAACTGGAAAAAGAGCCTCCCTGGGAAAGCGGCATGGTGGCCATTCGGCCCGAGTGGATCTGGATTCGGGATTCTCAGCCGGAAACAAACGGTGTAAAGGCTACGGTCAGTGAAGTCATTTACCGGGGAACCAATTTTGATCTCTGGCTCAATCCCGGCCCTCTTCGTGTGCGTACCAGTTCTTATAAAAATTTTAAGCCCGGTGATCAGGTTTGGCTTGAACTTTCGCCCAACGAACTGGTAATACTGGACAATACCAATGAAACATAAACTCCTCATATGGTATGGAGAACTGACCACCCAGGCGCAGCTCCTGAAACGCGGGTTTTCTTTTCCTTTCCACCGGAATGCTCTGGCTCCTGGTTTTTCTGGTACTGCCCGGATTGGTTCTGGTGGTGGTCAGCTTTGCCACGCGTGGTGCCTATGGTCAGCTGGAATGGACGTTCACTGTTGAAAACTACAAACGGCTCATGGGTTTCAGCCTGTTTGGATGGACATCCGATTACCTGCTGATCCTGTGGCGGTCGGTGGTGGTGGCTCTGGTAACGACCCTGGTATCCATCCTGCTTTCGTATCCCCTGTGCTTTTTTATTGCCGCACGGGAAGAAAGAAGCCGTTACATGTGGCTGACACTGGTTATCATCCCCTTCTGGACCAACATGGTCATCCGGACCTATGCCTGGTTTTTGATTCTGGCACCGGAACTCCCCTTTGCCAAGCTGGCCGCCGCGCTGGGATTTATCAGTGAGGGGGCGCCTCTCTATCCCAACGCCTTTGCGGTCTATATCGGTATGGTTTCCATGTTTTTACCTTTTGTCACCCTGCCGCTGTACGCAAGTGTGGAAAAACTCGACTGGTCCCTGGTGGAAGCAGCCCAGGATCTGTATGCATCACGGATACGGGTTTTCACCCAGGCCATTCTGCCCCAGACGATGCCCGGATTGTCCGTGGGGGTCATCCTGACCTTTGTCCCGGCCATGGGCATGTTTGTGGTTCCGGATCTTCTGGGAGGTGCCAAGTACATGCTGGTTGGAAACCTGATCCAGCAGCAGTTCGGATCCAGCAGGGACTGGCCTTTTGGTGCAGCCATCAGCATGGGGCTCATGGTGCTGACCATGATCAGCCTCCAGATCTATCGGCGCAGGAGCAAGGAAATCGAACATCATATGAAACGAACCCATCCCATCATTACCTCTCTGGCGCTGCTCACCATGGGTTTTCTCTACATCCCTTTGGTGGGTGTTGCCGTTTTTTCCGTGAATTCAGCCCGGCGTGGTCTGGTCTGGAAAGGGTTCACCCTGGACTGGTATGTCAAACTTTTCAGCAATGAATGGATTCTGGAAGCAGCCTGGAACACCCTGGTGCTGGCAGTGGTATCGACCCTCGTGGCCACGGTTCTGGGAACCGTGCTGGCCATCGGCATGGACCGCTTCCCCTGGACCCGCAGAACCAGCAATGTTCTCGATATCATCTTACATATTCCGGTGGTCATTCCGGACATTATTCTGGCGGCAGCGCTCGTGGTCGCCTTCGGGATATTGCGGGTACTCTCCGCCATGTTTGAACCCGGGCTCCTGAACATGATCATCGGGCATATCACCTTTCAGGTTGCATTTGTTGCACTTGTGGTTCGCAGTCGGCTTATCGCCATCGGCCATGAAATTGAAGAGGCGGCTCGTGACCTGTTTGCAAGCAACTGGTATCTCCTGCGACGAATCATGCTACCGCTGTTGATGCCCGGTATTGTGGCCGGGGGTATGCTGGCCTTCACGCTTTCTCTGGATGATTTTGTGATCAGCTTTTTTACTGCCGGGCCTGAATCCCAGACGCTGCCTCTCTACATTTTTGCAGCCGTTCGCCGGGGCGTGACCCCCCAGATTCATGCCTTGTCGACCCTCATCATGATCATTACGGTGGTTCTCGTTATCGGCACCGAACGTATTTCACGCAAAGGATGATACAACACTGAAGGATTCGAGGGTCCGAGGAGTCCAGGGGTCGAGTGAGTTGTTTAAAGGTAACAAGTTGTCAAGGGTTTAACAAAAACCATATGCGCTTTGTTTGGAGGTTGGGAGAAGAACCAAAAATCGTATCAAAGGGTTACTAACCAAGAGAAAGGAGAGCGAGATGCGGAAATTATTTATGTTTTTTATCGTGTTGTCGTTACTGGTTCCGGCCATGGCCGTGGCTGAAGAACTGAAGATTTTCATCTGGTCTGAGTACATGGATGAAGAGGCCATGCCGGCCGCTTTCGAAGAAGCGACAGGCATCAAAGTCAGGCTCGACATTTACGAAAACAATGAAGAGATGGTGGCCAAGCTTCAGGCCGGTGGTGTCAGCCAGTACGATATTATCGTGCCGTCGGACTATATCATGCCGGTGTTGATCAACCAGAAGCTGATTCAACCCCTCGATCATGCCAAGATTCCGAACCTAAAGAACCTGAAGCCCCTTTTCCGGGAAACCTCCTATGATCCAGGCAACAAATGGTCCGTGGCATGGCAGTGGGGCACCGTGGGGCTCATGTATCGAAAAGACCGGATCAAGCCCGAAGACGCCCAGTCCTGGTCGATTCTGTTCGATCCAAAAAAGAAGCCCGGCGCCTTCTGGCTGATTGACTCGGTCCGGGAGATGATGGGGATCGCACTCCTTTATCAGGGATACGATTTCAACAGCACCGATCCCAAGGAGCTCAAGTCGGCTGCCGATCTGCTGGTGACGACCAAAAAGCTGAAGGACTGTATGGGGTTTAAACCCGGCGTGGGCGGGAAAAACGATGTGGTTGCAGGAACCGCTGCGGCCGCCATCGTCTATAATGGAGATGCCATCCAGTCGGTCACCGAGGAGCCGGATACCCTGGCGTTTATCATCCCCAAGGAAGGAAGCGAGATCTGGTTTGACTCCATGTGCATTCCCGCCAAGGCGCCGAATTCCGACGCAGCGCACAAGTGGATCAACTGGATCCTCGAGCCGCAGGTGGGTGCCGAGCTTTCCAATTACAACCAGTATGCCACGCCCAATGCGGCATCCATGCCCTACATTACACCGGAGGACGTGACAAACCCGGGTATTTATCCCACGGATGACATCATGAAGACGCTTCATTTTACCAAGGACCTTGGGAAAAAGAATCGTTACATGGATGAAGCCTGGACACGGGCAAAATCGCATTAAAATAAACACCCCCGTGCGTATGCACGGGGGTATTTATCATGGATCAAGATGTCAATTACCTTGAACAGCCGTCCACGGGATGATGGTTTTCGCATGCCGGGTGAATTCGAGCCTCACCAGGGCTGCTGGATGCTCTGGCCGGAGCGGGAAGACACCTGGCGGCTCGGTGCCAGGCCCGCACAAAAAGCATTTGCTGCGATCGCTGCGGCCATATCCCGTTTCGAGCCGGTCTCGGTGGGGGTGTCAGGGCATCAGCTTGATAATGCCCGTCTCGCGTTGCCCGATCATGTGCGGGTCGTGGAGATATCTTCCGACGATGCCTGGATGCGGGATGTGGGGCCCACGTTTGTCGTAAACGACAGGACGTGTGTGGTCCGTGGTATTGACTGGCAGTTCAACGCCTGGGGGGGGCTTGAAGAAGGGCTCTATTTTCCGTGGGACCAGGATGACCGGGTTGCCAAAAAGGTACTCGAAGTGGAAGGCAGGGATCGATATCGGGCGCCATTCATCATGGAAGGCGGTGCCATCCACGTGGACGGGGAAGGAACGCTCATTACCACCGAAAGCTGCCTTTTGAATGCCAACCGGAACCCACAACTTTCAAAGAGGCAGATTGAAGATTATCTGGAATCCTTTTTAAACGTGGAAAAAGTCATCTGGCTTCCCCAAGGGGTCTACCTCGATGAAACAGACGGGCATGTGGACAATCTGTGCTGTTTCATAAGACCGGGGGTCGTTGCACTTACATGGACGGACGATGTCAACGATCCCCAGCGAAAAATATCTGAAGAGGCATTCGATCTTTTATCCCGGGCAAAAGATGCCCGTGGAAGAAACCTTGCAATTCATAAAATTCATCAGCCAGGCCCTCTTTTTATGACCGCGGCAGAAAGTGAGGGCCTCGATTCCAGTGACAACGCGCGACCCAGGAAACCCGGGGACCGGCTGGCCGGATCCTACATCAATTTCTACATAGCCAATGGAGGCATCGTCATGCCGTTCTTTGACGATCCCCACGATGCGGCGGCCAGGCAATCGCTGCAAGCCCTTTTCCCCGAACGGGAGGTCGTCGGTGTGCAGGCCCGCGAGATTTTACTCGGCGGCGGGAATATCCATTGTATCACCCAGCAGGTTCCGGCGCTGTTGCCTGATACTGACGCGGCTTGCAACGGAGCAGAAGCGAACCATGCGAAAGGTAACCATTGCCGCCACCCAGATGATGTGCGGCACGGACCGGGATGAAAATATCGCCAAGGCTGAAACGCTGGTGCGGGAGGCTGCCTCGAAAGGGGCGCAGATCATTTTGCTTCAGGAGCTTTTTGAAACGCTCTATTTTTGTCAATCCCAGAAACAAGATTTCTTCAGTCTTGCCGCCGATATTCAGGGCAACCCCGGGGTGCGACATTTTTCAGCACTCGCCAGGCAGCTGGGGGTTGTGCTGCCCATCAGCTTTTTCGAAAAAAAGAATCAGGCCTATTACAACACGGTTGCAGTTGTTGACGCAGACGGTGCTATCCTCGGCATCTATCGAAAATCACACATACCGGACGGACCGGGGTATCAGGAAAAATTTTATTTCAGCCCCGGTGACACCGGCTTTCGTGTCTGGAGAACCCGCTACGGCACCATTGGGATCGGCATCTGCTGGGATCAGTGGTTTCCTGAAGCCGCAAGGATCATGGCTCTCATGGGGGCTGAAATTCTCCTTTACCCGACCGCTATCGGTTCCGAACCGCAGAATCCGGAGTATGACTCCAGGGATCACTGGCAAACCTGTATGCAGGGACATGCTGCGGCAAATATGGTGCCCATGGTGGTGTCAAACCGGGTGGGAACCGAGAGCATCGATGATTCTGCAATCACCTTTTACGGGTCTTCCTTTATTACCGATAATAAAGGCCAGATTGATGAAGCAGGCTGACCGTATTTCGGAAACCGTTGTCTCAGCGGAGGTAGACCTGGATATCATGGCGGCAGAAAGAAGCGGATGGGGGCTTTTCAGGGATCGTAGACCCACCCTCTATGCACCCCTTCTGACCCATGATGGCGTGCACAGCACCAACAGATCATGAACCATCACGCAGTTATTTTTTCCCTAAACAGCATAAGATTACGACACCGATCTTCCAGTGGTGAGCGGTGTGAACAACGTTCCATTGGGCTATTTTCTCCACATCAAAAGGCATTCCCGAATGGCAACAGGACCCAGACAAAAACGTTTTCTTGATTCCTGATCCATCCATTGGGTCCTGATCTTTAAATTGGGGGAACGACCTTCTTCATAAGGTAGCATAGACACATGGTTTTCCATTCCGCGCAAGGAGGCTCTTTTATAGGGATCAAAACAGTAAAGCCAGTCGTCCTCGTGCCTGATGATCATGAGGTAATGCGGGTCCCCCTTGCCCAAGAGAATATTGCAAAGGGCGATACCGCCGTCTTTGAGACAGGAATAGATCCTGCTTCCTTTACGCAAGTGTACCTTGTCTCCCTCAAGAAATTTTGTGGTGACTGAAAACTTTTTAATTTTATAGGAAGTCAGCCAGTTGCCTATCAATTTGACTGCATATCTGCTGGTGCCACCGATACCGAATCTTGCATTTTTACCTACGGTATCCAGGCTGTACAGATAAATGTGGCGGATGACCATGGGGGGAATTTCATTTCGTTTAAAAAGGTAGCTTATGGCATTGATAAAGGCCGTTGGTACACAATCGTATTCAGAAATTTGGTAATGTAATGGCGAATACATAAAAGACCCCGGATAAATCGATGTTAGCCATGCAGAAATTTTCTCAGCCTACATCCCTGAATGCTGAAATGCAACCCTGAACAAAGGCCTGTGAGAATTCTATTCGGCAACCGCATTGCCAGGGGCCAGCTTTTTGAAATCCTCTTTACGTAAGCCGAGTCGCTTCATCTTGGCAAACAACCCTCTGGGATGGATGCCGGCAATCCGGGCAGCCTGATCGACACGTCCCCGTGTCTTTTTCAGCACCTGTTCAAGATATCGTTTTTCGATTTGATCCATGATCTCTTTTTGTACTTCGGGCAAAGTCTTGTCTGTCCATGCAGTGCTTTCAAAATGAACACCTGACAAACTCATGTTTGGAGTGGCGGCACCGCCTTGAAAAACATGAGGCAATTCCACGATGCTGATGGCATCGGTTTTACACAGCAGTATGGCGCGTTCGATGACGTTCATCAATTCGCGGACGTTGCCCGGCCAGTCGTAACTGCAAAGCGCCTGAAGGGCCTTTTCGGAAATGCCATTGATCTCCCGCCCGATTTTATAGCGGTAATATGCGATAAAACGTCTGACCAGCGTGGGGATGTCTTCCCTGCGATCTCGCAGGGGCGGGATGGTCTGCATCAAAACACTGAGACGATAATAAAGATCCTGCCTGAAATTACCCCGTATGATTTCGTCCTCGATCTTCTGGTTGGTTGCTGCAATGACGCGCACGTCCAGCTCCAACGGATTTTCTCCGCCCAAGGGCTTGATCTCATAGTTTTGCAGCACCCGCAACAGTTTGGCCTGCATGTGCAGCGGCATATCACCGATTTCATCCAAAAAGATGGTGCCGCCGTGGGCCAGTTCAAAAGCACCACGCCGATACCGAATAGCGCCGGTGAAAGCGCCCTGCTCATGGCCGAACAGTTCACTTTCAAGCAATTGTTCAGGCATGCCCGCCATGTTGACCGAAATAAAGGGGCCGGCGGAGCGTGGGCTTTCGGCATGGATGGCCTTGGCCAGATGCTCTTTGCCGACACCGGTTTCCCCCAACAGCAAAATAGGCGAGTCACTCGGGATTACCTGACGGACCTCCTCCATGAAAATCTGCATGACATGGCTTTCGGAAACAAAGTCGGCAATTTTAGGCTCGGCCAGGCCCCGTCGGTCAAACCGCTTCATGCGGATGAATTGGCGCCGGGATTCCAATGTGGCTTCAATGGCTTCCAGCATGCTTTTTTGGGAAATACCTGCAAAAAGAACCACATCGGCACCGGCAGCGGCCAACTGGGCATGTTCTTCGGCGGAATCGCTCTCATGGATAATGACAGTGGTCGGGTTTTCCGGCAGATCATTCAAAATTGCAAGACCGTTATCTGTTGGGCGGGGGATGAGTGCCTCACTGATAACAATGACATCACACCCGCTGCGAACCACTTTCAGCCAGGCGGAGCGCAGGTGGCCGAAGGATTCAACCCTGGCATCGGAGTATGAAAGGGCTTTCTCAAGATAGATTTGCATGCTTTTATTTTTAATACTTAAGCCGACACGGATGAGCATAAGATCCTCCATTATCGGTAAAATAATACCGATTATAAACATAGGAACGATGGTATGATGCACGGCAGCGCCGCTTCTTAGCAATAAGGATGTCAGTTCAATCGGATATCGACGGGTTGCCGTACTGGGATTTGGCACAAGTATTCTTAGATTATGGTATATTTATACAATTATCAATATAATTCGGTAAAATTTTACTTTTTCTTCTTGTGGCTGCCGCTTAAAATAACTTTGGCAACACTGAATATATAAATATATAAATAAGTTATGATTTTTTTTAGGTGTGGCACAAAATCTGCTTGTTTTGGTTTTAGCGTGCCGTATTGACACAAACTTAAGGTGGTCTGCAACATATATGCAGGTCGAATCAGGATATGCATGATGCTTAACGTTGATGTCTGTAAAGATCTTGAAGAGGCAAGGCGGCTCTGGCAGCGTCATTGGCCACAGGAATGCCTGTTTGACCTGTGGCCGGTGCGCAACTGTTTTCAATCACAATTCAATCATGCACCTTATTTTATCGTTGCCAGCGAAAATCATGAATTTCGTGGTATGCTGGCCCTTAGCTGGATTGACGAGCAGCAGTGTTTCGGGCATTTTCCGGGAGAAGTGTGGCATGGCAAAACCTGGCTGGAGCAAAATAAAATTCTTTCCAATGACCCAGAAGTATTCAGTGCTCTCGTGCACCACATCCCGGCCATGGCCAAGGTCCGCTATCTCACCGACGATCCGCGGCTGGCGAGTGATTCCTCGGCTGTCATTGACGAGGTCGGATATCTGTTCCACCCTCAGCAGTATGATTATTCCTTTCAGACCTACATGCAGTCTTTTTCAGGTAAGTCCCGTAAGAAAATGCGCAGCGAACTGAACCGCCTGACAGCCACGGGCATATCTTATCGTTATGACTGTTTCGATGATGTGGCCCATCTGTTTCGTATGAACCTGGATGGCTTCAAGGAAGCGTCCTATTTCTATGACATACGATTTTTAAGGGCATTTGAGAAGCTGGTGGCCTGGCTGCGGGCAAACAAAATGCTACGCGTGACAACCGTTCTTATCGGCGGCCAGATTGCAGCCGTGGATGTCGGTGCTGTCTGGAATCAGTCCTATACGGTCCTGGCCGGGGGTACGCATCCGGATTTTCCGGGGGTTGCCAAATTGATCAATTTTCATCATATCGAGTGGGCCTGTCAGCAGCGTCTCAAGGAAGTCGACTTTCTGTGCGGCGAGTTCAACTGGAAAAACAGGTTTCACCTGACCGCCCGACCGTTGTACAGGATCGTCAATCTGCCGGTTGCAGGAGTTGTCTGGCAGGAGGCCATTGAGGACCTGCAGGTCGCCTGTGCAATCTAATAAAAGGGTACTGGTGGTTGGCACAACCCCGGACTACATCGATTGGATCCGGAACAGCAGTCCTGGGAAGGCCCTGTTTTTGACCGATCCGGTGGTACGCTGCGGGGCTCAGGAACCTTGCCCGGCGCCCGCTGAAGAAATCCTGTGCAATCTGTCCGATGATGACCAGGTACGACATTCGCTGCAACAGCACCTTCACATGTATGGCCTGAATCTGGATGGCATTGCTTGCTTTGATTGTGAATCCATGGAGCTGGCTGCCGTTCTTGCCCGGGAATATACCTTATCCTATCCGTCTGTACGGGCCGTCAAAAACTGCCGCGATAAATACCTTTCCAAAATTCTTTGGCAAAAGCATGGCCTGCACACCCCACGGGTTAAACAAATAGGATCCGTAACCGAAGCAGCTGAATTTTTCCGCGAACTGGGCGGTGCCTGTGTGCTCAAACCGGTTAGCGGCAGCGGAAGTGAATTGATTTTTGGCTGCGGAGATGTCCAGACCTGTGAAAAGCGTTTTCGCGATATTCAGCAGGGGCTGCAACGCCGGCGCGAAAACCGTCTTTACAAATCTTTTTTTTCAGATGATCCTGTGATACTGGGCGAAGCCTTGGTTGACGGTGACGAGTACAGCTGTGATTTTTTGTTTGAAAACGGACAGGCGCAAGTCATCCGGCTGACCCGTAAGATCCTTTCCTCCAGCGGGCCTTTCGGAACGGCCCTGGGGTATCTGCTGCCGGCGCAATTACCGGCATCGATGGATGAAGACGACTTTATGCAAACCCTTGCCGCTAGCGCTGAGGCCCTGGGGCTTGTGAGGGCTGTCTGCATGCTTGATTTTATCATTCATAAGGACCAGATCGTTTTGCTGGAGTTGGCACCGCGACCCGGGGGCGACTGCCTGCCGTTTCTTTTGCGGCGGTGCTGGAACCTGGATGTGTTGAAACTGTTATTGGATTTTTCCCGGGGCCGGCCGTTGCAGCTGAGTAAAAAGGCTGATTCAGGCACCTGTATCGGGTTGCGGCTTCATGCCGGCATTGGAGGCACACTGAAAAAAATCGATGTCGGCCAACTACAGCAGGACAAACGTGTGGATGAAGTTTATTTAAAACACAGACCGGGACACCGTATCACAATGCCTCCGGAAGACTATGATACCTGGATTCTGGGGCATGTCATCTTTCACCCTGACGGACACAGCGAGCCGCAAGCCCAATGCCGGGAGTTGCTTGAAAAACTGGTCGTGGAGATAAGCTAGAAACCAATGACAACCCAACCATCCGATTTGCAGCAGGCGTTTCAGGCGGTGCTCTCCCAGAGCAGTCCCCTGCTGCCTAAAGAAGAACTGTCCGCCTTTGTGGCGTATTATTTTGATAGGCGGAAGCGCTATCTGCAGATTTTGAGCGAGCACCCGGCGCCCTTATATCTACAGGATGCGTCGGTTCTCAGGGCCAGGGCCACACAGTTGAGAATGGCCTTTCAGGCGGTTTTACCCTCGGTGGGATTCTATTACGCCGTCAAAAGCAATAACCATCCCGATATTTCCGGAACGCTGATAGCGGCCGGTTTTGGCCTGGACGTTTCCAGCGGAGTCGAACTTAAGATGGCATTGGAACTCGGCGCTCGGGACATTATATTCAGCGGTCCAGGGAAAACAGCCAATGAGCTGCGGCTTGCAGTTTCCCATGCCGATCGGGTGGTGATTCTCATGGACAGTTTTGGCGAATTGAGCAGGCTGGAGGATATTGCTGCGGAGTTGAATACAAAAATTCGTTGTGGGGTACGCCTGAACAGCAATCCGGATGGCCTGTGGCGTAAGTTCGGCATACCCGTTCCGGACCTGCAGAATTTTTGGGAACAGACCGGTCGAGGCCGTCATGTCAAATTGATCGGGTTACAGTTCCATTCCAGCTGGAACCTCTCTCCGCATAAGCAGATCGATTTTATCCGTACTCTCGGAAAAGCGCTAGCCCAGATGCCCCCTTCGTTCAAAACACAGCTTGAATTTATCGATATTGGCGGTGGTTACTGGCCCTCCCAGGGTGAATGGCTGCAGCCGGCCGGCACTGTGGAGGGCCGTGTGTGCGAGGCTCTGGGACAACCCGCGGGTCCCATTGATTCCCATCACCGGTTGCCGGCGGCCCCCATTGAAGAATTTGCCGAAAAACTCGGCGCGGCTATCCATAAACATCTTTTCAACGTTGCCCCGTGCCGGATTTGTCTGGAGCCGGGTCGCTGGATCTGTAACGATGCCGTGCACCTGCTTCTTTCGGTAGTCGACAAAAAGGCCCCGGACCTGGTGATCACCGATGCCGGCACCAACACGGTTGGATGGGAACGTTTTGAGAGCGACTATTTTCCCATCCTGAACCTTACACGTCCCGCCCTTGAAGAAAAGCCGTGCCTTATCCTCGGATCCCTGTGCACACCCCATGACATCTGGGGGTACATGTATTTCGGTAAAGATATCCAACCGGGTGATATTTTGATGATTCCGACCCAGGGTGCTTATACCTACAGCCTGAAGCAAAATTTTATCAAACCGTTGCCGGCGGTTCATACCATCCATTAGATGGGTTCTATTCATCGGTCTTGATAAACGCATAGATCTGTTTGTCGCGTGTGGAAAGAGATTCCCCGCGTTCATACAGCTTGTCTAAAAAATAATGATAAAAGTCATGACGAAGGCTATCCCGATTTGCGATGACAAACCAGTGGTTTCGGGTCCAGATGAAGGGAGAACGATGAACATTGTCTGTTTCGAATATGCCGGCGATCGCTTCAGATTTATCGGCAATGATATCGATTGATTCACCTCCGAGTCGGTTCTTGATTTGCTCGACATCCGGATGAAAAACCTGAATGTCGTATACAAAGTCCATGGGACCCATGGATATAAAACGGATACCGACTCCCCGATGAATAGCCCGTTGGATATGTTTTCTCAAACGCCTCCATGTCTCAGGGAAAAGACGCAGGTAGAGTTCCTGTGTAGCGGAATTGATGATATCCGTCGCTTTTGTAATGACTTCGTCCACGCCGTTGAGGGTAAACAGATACTCAAAACCGGACTGCTCAACCAATGCATCAAGCTGATCATCCAGAATTTTAAGATTGGATTCGAATTGACCCCGAAGGCGTTTTTTTAATTCCTCAAAAGGCAATGGCACATACAGCCCTTTCTCGATCTCAAAAACAAGCTTCTTTTTTGCGAGTCCACGCAGAACATCATAAATTCTTGATCTGGCGATACCTGAAAGGGTGCTCAATTGAGAACCATTCGATGGATGCTTTGCAAGGAGGGCCAAGTAGCAGGATGATTCGTATTTTGAAAAAGCAAAATCTCTTAAGATAGACGCTATATCCATGCATCCCTCCTTCTACTGTTGCTGATTAGGTGGCAACATTGATTTGAGACCACCATTCTTTCACCTCTCGACCCTTGAACGATACATAAAAATCAGGGGTGTGTCAAACTTCACGGCGTCTTCGCTCTCTGTTGCGGGTCAATATTACATGTTTGGCATGCATGAACATTTCTTGACAAGCCATCTTATTTATGAGATAGTTGCTACCAAGATAGCAACTAAAATGATGACAGAGAGGAACCGCCATGCTGAACATGCCGATAACGTTATTTGATACCCCTGTGCGTGGGTTTTCAAATGTAACGGATGGGGAGACGTATGCCCTGGAGCGATCGTCGGGTGCAAATCATTACAATCGGCTCGATGTTGTGGTTAGAACGGCTCAAGGCAGCTGGATTACGGATATAACCGGGAAAAAATATTTAGATTGCCTGGCTGCATATTCTGCAGCAAATCTCGGCCACCACCACCCAAAGGTGGTCAATGCCATCATGAAGGCGCTTGCCGGTAATTATGCCTCCGTCATTTCAAATGTTGTTTATACGGATCCTCTGGCTTTGTTTCTATCCAAGACAGCAGGGTTTGTTCCTCAGTTGGGACCGCGCTTCGGATCGAATGGCAATAAGGTCATGCCGAAAAACGGAGGCGTGGAATCTGTTGAAACCGCCATCAAAATGGCGCGTTACTATGGTTGGAAGATAAAGAATATACCCGATGGAAAACAGGAAATTATCGTTTTCAATAACAATTTTCACGGTCGAATGATTACGGTGATATCTTTTTCATCACAGTCCAAATATCGAGACGGCTTCGGCCCTTTAACACCGGGATTCGTATCGGTTGAATTCGGCAATCTGGATGCCGTGAAAGCAGCCATCACCAAGTATACCTGCGGCATTCTGGTGGAGCCCATGCAGGGAGAAGGGGGAATGAAAATACCTCCCTCCGGATTTTTACAAGGGCTTCGCGAAATTGCAGATGATAATGATCTGCTGCTGATGCTCGACGAGATACAGGTCGGTCTGGGGCGTACGGGGAAAAACTTTTGTTTCGAGCATGAAAACATTGTTCCGGATGGTCTCATATTGGGGAAGGCATTGTCAGGCGGTCTCATTCCTTTGTCTGTATTTATAACAAATACAAAATTAATGGATATCGCATTTAATAAAGGATCTGATGGTTCGACATATGGCGGTTATCCTCTTGCCTGTGTTGCAGGTGTATCGGCGTTGGAAGTGCTTCAAGAGGAGCAATTGGCGAAAGCATCAGAAGTTCAAGGAGAGAAGCTAAAACAGAGCATCATGGAAATAGCCGTCCGATCGAAACATATCAAGGAAGTCAGGGGAAAAGGGTTGTTCATCGGCATTGAAGTGGAAAATAAAAACGCGATAATGTTTTGTAGAAAATTGCTTGATCTGGGCATTATCGTAAATGACAGTCACGGGCATACCATACGAATCTCTCCGCCCCTCAATATCAGCGATGACGAGACAGGCTTCTTGATTAAAGGCCTAAGGGATGTTTTTCTATAGTGTCAGATGTTGATATTTTCTGAGTATGCTGGGATCTATGATGCTTGGACTGGAGTTGGGATGCTGCTGTCCGTCACAGCCGCTAGCCATCCTCAAACCCTTGTATCCCCCTCCAACCCTCGACCCTTGCTCTTCTAGTGTCTATCGTCATAGGCAATCGCCTGCCGCTTCAGAATGTCGTAATAGATCATGATCTGTTTGACATATGTCACCGGCTCCAGGCCTTCACAGTATCCATAGGTTGCATTTTTATAGTATTTTTGCTGCCTTAACAAGGGCAGTGTTTTTTCAAGGGATGACCATTTCTTTGGATCCATTCGCAGCGAAATGGCCAGTTTTTGTGCGTCCCTGACATGCCCCTGACCGATATTGTAAGCCGCCAGAGCAATGGGCTGTCTGTCTGAATCGTTTTCGATATCAAAGTAATTGAACAAATTACGGAGATGCTTGACGCCGGCATAAATGTTCTGTTCAGGATCGGTAATGTCGGTGACCCCAAGACTTTTAGCGGTTCGTTTCGTCAACTGCATCAAGCCGTAGGCACCGGCGTGGCTGCGGGCATACCGCCGGAAATGTGATTCCTGGTACATTTGGGCTGCAATCAGACGCCAGTCGAAATCGAACTCCCTTGCTGCAGCCATGAGTATGGGCTGGTATTTGGGCAGTCTCGTGGCCAGTCTTCGATGGTATGCTTTCATGTCAAGGTAATCGAAGCGTTCCACTTCTGCGTAATATTGCTTGCGGAGTTCCTCATACACCCCGTTTTCCTTGATTATTTTGAAAAACTGATTGATTCTCGCCCTCAGTTTCCCGGCCTTCGGGTTAACAGCCCACCCGAGTTGTTCCTTTTTACCAATCGGCAGCCCCATTATTGCCTGGGGGTAATACCTGCGATTCAGCAGGGCGATATTGCTGTCGGCAACAGTTATGTCGATCTCTTTTTCAGCCACCTGACGAATGAGTTCTTCTGTGGGAACATCCTCATGCAGCACGATGGTCAGGCTCGGTATCTGGGTTGCAAGGGTTTCAAGACGCTCCTGATAGGAAGTTCCTCTGCGGATGTGGATGGTCCGGCCCGGAAGGTCTTCAATGGTTCGAATGGAGCGGTTGTCACGATGAACAATGAGATGTTGCTGAATATCCATGTAGCTGTTTGAAAACAAGACCTCCCGGCTCCGTTTTGGTGTAATGGTCATGCTGGCGGCTATCAGATCGCCGGTGCCATCTAGCAGACTGGGAATCATGCCTTCCCATTTATCGGCGATTCGTATGTTGAGCGACACGCCCAGGTAGGATGCAAACGCTTTGGCCAGATCATGTTCGAATCCCATCTCCTGGTCGCGATATGAGTAATAGCAATGGGCATTGTTTCGGGTAATAACCGTCAGTTCACCCTTCTCGATGATTTGCCTTAAAAGGGATGTGTCGGTTTTGAACGAAGACATATCAAATTCGCAGGAAATTCCCATCAGCAGAAGACCTATCATGGGAAACATCAAAAATGGGTGCAATCGTTTCAACTTAGAATACCGTTCTCCGAGTATATGCAATAATCCCGACAACCACTCAATACCCAGCGAGTATAATGGAAATATCCCGAAAAGACAATATCCTGGAAACATCCTATTTTTCTTGAATTTTTTTCACTGGTTTGATATTTTATAACCTTTTTCAACATGGTCTTATTCCAGCAATCCAACAATAGGTGAAAATCCAATAGAATGCCCTTTGAAATAAACAGGAAAAGAACCCGTCAAATTTATGTCGGCAATGTCCCCATAGGCGGTGGGGCTCCCATTGCTGTGCAGTCTATGACCAACACATTTACAGCGGATGTCGACAGTACGGTTTCCCAGATCATTCGGCTGCAGGATGCCGGTTGTGAAATTGTACGGGTTGCCGTCCCTGATGAAGCCTCTGCCGGGGCCATTGCAGCCATCAAGCAACAGGTCGCCATACCACTCATTGCAGATATCCATTTCAGTTACCGTCTGGCAATCGCGGCCGCCAGGTCCGGTGCCGATGCGCTCAGAATCAATCCCGGCAACATCGGGGGTAAAGCAAAAATTAAGGCGGTGATCGATTGTGCCGGGGATCACGGCATTTCCATAAGGGTCGGGGTAAATTCGGGTTCCATCGAAAAAGAACTCTTAAAAAAATACCAGGCCCCCACAGCCGCGGCAATGGTAGAAAGCGCCCTGCGGCAGCTGGATATAATAGGGTCATTTGGGTTTGACAACATGAAGGTCTCCCTCAAGGCATCGGATGTGGGACGCACCATCGAAGCCTGCAGGCTTTTTTCCTTGAAAAGTGATTTTCCGGTCCATGTGGGGGTCACAGAGGCCGGGGGGTTGTTCCCGGGGCTCGTCAAATCCGCCATTGGTATTGGGACCTTGTTGGCCGAAGGCATTGGAGATACCATCCGCGTGTCCTTGACACGGGATCCGGTGGATGAGGTGCGCGCAGCCTTTGAAATCCTCAAGGCACTGAATATTCGACAAAGGGGACCTGACATTATATCCTGTCCCACATGTGGGAGATGTAATATCGACCTGTTTCATATCGTTGATGAACTGGAAAGAGCTACCGTAAACCATATCGCACCCATTAAAATCGCTGTCATGGGTTGTGTGGTCAACGGTCCCGGTGAAGCCAAAGAAGCCGATGTCGGGATTGCAGGTGGTGATGACCGCGGGGTTCTTTTCAAGAGAGGGAAGGTCGTGAAAACATTTTCCCAGGACAAACTCTTGGATGTTCTCCTGACGGAGATCGGATACTGACGAATATGAAAACGCGCATTTGAATACGTTTCGTGATAAGATGCATAAAGATTAGAGTTGTGAAAGGATCAAGATGGGAAAAAAGGTAAAAACAGCCATAACACCTACACGCGTCGAAGATTATCCTGAATGGTACCAGCAGGTTGTCAGGGCATCGGAAATGGCGGAAAAATCATCCGTTAGAGGATGTATGGTCATCAAACCCTGGGGATATGCCCTGTGGGAGAACATTGTGCGCGAAATGGACGATCTGTTCAAAGCGACAGGGGTGCGGAATGCCTATTTCCCCTTGTTCATTCCCATCAGTTTTTTGGAAAAAGAGGCCGAACACGTGGAGGGTTTTGCCAAGGAATGCGCGGTGGTCACGCATCATCGGCTGGAAAAGAAAGCTGACGGGACCCTGGTACCGGCTGGCCGGCTGAGTGAACCTTTGGTGGTACGACCCACCTCGGAAACGATTATCGGCGATTCTTTTTCCCGGTGGATCAACAGTTACCGGGACCTGCCGCTGCTCATCAATCAATGGGCCAATGTGGTCCGGTGGGAGATGCGGACGCGAATATTTTTAAGAACGAGTGAATTCCTGTGGCAGGAAGGACACACCGCACATGCCACCAAGGAAGAAGCGCAAGAGCGAACCCGGATGATGCTCGATGTTTATGCCAGATGTGTTGAAGACTATCTGGCGATTCCGGTGCTGAAAGGGCGAAAATCGCCGGCCGAAAGATTTCCGGGCGCCGTTGACACATTGTGCATCGAAGCCATGATGCAGGACAGAAAGGCGCTTCAGGCCGGGACATCTCATTTCCTGGGACAGAATTTTGCCCGGGCATCCAATATCAAATTCCAGACGGCGGACGAAAACGAAGCCTATGCCTGGACAACATCCTGGGGGACTTCGACCCGTCTGGTGGGTGGACTTATCATGGCTCACGGTGACGATGACGGCATCATTTTGCCTCCCAGGGTGGCCTCTGCGCATGCCGTCATTATTCCCATTATCCGAAAACCTGACGATCGTGCGAAGGTCATGCCTTTTGTGGAGCAACTGGCAGCCGAATTACGGGAGCAGACATACCATCGTCGCTTGCTGAATATCGAGATTGACGACAGAGATATCGGGGGTGCCAGAGGCTGGGACTGGATCAAGAAAGGGATTCCCATTCGCATAGAGATCGGACCCCGGGACATTGCCGAGAATTCGGTTTTTGTGGGACGGCGGGACCGGCACCACAAGGAGAAGGTGTCCATCAACAGGGACACGTTTGTAGCCGAATTTACCAAGACGCTGGACGACATCCAGGCAACGCTTTTTAACCGGGCCGTCGCTTTTAGGCAGGCAAATACCGAAAATATCGGACAAAGAGATCTTTTTTATGACTATTTTACACCAAAGAATCTGGAAAAGCCGGAAATTCATGGCGGGTTTGCCGTATCGCCATGGTGCGGCGACGAAGCCTGTGAGTTGAAAATCAAAGAAGATCTGAGTGTTTCCATACGCTGTATTCCTTTTGATGGAGCGCCTGTCAATGGTGTCTGTATATGTTGTGGAAAGCCGGCGACAGCGGAGGTGGTATTTGCTAAAGCCTACTAACCCGAGTATTTCACGGAGCGATCTTGCCGCATCCGCTGTGTTGCGGACCATTCGCGGTAGACGACTACAGCTTCATGGTCCGACGCCTTGCGGCTGCAACAACCTCTCTTTGTGAAATACTCGGGTAGATAGCTAAAACATGATAGGGGTGGAGGCAGAAAAGATCCCGGACGCTCGACCGTGATCCATTTGCAACCCTAAAGTCTGATAGTCTACAGTCTAAGCAACCTGAATCGTTACGGAGTATATGATTCCAACATGATCAGAATCAATGATATCGTTGACAGGGTGATGGAATACAATCCAGGCGCAAACGTCGATATTATCGAACGCGCTTATGTATACTCTGCCAGGGTTCATCTGGGCCAGATGCGATTGTCGGGAGAGCCGTATCTGTCTCATCCCCTCGAAGTTGCCGCAATCTTATCGGAGATGAAACTCGATGAAGAGAGTATCGCCGCCGGTCTACTCCATGATGTCATCGAAGATACCAAAGCAACCCCTGAAGAGATTGAAGATATCTTCGGCTCCGAGATAAAGCACATTGTTTCCGGCGTTACCAAGTTAAGCAAACTTCCTTTCAACAGCAGTGCGGCCCGTCAGGCAGAGAGTATCCGAAAAATGCTTCTGGCCATGGCGGATGATATCCGGGTGATTCTGATCAAACTGGCCGACCGTCTGCACAACATGAAAACCCTTCAGTTTCATAAAGAGAACAAGCGTAAAGCCATTGCCAAGGAAACCATGGATATTTACGCACCCATATCGGCACGTCTGGGGATCTACTGGATAAAAAATGAACTGGAAGACATGTCCTTCCGCTATCTTCAACCGGAAGAGTATGAGCGTATTGATCGTTTCATAAACAAGGACATTGCGGAACGGGAAAAATATATCGAAGAGGTGAAAAGTTACATCAAGAAGAAAATGGATGACAGTGGACTGGTGAGTGAGGTTCTCGGTCGTCACAAGCATATTTCCAGCATCCATCAAAAAATGGTTCAGCAGAATCTCAATTTTGAAGAAGTCTACGACATCATTGCCTTTCGAATTATATTGGAAACCATACCAAAGTGCTATGAGGCTTTGGGTCTCGTCCATTCGTTGTGGAAGCCGATTGCAAAAAAATTCAAAGATTATATCGGGGTTCCCAAGGCGAATATGTACCAGTCACTTCACACCACGGTTGTCGGCCCTTATGGGGAACGCATCGAAATCCAGATTCGGACGCGGGAAATGGATCAGGTTGCCAAATCCGGTATTGCGGCACACTGGGGCTATAAAGAAGGCAAGCGGGTGGATAACCAGGCCAGTGAAAAATTTGCCTGGATTCAAAATCTGGTGGAAAATCAGGCCGAGTTTCTGGATCCGCAGGAATTTCTGGAAAATGTCCGGATCGATTTGTTCCCGGATGAAGTGTACGTGTTTACGCCCCAGGGGGAGATCAAATCTTTGCCGAAAGGCGCGACGCCCATTGACTTTGCCTATATGATTCACAGCGAAGTTGGAAATCAATGTACGGGCGCCAAGGTGAACGGCCGGATGGTACCGCTGAAATTTGAGATGCAGACCGGAAATATTGTCGAAATCATCACTTCCAAAGGGAGCCATCCAAGTAAGGATTGGCTGAATTTCGTCAAGACGGTCAAGGCACGCTCCCGGATACGGCAGTGGATCAAAGTCCAGGAAAAGGAGCGCAGTCTGTCTCTTGGCAGAGAAATGTGTGAAAAAACATTTCGAAAGCACAAGCTCAATTTCAACGCACTGCTCAAGACAGAGGAGATGCGTGAAATCGTATCCCATTTCGGATTCAAGACCGTAGACGATCTGATTGCAAGTGTCGGTTACGGGAAAACCACACCTGTTCAAATCGCACGGAGACTGGCGTTAAAGACGGAAACCTTTGACGCCGATGAATCACTGTTCAACAAGATTGTCAGTCGTGTCAGAAAGCGGAAACCAACCGTCGGCGTCGTGGTCAAGGGTGTCGACGATATGTTGGTTAAGTTCGGGAAGTGCTGCCAGCCGGTTCCCGGGGACGTCATTACCGGCTACATTACCCGTGGTTACGGTGTGACAATTCATCGAACCAACTGTGTTAATGCGCTGAAAATGAGCCCCGAACGGCGAATCGATGTGGAATGGAGCCTGGATACGCGGGAAAGTTATCCGGTCAGGATACGGATCAATTCTCTGGACAGGGTCGGTTTGCTGGCGGATATGGCAGCGGCTATCAGTAAGAACGATGCAAATATTCTCAGCCTGAATACCCAGACCAAAGACGACCAGACCGTCGATTCTGTGCTGACGCTCGGAATCGTGAGCACCGATCATCTGGAAAAAGTCCTGTCGGATCTCAAAAAAATTAAGTATGTCCAGAGTGTTAAAAGATTAGGTTAGGGTGCTTTGACAACACGGCCTGATTTAATACAGTTGGCGCATACAACCATTCTTTTGGCCTGTCCCTTGTCCAATGTACGAACAGTTTGCAGATTAGGATTGAATCTTCTCTTGGTTACATTATGTGCATGGCTTACATTGTTACCTACCAGGGGCTTTTTTCCGCATATTTCACAAATTCTTGACATCTTGGTATCTCCTTGTCACTTGATGACGAACGATATTTGAACTCTACATTATTACACCAAGATGGTCTGCATGTAAAGTCTTTTTACCATTTTTTGTCGGGTTCTCAGTTTTGATCTTTATCCATCATTGCGGCTTCACACAGCTTGATGAAGGCGATAGCCTTGGCCTGAAGTTCGGGAAATTCCTCCCCTGTGGAGACGACCGATTGAAAACGGGTCAATGCCGACCTATAATGCTTTGTCCGGTAGTAGAAGTTGCCGATATAGAACTCATTTTCGGCGAGGCTCTTTTGGCATATCCTGATTTTTTCCTGGACGTCTTTGGAATGCGGGTCGTCGGGGTGATTTTTAATCAGCCGTTCGTATGATTCGATGGCCTTTAATGCCGGTGTCTGGTCACGGTCTACGGTATCCAGTTGTTCGAAATAACAATTTCCGATCTGTTGAATAACATAGGGTATGGCCTCATTGTTAGGGTGAAGCTGTTCAAATTCTTCGTAGGCAAAAATGGCATCATCGTACTCTTTGAGCCGGTAATGCGCATCCGCGATTTTCAATTCGGCAAGCTTTGCAAATTTACTGAAGGGATACCAGTCACGAAGTTTTTCAAAATATACGATGGATTTTCGGTAATCTTTCTCCGCAAACTCGTCCATGCCGTTCTTTGCAAGCTCATGCGCTGGTTTATCGATATCCGGATCCCTGGCAGAGCAGGCGGCAAACGACAAACAGGCAATGAGTATCAGCAGAAATGCCGTTTTCTTCATCGGATTGGGTCACTACAGCACCTTGTTGATGGCTTCTTCAAGCTTGGATTTGGCGACCATACCGGTAATCTGATCCACCACGCTTCCTCCCTTGAAAAAAATGAGCGTAGGTATGGCCTTAATGCCGTACTTGCTAGGGGTTATGGGATTGTTGTCTACATTGCATTTTGCAAAGACGACCTGGTCACCAAATGTTTTCGAAAGTTCCTCAACGATAGGGCCGATGGCTTTGCAGGGGCCACACCAGGGTGCCCAGAAATCGACCAGGACCGGCTTGTCGGCTGCCAGCACATCGGTATCAAAACTACTGTCTTCTACTTCTAAAATTCCTTCAGTCATGTTAACGGTTCCTTTCTATCATAAAAGTCAGATGAATCTATGAAATATAATAAGTCGTCTTCCCAATGTCAACCTACAACCCGGAACAGGCCATGGAAAAAGGAGGGCAGTCTTAAAATGGCCCCGATTCAGAGAGGGGCCGGATTATCAAATAGGTTGTTTATCCTGCTATGGTTGTTATATGTAATATTTATTCTGAAAATCCTCCACTCCTGGAGAATGTCATGAGAAAAAAAATCAAAATCGGTGCACTGATATCCGGCGGTGGTTCCAACCTGCAGGCCATCATGGATGCCTGCGAATCCGGCAGCATCCATGGGAGGGTTGTTTTTGTGGGGTCGGACAACCCGGCGGCGTCCGGCCTGGACAGGGCGAGACAGCATGGAATCCCTTGTTTTACAGTCGATTATGATGCTATTGCACGAAAGATCAAAGCAGATTCATCACAGGCTCGATACCCCCAAGACCTGGATATGGACCATGTTTTTTCAACGATGATGGCCACGAAACAGCACCAGGATTCCAAAAGCCTCAGCGAATTTTTGCAGACCCGGATACCGGCGGAAGTCAGGCTTCTAGAGCATCTGGCATTGTACGCCTTCGATCTGCTGGTGTTGGCGGGATTTATGCGGACACTGACACCCTATTTCATCGACAGGATCAATGACCCCCCGGAATCCCGACGCATCATGAATATTCATCCGGCCCTGTTGCCGGCTTTTCCGGGTGTGGATGGGTACGGCGATACATTTCGATATGGCTGTAAGGTGGGTGGTTGTACAGTCCATTTTGTCGACTACGGGGAAGATACGGGTCCCATTATTGGTCAAGCATTCTTTGAGATCGCGGAAACAGATGATCTCGATGCCATTCGAAAGAAAGGTCTGGCGGAAGAGTGGCGACTTTATCCAAAATGCATTCAATATGCGGCAGAGGGACGACTCAAGACAGAACAGGTAATCCATCATCTAAAGAACGGAAAAACTATTCAACGAACGGTTGTGAGGGTACTTCCCAGGCAATAGGCTGTAGACTGTTAGACTATTAGGCTGTTAGCTGCCTACAGCCTATAGCCTAATAGCCTGTCAGTTAAAGCAACTTCAGCATCAGGGGGATGGCCACCAGTGTGCCGATGGTGCTTCCCAGGTTGGTAAACACCACCACCAGCAGGATACGGGTCAATTTATTTTTCCAGAAACCCTTGATGGTCATAATGTCCTTTGGCAGGCGTTCCATGTCGCGGACTTTGGGTCGGCTTGCGAAGGCTTCCACGAGCCCGGAAACCCAGCCGGCTGCAATGAGCGGGTTAAGCGACGTCAGAGGAGCGGCAAGAACGGCGGACAGGATCGTCAGGGGGTGTGCAAGTGCCAGGGTGGCCCCCAGTCCTGCCAATATACCGTTTGCCATAACCCACCAGGTGAGCATGTCGGTTCCGGTGCCGAATCCGCCATAGATAAATCCGAAAATGAAAAGGGCCAGGATCAGGGACGGCAAGAGCCATTTCAATACGCCGCTCAGTTTTCCTTTAGGCGGAATTTCCTCGAGTGCCGACGTGTCGATCTCTTCCTCCCAATATTTTAAAATACCGGGAACGTGCCCTGCACCCACCACGGCTACAATTTTGTTTCCTGGAGACATCTTTATTTTCTGGGCCAGATACCGGTCTCTTTCATCGATCAGAATTTCCCTGAGAACCGGCAGTGACTTTTCAACTTCGGAAAGCAAGGATTGAAGCATATCTTCCTGCTTCATTTTTTCGATGTCTTGCTCGGTTATTTCATCCACGTTCCCCAGTGACAAAGCCAACTGGAAAATAATTTTCAGTTTGCTCCACAACCCGGTCACCCGCCAGATTCTGGAAAGCGTTATCCGAATATCCCGATCAGCCAGTATGATGTTTGCCTCAATGGCGTCGGCACTGTCAATGGCCTGAATCATCTCCGCACCCGGTTGGATATCCAGCTTGTCTGCAATCCGTTTCTGGAAAGACGCCAGTAGAAGGTTTGAAAGCAGAAGGAAGGTTTTTTTCTCTTTGATAACCTTGATAATGTTCATATCCTGCCATCGGTTTTTATGGCGGATTGACTGGAAGCGGGAATCGCATAATTCAACACAGACCGTGTCGGGCTTTTCCTCCTCGATGGTAGCCTTGACGAGATCGGTGCTCTCTTTGGAGACATGAGCTGTCCCGACTATCAGAAATTCTTTTTGACCGAGCTTGAGATGTTGAATCATATTGCTGTTGTCTGTAATTCCTAATCAGGTTATTATAGAAGCTATCTCTAAAATGTCTTTTGGCCCAAATCCTGCGTTGGGTCCTCGTTTCAAGTCCTCAACATACTTGAGTATGCCTGCGGGTTGAAACTTGGATCCGCCTTGACTTTGAACCAAAATCCTATTTTTGAGATGGCTTCTAAAAAGAGCGTTTCAATTTTTTCGGTAGTGCTTACAAGGCCAGAACCATAACAATTATGCGATAGATGTCAATCTAAGATTGAAATGGAGGGGGAGTCGTGGCGTCTTTGTCCCAAATCGGAATAGATAAACGTTTCATCGAATCGGAGCCCTACTACATGCCGCTGGGAAACGAGGTGACGGTGTTTAAGGCCGCATTCAAGGAAAAACTCCCGGTAATGCTGAAAGGGCCGACCGGTTGCGGTAAGACAAGGTTTGTGGAGTACATGGCATATCAATTAAAACGTCCCTTGATTACCATCCCGTGTCATGAGGATCTTTTTGCTTCGGATCTTATCGGCCGTTATCTGTTAAAAAATGATGAAACAATCTGGATGGATGGGCCCCTGACAAGTGCGGTTCGTGCAGGCGCCATCTGCTACCTCGATGAAATCGTCGAGGCCAGGAAAGACACCACGGTGGTTATCCACCCCTTGAGTGATGATCGCCGGATATTGACCATTGACAAGAAAGGAGAGATCCTGTCCGCCCATCCGGACTTTATGCTGGTGGTCTCCTATAACCCAGGCTACCAATCCGTATTAAAGGACCTCAAGCAAAGCACCCGCCAGAGATTTATTTCCCTGTCGTTCGATTATGCCCCTTCTGAAAAGGAAATCCAAATCGTATCCCATGAAGGCAAGGTGGATGATGCTACGGCACGCCGGCTGGTGTTGTTTGCCGAGAAGGTTCGCAATATCAGAGAGTATGGTTTGACGGAAGGTGCCAGCAGCCGTTTGCTGATTTATGCTGCCCAGTTGATCCAAAACGGCATTTCAGCCAAAGAAGCCTGCAGGGTGGCCATTTGCCTCCCGCTTTCCGACGATGAAAGACTGCAAGAGACACTTGCAGAACTGATAGAGGACATTTTTGATGTGTCATGAGGATCATCCCCTGTCCTGTTTAGCCGTCGCTGATCCAGACCTTGCAACAGAAGTTAAAACCATACTCGATACCGCCGTTACCCCTGTTCAGCGAAATGAGCTGGCGTTGCTTGTGAAGGAAACCCTTTGGGCACTTTCTCAGGAAATTGCTTTTGGAAGGGCAGTGGGTCGTGGATATGCGCAGCTTCTGGCAGGCCGCAATCGGGGCATAAAGACCTTCCAGTCGGTTGTCAGAAAAGCCGGCGGCAATGGGCCGACTGTGGGAAAAATCATGGCAACCCACCTGGTGTCTGTTTTATTGAGTGACGACCAGGATCTGCTCGATGGTTTTATGACAACCTGCCGGGTCATGCGCCGCCAGGGGACCTATACCCTGAAAGGTCCTCTGGAAGGATTGTCACGATTGCTGGAAGCTGGGGATGTCGGCGGCGGACGGGTGTATCTCGAGCTCCTCTGTCATGCCTACGACCGGGAGTTAAGCTATCAGCAGAGTCTCCAGATGACATATACGATTCCAAGGGCTGTCGGCGCCATGCCGCCGCTGAAGCGTATCTGGCAGATGGCTGCCTTGTCCCGGATCATACAGATGGACTTGTCAGCGGCGGAATGTTTCATCAAGGGATTGAAAAAGGGATTGAATCTTCTGCATGAGAAGGCGCTTGACAGGTTTATTTCCATGGGTCTGGAAAGATATGGTCGAAGCAGAGAGCGGGGGTGCCGCTTCCTGTCTCTTGAATCCAGGGTGTCTCTTGAAACCTGCCGGACAATGCAGGTGGCGGTACCCCTGTCTCAAATCCAGCGGAAACTTTCACGTTATGTCAGAACCCGAACCGGTCAGCCTATCGCCATCAGGGCCAAACGAGGCGTTTTGTGTGTCCGACAAATCGGGCGAAACCAGCACCGTGAAAGTATTCTCTGATGAACAGGCCATTTATCTGCCACAAGAAATCGATATTTTCAGCACCAGGAAAAAGAACCAGGACCTCTACAAGGGCTTGGCCAAACTCGAATCAGCCATGCTCGAGTTCGGGACGTATGATTTTGATGCTGAAAAGGCCCTGGAGCGAGCAGGTGCCCTTCTGGAAACAGGGGAGCAGATCGAAAGCAGGAGAGCGATGCTGTTTACGATGGCAGGCAACTCCGAACTCGAGCGGTTCTTATGTTTGTTTGACTGTCGGAAACTGGCAGCCGATCTGTTCCTCATATATGAACACGGGCGTATCCGCTGGTGCCTCATGCAGCAGTATCCCGGTATTGTCAACCAGACCCTGCCCGTCATGCAGCAGGAGATGCTGCGAATTTTTCAGGAGATGAGAGAGCGGCACGTTCTGAACTTTCTTTACGCCGGCATCGCCCTGGGGATGTCTACGGAAGCGCTGACCGGTCAGGACCCGAAAACCATGGCCGGGATCCGGAAGATCCGGGAGTTGGCTGAAACGGAAATAGCGAAGAACCCTGCAGTGGAAACCTGCGGGCGTATTCTGTTTTTGACCTATGAACCTGTTGTTCGAGCCCTGGCGGGAGAGACCCTTTCAAAAAGCAATCGAGGTGACCGGCGGGCAGTGAACACGCCGTTTGGAAGAGGTTTCAAACCGAATTATCGTTTTCATATGGATACCCGGGTGGATAGAGTGGCCGTGTCGATTCAATCAAAATTGCGCGAAAAGGGTTTGCGTGTATATCGGATGGATGTTCGCAAAAAACTGGCTGAAAATAATGGAATACTGTCCCCCAACGACATCCCGCGCCTGATTGTCGATTGGCAACCCCATGGCGAATCGGGAGAGGCACTTTCAGACAGCGGGCAGATCGATTTGTCCTGCTTCGACTTTTCAGACGTATGCGAAGTTATCCAGGAAGTTGATGCCCTTGAGACGGATCCTTATGCAGATGTTATTGCCTACCATGAATGGGACAATCATCTGGGGGATTACCTCACGGGTCATGTTCGGGTTACCGACCGCAAGGTCGATGGTGTGGATGGAGATTTCTACCCTGCCACACTGGACCGCTACCACGGGTTGGTTCAACACATGCGACGTGCCTTTGAACAGTTGAAACCCGAAGGGTTGTCCATGATGCGACCATGGATCGAGGGAGATCAGTTCGATTATCGGGCGCTTCTTGATTTTGCTGTAGACCGCAAGACCGGCTGGATTCCCTCGGACCGGTTATATATCAAACGTGACAAGCGTCAGAGAGATGTGGCCGTACTGGTCCTGGTGGATCTTTCGAAATCTACGGCAAATCTTGCATCCGGGTCTTCTTCCAGGATTCTTGACATTGAAAAGGAGGCTGTGGTGTTGCTTTCAGAGGCCCTGAATGTGGCAGGTGATCGATTTGCCGTGGCCGGGTTTTCTGGTGCCGGTCGATTCGGTGTTGATTATCTAAGAATAAAAGATTTTTCCGATGGACTTGATGGTGGGGTTCACCGGCGTATCAATGCGGTAGAACCCATGCGGAGCACCCGGATGGGTGCGGCCATACGTCATGCCACGCAAGCGCTGGAGAAAATGCCGGCCAGGGTACGATTGCTGCTGACCCTCACGGATGGTTTTCCCAACGATGTCGGATACAAGCAAGGGTATGCCGTGGCAGACACGCGCAAAGCCGTTTTTGAAGCGCATGCAAGGCATATCTATTTCAAGGCCATTGTGGTCAACATGGCCGGCAATCCCAACCTGGATGCTTTGTATGGAAAATTTCAGCATAGTCTGATATCGGATATCAAAGAACTTCCGGACAAGCTGTTACGCATCTATGGTGCCATGACCCGCATGTGAGGTTATCATGCTTATTTACGATGATATTTTCAACTGGAAAGGATTTGGGGGCAAGCTCAAACTTGCCAGCGGAAAATGCCGGTTGAAAATATATGATTTGAGTAGAGATCAAACAGACGGCCTGGTGCATCTCAAACCCATCGTCGTCATCGCTAGCGACCACCCGGAGAGCAAGATGTCGGTGAGGAGTTGCTCGAGCCATATTGCCACAATGGTCAGTCAACAGTTTCATGTGGCGCCCAGCCGCATGCAATTCGTGGAATACTATCCCCAAAAGACCTATGGCAGAGACGGGAAAAACCTTATCCCGGAAATGTTCGAAGCAGTCGATTTTTCATGGAAAGACGATCTGGCGATGCACCCCAGATTACGACCGCCGGCACCGCCGCTCCTCAAGCGCCTGCTGGAGCTGTTGCATGGTGACCGGGGGGAGGGGGATCTATTTGAAGGGTTGGAGGGTGATACAAGGGTTTGAGGGTGGCTGACAGCTTTCAGCGGACGGCAGCATCCCAGCTTCCAAGCATCCTGGCGTCCCAGCATACAAGGCGTCGGGTGAGAGGCATGAACCGCAGAATGTCGAACAAGAAATATCAAATTTCGAAGTGTTTTATTTTACTTCTGCGGTTCGAAATTTCTTGTTCAATATTCGATATTTTCTTTGACTGATTGCTTTCAACTACCCTCGAACCCTTGTATCACCCTCCGACCCTTGGACCCTCTCGATACCGCTATTGGCAGGGATGTTCAAGTATTTCACCCTTTGACCATTTGTCGACAAAATAGCGGGTAAGGGTTACATCCGTATTGGAGCGCGTCGCGGTCTCTTCCAGGATATTCATGATGCGGGACACCTGTTCACTGTTACCGAAAAGGGCATAAATTTTAATGCTGCGCTGAAAGTAGGCAACTGCCTGGTCATATTTTTCCTGCTGGAGATACACCTTGCCGACGGCATTCAGGTTGTCTGCAAGACCGGGATGAAATTCGGATTGTCGATCGTAGAAGAGGGCTTTCTCGTAAAACGCCAGGGCCTTGTCATAGTCGGCTTTTTCAAACATAAGATTTCCGAGAGAGCTGCAGACGGTGGCGTAAGCGTGGATATTTTCAGGTGTTGTGGTTTCGAGAGCCTGCATCAGAGTTGTTTCAGCCTCATCATACCGGTGTTGTCTGGTGAGCAAAATGCCTTTGTTATTCAGGACATGCGCCAGAACTTTTCCGGAAGATTCTGCCAGTTCTTCAGTGGTTTGAATCACTGCAGCAGCTTCATCGAGGCGATCGTCCTGGATATGGATGGCTGCCTGGTTGGAAAGTGCCTGAATCACACCTTCCAGGTTGTCGAGCCGGGAATAAATTTCATATGCTTCCTGAAAAAAAAGCAGCGCGCTTTGGGAGTCGCCGATATATCTATAGACATTGCCGATGTTATTCAGACTCATGGCGACACCTGGCAGGCGATCTGACGCCGTAAACAGTTCGTGAGCTATTGTAAAAGCCTCCAGGGACTGCTGGAAACAACCCCGCTGATACCAGGCAAGGCCTTTTTGGAGCTGTTTCATGGCCGGATGCAAGGGTGCCGGATCTTTTTTAACGGAACCGCCGCCGCAGGAGAAAACCAGCAGGAGTATGGACAACAGCAATAAATATGTGAATCGGGTCATGGTAACCTTTTTAGCTATAAGCTATAAGCCGTAAGCTTTAGCAGCTTACAGCTTATAGCTCAGGATTACAGCTTAAAATGCAGCTTATACCTGCATCATATCATTGATAATTGACCCTATGCATACTATTATTGCGCAGTAAAGTCAAAAACACATCATCTTAAAGGAGTTTCACATGACGGTTCAAGCACATCTGAAGTGGATGGATGGATTACAGTTCGTGGCAAGGGCAGGTGAGGGACCGGCGGTTATCCTGGACAGCAGTGACGGCGCCAGCGGTGCCAGCCCAATGCAGCTGGTCCTGATGGGGGTCGCCGGATGTACGGCCATCGATATCGTTGTCATTCTGAAAAAAAAGCGCGTGCATCTGTCCCGGTTTGAGATCATGATTACCGGAGAACAGGCCGAGGATAATCCAAGGCGCTATACAAAAATTACCATCGCGTATATTTTATACGGCAAAGACATCAAGCCCAAAGCCGTGGAACAGGCCATCGCGCTTTCAGAAAAAAAATACTGCAGCGCCATGGCTTCCCTGAATGCCGAATTCGAGCATTCCTATCGGATTGAGAGCTAAACGGCTTAAAGCTTATAGTTTACAGCTCAACTTTCTGGATTCAGCGAACGCGAAATGGATAATCCCCTGGCGCTTTGCGAACTCGCCATAAGGGCTCCTAACATCAGCGCCGGCCATATGGCTAAACAGGCATGGTTGCCAAATAACCGTATTTTCATATTGGATTTTCATTAATATGCGCTGATGTAAGGTGCCCTAATTGGCTCAAACAGCGCAAATCGCCATTGGATCACCCATTTCGCTATATCTATAGTGAAACCCTAAAGTTGAGCTATAAGCAGTAAGCGGCTTACAGCTTATTGCTTACGGCTTAAGGCTCAGAAAAAAGACCTTGACAATCCTTAAGGGTTCCTGTAATCGGGCTCAAATAAGATCGAAAGGATTTTCAGTGAAAGACTTCAATTCAGGCAACGACTATTATTACCGGTTTTACTATAAAACCGGTCTGCCTGAGTTGCGCTGAAAAGACAAAAAAGGAAATAGCGCAAAAAGCTGTGGGCAGGCCGGAAGCCCACGGCTTTTTTATTTTGAGGCCGTGGGGGAGACCGCACGGCCTTTTTTGGTGTGGCGGACAATCTTAACTAGCTTCTAACAAAAAGGCAGGTATGATGCAACAAGTACAGGATTTAAGAGTCGGTGGTTATAAACCCCTGGTGCCGCCGAGAGCCCTTAAGAAAGAGCTCCCGGTGAACGAGGCTTCCACAAAGACAGTTATTTTCGGCCGTAAGTGTATCGATAATATTCTTGAGGGTGTCGATCGACGGCTGTTGGTGATTGTCGGTCCCTGTTCGATTCACGATGAAAAGGCCGCTTTCGAATATGCGGAGCGGCTGAACGAATTGAGCAAAAAAGTTGAACAGACCATGGTCATTGTCATGCGGGTTTATTTTGAAAAACCAAGAACATCCGTGGGTTGGAAAGGGCTGATCAATGATCCGAATCTTGACGGCACCTGCGATATTCAGGAGGGCCTGCGAAAGGCCAGAAGAATTCTTCGCCGCATCACGGAAATCGGTATGCCGGCCGGAACGGAGCTCTTGGAAACCATTACACCCCAGTATGTGGACGATCTTATTTCCTGGGCGGCCATCGGTGCCCGAACCACCGAATCCCAGATTCATCGGGAGATGTCAAGCGGTCTGTCCATGCCGGTTGGTTTTAAGAATGCCACGGACGGCAATCTTTCAACGGCCATCAATGCCATGCTGGCAGCCAGGGCACCCCAGGCGTTTCTGGGCATCGACCAGGAAGGACAGACCTGTATTGTCCAGACAATGGGGAATTCAAGCGGGCATGTGGTTCTGCGGGGTGGCAGTCGGCCGAATTATGATGCCTTGAGTATCGAAGAGGCCCACCTCGATCTGGTATCCAAGGATCTGCCGGCCAAGATCATGGTCGATTGCTCCCATGCCAATTCCAAAAAGAAATTTCAGGGTCAGTCGGTTGTATGGCGAAATATTCTTCATCAGTTTATCAATGGCAACGACGCGATCATGGGTATGATGCTGGAGAGCAATCTCCATGAGGGGAATCAGAAATTTACCGGTAACCATGCCGATTTGAAATATGGGGTTTCCATTACTGACGAGTGTATTTCATGGGAAGCGACCGAACAGTTGCTTTTAGATGCCCATGAAAAACTGGGCCGCTACTACTTCAGAAACATGACCTATGGCGGCCAGTCAACCACCCGGATTATCGACAAGATTCAGGAGCCGCTCTAGTGAAAACGATTCAGATAAAAGGGGGTACGGGTGACACTGCCATTCTGGTGGGGGAATCCATAGACAATCTGCATCGCTATGCACCCATCGAGAATACCATTATCATCACGGATACCCACATCGCGGAAATTTATGGCAAGCGCTTTCCCCCCTGTAAGGTCATCACCATCGGAATGGGGGAAAGCATCAAGCGTCTTGAAACCGTCCAGAATATCTATCAGCAGCTTCTCGCTTTCGGGGCGGACCGGTCGACATTCCTTGTGGGTATCGGTGGTGGAATCGTCTGTGATATCACAGGGTTTGCTGCCTCGACCTTCATGCGCGGTTTACGGTTCGGGTATGTTGCCACCACCTTATTGTCACAGGTGGATGCCAGCGTGGGAGGCAAAAACGGTGTCAATTTCCAGGGGTATAAAAATATCGTCGGGGTGTTTAACCAGCCGGAGTTCGTCATCTGCGATCTGTCGTTGTTGACGACACTGCCTGACCGGGAGATATCCTGCGGGTTTGCTGAGATTGTCAAACATGCTGCCATAGCAGATGCCGATATGTTTGCATACCTGGAGGTGAATGCTGGGCGGGCGCTCTCCCTCGATCTTTCCGTCATCGAGAAGCTGGTTTATGAATCCGTCAGGATCAAGGCCGCGGTTGTCAACCGGGATGAGCTTGAGAAAGGTGAGCGGCGGAAACTGAATTTTGGACACACGTTTGGTCATGCCATCGAAAAGACTGCCGGTATTTCCCATGGCGAAGCGGTCAGTGTGGGGATGGTGATTGCAGCGGCTGTTTCAGAGGAAAAAGGTCTTCTGAAGAACACCGACGCCAAACGACTGCAGCGTCTGCTACAGAGCCTGGCCTTGCCAACCCAGATAGGGGTGGATGCTGACCGGGTGTGGGACGCCCTGCAAAAAGACAAGAAACGCGAAGGGGATTTCATTCATTTTGTCCTTCTGGAACAGATAGGCCGTACGGTTGTCCGGCGCCTATCCCTGGAGGATGTTCGTGTGGGTATGAAGTATCTGACATCTCCCCCGGACGAGAACCGATCCCGGGCCCATGTTTCAAGGGTTGCAAAAAGACGATTGCAAAGCGAAACAACGGCACTTTTCGGTATTTTTGGTGATCCCATATCTCATAGTCTGAGCCCGGTCATGCACAACAGGGCCTTTGTGTTTTCAGGGTATAACGGTGTCTATCTCCCCTTCAGAATCAAAACCATCGCCAAGGCTGTTTCGGCCATGAAAACCCTGAATATGAAGGGTGCCAGTATTACATTACCCCATAAGGTCCGGGTAATGGCCCACCTGGATCACGTGGATGCCATGGCGGAAAGAATCGGTGCCGTGAACACGATTCTCAATCAGGACGGCATCCTGACCGGGTATAATTCGGATGCCCTGGGTGCTGTGTCGGCACTTACCGAGAGAATCTCCCTTAAAAACCAGCGTGTGGCAATTATTGGCGCGGGGGGTGCTGCCCGGGCTATCGGGTTCGGGATCCTGGAAAAAAAGGGGAGCGTGATCGTGGTAAACCGAACGACAAAAACCGGTGAGCAGTTGGCTGAAGATCTTGGCGGAGAGTTTTCTCCGCTGGCGGAGATCCAAGGGGTGGATTGTGATATCCTGATCAACACGACCCCGGTGGGTATGTTTCCGGATGTCGACGCGACACCGGTGCCCGGAATTTTTTTTAACGAACACATGACGGTCATGGATATTATCTACACACCCCTGCAGACACGCCTGTTAAAAGAAGCGACCGCAGCCGGGTGTGCCACCATCCAGGGTCTTCCCATGTTCGTCTATCAGGGCGCGTTCCAGTTTGAACTCTGGACAGGCATGCAGGCACCTGTTGAAGTGATGAGAGCGGCCGTAAGTGAAGCCTTGGCATTGGATGAAATATGATGGATAATCAGCTAACCATCGATGCAGTGAAAAGCCATTGTCGAACTTTTGGCCTAGCGGCAAGCAGTAAGCGATAAGCCATAAGCTATAAGCTGTAAGCCGCTTAATGACTAACAGTCTATAGCCTATAGCTTATAATCAAGGAGTAATCATGTCGAGTCATTTAGGTAAGGTATTGTGTCTTACAAGCTTTGGGGAATCCCATGGGAAGAGCGTGGGGGGCGTTCTGGACGGGTGTCCTGCCAATATTTCCCTGACGGAAGCGCACATTCAAGCGCAGTTGAATCGCAGGCGGCCGGGGCAAAGCTCTCTGACCACCGATAGAGAAGAAGCCGATACGGTTACGATTGTCTCAGGTGTCGAAGATGGTCGGACCCTGGGGACACCCATTGCCTTTTATGTGGCCAACCAGGACCAGGTACCCGGAGATTATGAACGGTTTCGAACCATTCCCCGGCCGTCCCATGCCGATTTTACATACCAGGCAAAATACGGTACGCGATCCATCAGTGGCGGCGGCAGAGCCAGTGCCAGGGAAACCATCGCACGCGTGGCAGGCGGTGCCATTGCAGAGAGGATCCTCATGGAACATGCAGGCGTGGAGATTGTTGCCTGGGTAAGTGCCGTGGGCAATATCCAAGCACCCGACATCGATATGCAACATATCTCCCGGGGTGAGGTGGATCAGAACCTGGTTCGGTGTCCCCACCCGGAAACCGCAGAGAAGATGATCGGACACATCCAATCCCTGAAAGAAAAACGGGATTCCATCGGTGGTATTGTGAACTGTGTTTGCAGGCAGGTTCCGGCAGGACTGGGAGAGCCGGTGTTCGGAAAAATGGAGGCGGCGCTGGCGCAGGCCATGCTGTCGATTCCAGCCACGAAAGGTTTTGAAATCGGGTCCGGCTTTTCCGGAACCCGAATGCGGGGCTCGGAACACAACGACCCGTTTATAGCCACGGAAAAGGGATTGAGAACCAAAACCAATTTCAGCGGTGGTATCCAGGGCGGTATTACCAACGGCGAGTCGATTTATTTTCGGGTGGCTTTCAAACCCCCGGCCACCATAGGGATTGCTCAGCAGACCGTTGATTTTGAAGGTGTTGAAACGACGCTGAAAGCAAGTGGGCGGCATGACCCGTGTGTTGTTCCGCGGGCTGTGCCCATTGTGGAAGGAATGGCGGCCCTGGTGATCGCCGATATGCTGCTGCTGCAGAAAACAAGAGCACAGGGCCTGTCATGAGACTTTCGGATCGTATAGAAGCTGTCACGGAATCCAGAACTGCACAGTTTACATCCCTGCTGGCCGGATATGACGCAAAAGGTGTGCCCATCATCAACATGGCGGTGGGTGAGCCGGAACATGAAACACCGCTATCTGTGGTTGCCGCTACCAAACAAGCCCTTGATGACGGGAAGACCCGTTACAGCCCCATCCAGGGAATCAAGGCGCTGAGATCCAGGCTTTCCGAACAGATCGAAGGCTACGATGAAGAGAACATCATTGTTTCCAACGGTTCCAAGCAAGCTCTTTATGCCATCTTCCAGACCATCTGCAACCCGCTGGACGAGGTGCTTGTTCCGCGACCCTACTGGGTCAGTTTTTCAGAGCAGGTGAGACTCGCTTCCGCGGTTCCTGTGTTTGTGGACACCGTGGCGCACCAGCTCGACTGCCGGGCTGTGTCGGAGGCTGTGACGGATCGAACCCGTGCAATTATCATCAATTCCCCCAACAACCCTACGGGGGCTGTCTACCCTTTCGAGGCCTTGAGAAAGATCGCCGATATTGCCATATCAAGGGACCTGTTCATCATTTCGGATGAAGCCTATTGCGCTTTCTTGTATGAAGACGGTCTGTCGGACGGTTTTTCCAGTATGGAAGATATCCGGGACAGACTTATTGTGGTGAGAAGTTTTTCAAAAACCTATGGCATGACAGGCTTCAGGGTCGGTTATGTGGCGGCATCCAGGGAAATCATTGTGGCTCTGGCCCGGCTTCAAAGCCACCTGACCGGCAATGTATGTACCTTTGCCCAGGAAGGTGCCCTGGCGGCTCTTTCCCTGAACCCATTGGTAATGGAAGAGACTTGTGCACGACTCAAAAAGAAAAGAGATCTGGCCTATGAATATGCCTGTCGACAGTTCGACTGCATTAAGCCTGAGGGAGGCTTCTATCTTTTCCCGGATGTATCGCAATATTTGAAAGAAGGTCAGACATCCGAGGATTTTGCTGCCCATCTTCTCGAAAAAGGGGGTGTTGCAGTGGTTCCGGGTGAGGCTTTCGGAATGGGGGGCCATATTCGGATATCCTATGCGGTTCCGGAAAGAGAACTGATAGCAGGTTTTGGAAGGATTGCGAGCGTATTATGATTGGTATCTTAGGGTTTGGTCGATTCGGAAAGCTGATGGCGCATTACCTTGCTGGGGATTTCAAGGTCATGGTCCACAACCGCAGTGACAATGCCCATGAGATCATTGCAAGCGGTGCGAAACCGGTGTCTCTTGAGGTGGCATGCCGTCAAAAAATAGTGATCCTCTCGGTGCCCATATCTGTTTTCCGTGGTACCCTCGAGACGATTGCACCGCTGCTGGTCCCGGATGCATTGGTGATCGATGTGTGCTCGGTCAAGGAATACCCGGTCAGGTTGATGAAAGAACTGTTGCCGGAACAGGTGTCCATCCTGGCGACCCACCCCATGTTCGGCCCCGATAGTGCCGCCCATGCGCTCCAGGGGCGAAAGATCGTTTTGTGTGGCGAAAGAATCAATGCTTCGGCCTATCAGAAAATTAAATCCTATCTGATATCCAAGGGGCTGACGGTCATCGAGGCTACCCCGGAAGCACATGACCGGCAGATCGCTGTCAGTCTTGCGCTGACCCATTTTATCGGCCGGTCTCTGGCCGAATTTGGGGCTACACCCCTGGATGTCGACACCGAGGGTTACCAGCGGCTGCTGCATGTTCTTGGGGTAGTGGAAAATGACACCTGGCAGCTGTTCGAGGACATGAATACCTACAACCCCTATGCCGCGGAAAGCCGGTCTGCTTTCATGGCGGCCGTTCAGAGGATTCATCAGCGGTTGGTGGGTGAACTTGTAGCCGGCCCTTCATTCTTCATGAACCGAAACAGCGCGCGCATTCCCCGTAGGTTCTGCCGTTCGGCAGTGCTTCACATGCTGGGGGTTCTTCAAATGGTTGGGCTATTTTTCTTCGATGGTGTAAGACACCCCGTTCAGTTGAAGCGTAAACTGCCCGTTTGCATCGTCAAAGCGGTCGGACAATTTTATCATGCTCCGACCCGTAAACTTGATGAGCTGGTTTTCGAAGTGCATGAACAGGGTGTCATTTCTGATGAAGAGTTTTTCTGGATTCAAAGGGACCTGTTTCTGGGTGTTCAGCAGGAGATGTAAATCGTCATTCTGAATGATGTCGACGGCAAAGAGGGCGGTTTCCTGATATGAAAAATAGACTTTTTCCACCATGTCGCCCCGCACCTGGCTGACAAAGTAGCCGTTTGCATCATAGCTGATGGACCGGTTGAAATAGGCCACAACTTTCTTATGTTCGAATTCTCCGTGCTGATTGTGCCATCGTCCGTTACCGTCCATCCAGAACACGGCATCCTCTTTTGAGATAATGATTTCTCGATTCTTTTCTGTCATGAGTATTAAATGATTCCTCTACAAGCCTAGAACCTATCTCAAAATAAAGATCAGCGTTCATGGCAAGGCGCAACACAGCGAAAAAGCGGAGCATACACGTAGTATGTGAGCATTTTGAGCTGTTTTGCAACACCGCCAGGGGCACTTTAGATTATTTTGAGATAGGTTCTAATCTAGATCGACGGTGATCTTGCACCTATTACACCGTTTCGCGCCCCTGAGAACCTTGTGCCCGCATTCCGGGCAACCATAGCGCGATTCTTCGTCACGGACCCATTTTTCGGTGCCGTGTTCCCGCCGGTAAGGTACGGCACGCAGGATGACCTTTTTACCAACAGGCATGGGAAAATTATCAATGTGATCACAGGGAAAGTCGTCGCATTCATGACAACCACTGTACCCCTTTCCCTTTGTACAGGTCTTGATGGCACAGGATCTGCAAAACAGACTGACCCTGTCCGACAGACAGCCTTCGCACTTGAGATCTTCTATGGAAACGCCTTCAAGACTTGGGATTTTTTCCTGATACATGGTTAGAAGCCGTTCCAGGAAATTGTCGTTGTTGTCCCGCGTGGCATAGTAAACACCGCAAACGCCACAGTAAAGTCCACAATGGGCCAGGAATTCATTTTCGATTTCCATGAGCATTTCCCCTTTCTTTTTTGCCTGGGCCTTATCCAACTGTCAATTGCGTATCATAACAGTTTATATAATATGATACATATTATTACAAACGTGAAAAGCAAAAGCTTGTGAAGACCGCCTGGTGATTCAGGCAAAGGAACAGGGCCTGGCAGGTGCGACCGTCCTTCGTGGCCTGATGGGATTCGGTGCCAACAGCCGCATCCACACATCAAAAATACTCAGGCTTTCGCTTGATTTGCCGATTGTCGTGGAAATCGTGGATACGCCTGAAAAAATTCGCACCATTTAAGATATCCGCCAGACATACCGTTCTTGAGTTTTCGCGCATGTTATGATGATACTGTTCCTAAAACAGGAACCAGGGTTATTATCATGGAAACATTTTCGGCGCCAAAAGAACTCGTTGAGAATCCTGACTATGCAGGGCAAAGGGAGCATTCTTTGCAGGGGTTGGATCTCAGCGCCATCGATGTTCCCATGAAAGAAATAATCCGTTCTTTTACGAAACTCCCCTACTGTTTCACCCTGCAGTGCTGTTATGGGCATTTTTTATATGCCGGGCAGGAAAATCGGCATAATCTCGAGCCCTTGCCTGTTTCAGGCGCCATCACGACCGTTGTCTACAGAATAGCCTATGTCGCCGTCTGCATTGAAAACAGCCGCTTGGGAAAAGCGCTCCTGGAACGCCTGGGAAAACTGCCGGCCCTCGATCCGGCGTACATCCAATTCGGGTGTGCGGAATGGTTCTGGACAAGGCAGGTCAATTCGTATGCGTTGCAAGTGGAACCCCAAAGATTTAAAGAAAAAGATACCTGCATGGTGGAATATAAGGAGGCCTTGCATCTTGAAAAGATAAAACAGTCTTTTTTCATTCAATTGAAGCAACTCATCCAGTAATCAGTATCCATAGGGACTTGACCCATGGCTGCCGGGTGTTTTATCAGGGAAGACCAAGGAAAGAAAACGCTGCGTTTCATGAAGGAATTCTAAGAAGGTCAACAAATGGCATTATTTGAAGATAGGGTTCTCACAGACACCATCGAAATCAATACGACCCCGGAGAAAGTGTTTGATTATTTAACCCGTATTGTTGACAGTGAGAGTTATCAGGCATGGCACAAAGAAGATCACGTGACGTTTCGATTCATCAAAGGAAAATCCTGGTCCGTCGGGTCTGTTATTTATGCCGAAGAATATATCCACGGGAAACTGCATAAGCTTAAATTTGTCGTAACCAGGATTGTGCCGAACAAAAAAATAGAATATACGCCAACATCCTGGCTCCTAAGAAAATACTTTCCAAAAAATGAATTCATCATTGAAGCCAAAGAAGAGACCTGTCTGTTCACCGCATCCGGTACCTATCGGATCGGCTGGGTTGGAAAAACCTTTTTCAAAAAAAAGCTCGCAGAGGGACTGGCGAGTATTAAGAAACACATGAAAGAGGAAGGAGAAAACCTTAAGCACATTCTTGAAAATGGTGAGTAGATGTTGTCCAATATTTCGAATATCTTGTTTGATCTGGATGGTACGCTGACGGACCCCAGGGAGGGGATTACCCGCTGTATCCAGTACGCCCTTGGCCGGTTCAACAAGAGCATTCCACCGTGGGAACAACTTACCTGGTGTATCGGCCCACCCCTTAAGGCATCCTTTGCACAGCTGTTGAACACAAGGACCAAACAATTCTCGACCGGGCCCTGGTCCATTATAGAAAACGATTCTCTGAAAAAGGCATGTTCGAAAATACGCTTTACCCCGGAGTTGTTTCAGCCTTAGATGATTTGCGAACAGCGGGCTTTAAACTGTTTCTTGCGACATCAAAACCCAGGGTATTTGCACGGCAGATACTCGATCACTTCAAAATAACGCCCTCTTTTCATACGGTTTACGGAAGCGAATTGGATGGCCGCCTGTCGGACAAGGGTGTGTTGATCGCCCACATCATTGAACAGGAGGAACTCGATCCATCGGCCACACTTATGATAGGTGACCGGGTATACGATATCGAGGGCGGCAAAGAAAACAATGTCATGACGGCGGCTGTGGCATACGGTTACGGTACGCGGGATGAAATCGATGCAGCCCAACCGGATGTTGTCTTTGAAACAATCGCGGATCTAAGTAAAACACTGGTGTCCCTTCGAATCAGGTGCGGTAGGGCAATGGACACTGTATAAAAAGCAATGCTACAATCCATTCCAGCCAAATCAGGCTACCGGTTCCTCACAATTTCGATGAGCGTCACTTCCGGTGGTGACAGGAACCTGACCGGTGGCCCCCACGTGCCGGATCCACGGCTCACGTAAGCAAAAGAACCTTCCCGGAGTCGGGTCAGACCCGGATGTATGTTATAGAACAGTCTCGTCAACAGGCTGAAGGGAAAAATCTGCCCGTTGTGGGTGTGCCCGGAAAGCTGCAGATCGAAATGATCGGCACTGTTCTTGTCCACCATTGGCTGGTGTTTCAGCAGAAGGATAAACAGGTCATTGGAGAGCGTCGACAGCAGACGGGATTCTGAATCGTTGCCCACGGCTCCCAGAGATCTTCCGGCAGGGTCGTCGACACCGGCGATGTGGATCGAATCCGGTAGTGTCCGGGTCTCACCCCGCAGCAACACAAAGCCGGCCTTTTTCGTAAAATCGAGTGAGCGGGAAAGACCGGCATAATACTCGTGATTTCCGGTGACGGCATATTTGCCATGGGGTGTTTCGATTTCCCGTAACATGGTTGCCAGCCGGTCCGGCTCGTCCATCTGCCCATCCACGAGATCGCCGGTGGACACCAGCATATGGGGCGCCGCCGTCTTGACTTTGTCGAGAATTCTTTTCAGTCGCATTTCCCCCACCAGAACACCGAGATGGACATCCGATATCTGAGCGATTCTTAAGCTGTCCATGCCTTTGGGAAGTTTATCCGTTGTGATGGTGACATGCTCCAGACGAATATTGAGGGCCTCAAAAAAGCCGTAACCCATGACACTGCACGCGATCAGCATGGACACCACACAGGAAAAGCCTGCTGTGGGTGTCATGCTCAACAAATAGGTCTGGAAAACGAAACGGCCCATGGACAGGAAAAACCTGTAAACGTCGAAGAAAAACAAGGCCGATACAAATACAAACAAAAGACCCATCCAGATGAATCCGATATAAGCCATGCCACGCGCCACAGGTTCATACCCATATCGTTCCGCTATCCGCAGCGAGAATCGGCACCAGCACCATAACACCCATGAAAACAGCCAAACAGGCACTTGCCCAGGTATTGAAGACGAACCCGGTTTTCAGTTTTACAAAGGCATACAGGTGTACACCGCCATAAACGCTGAAATATACGGCTAAAAACATGACGAGTCCTCTCAAACGGCACCTCCATCTCAGTATACGGAAAAGCGCTGATTTCTTTTTTGGATAATCCTGTTGAACACACCCCGGGGAAAAAACTTGACAGCCGGGTTTTAAGGCTTTATAGTTCGAAACATGTCGAACAATCAACAATATAAGACAACGGATTATGCCGAAATTTTTAAGGCTTTGTCAAACCCAAATCGGTTGCGGATTCTTCTAAAGCTGGTTTCCTGCTGTAGACCTGGAACCGTCAGCCTTGTGGATGAAAGAGATACCGCCTACGTGGGTGAGGTGGGACAAGACCTCGGCATCGTCAAGTCAACTGTTTCGCATCATATCAAGGAGCTGAAACGCGTTGGACTCATCCGTACCCGGCGTGCCGGTCAAAAAATCGAGTGCTGGGTCGATGTGGATGTTCTGTCATCACTGAGACAGTTTTTTTCATTTTAAGGCATATATTTTTTCGATTTATAATTCGATAGTTGTCGAATAACAAAACAATAAAAAGGAGGTCCCGCATGACACATCAGGCAGCCCTAGAAACGATCGAAATTCCTCAATCAATTGACTGGTCATTAACCCTTAAGCACCGAGCCATTCAAAACGTCAGAAATCATGAGAGCTGTTCCCAAAGCATTTTAGCGGCGTTCATGGAAGCACTGAACATCAAAGATCCTCTGGTGATGCGTTCGGCAGGTGCGCTGTTCGGGGGTATGGTCTCTTCTCTTACCTGTGGTGTGCATACATCCGCGATAATGGTATTGGGTCTTCTGCTGGGCAGGGAAAGACTGGAAGATGGATTTGACGGGCTGGTTCCGGTGGTGTTGCCCGCTCAGGAATTGATCAAGAGGCTCAATCAGCGAATCGGAGGACATTCGTGCAGAGAACTCACCGGCATCGATTTTCTGGACATAGAACAGGCCATGCTATATCGCCAATCACCGGAACATGAAAAATGTGTACAACGGATCGGTGTGGGGGCCGAGATACTTGCCACTCTTTTGCAGGAACTCAGCAGGAAGGGGGAGCTTTTCAGGTTTGGCAACAGCAGGGTTGCCGCCTGACGCAGCTTTCTGCAATCGTGTCAATCGTCCGCTCTCGACACACGTTGACGGGTTTTTTTCAGGCGGCCCCGAAGCTGTTTGGCGGCCAGTTTACGCTCTTTCGATGCTCTTGTGGGTCGTGTTTTCTTGCGGGGTTTTGGTTTTTCAGTTGCTTTCCGGATCAGCGCGACAAGCCGCTCGAGGGCATCCTGGCGGTTTTTCTCCTGGCTTCTGAAACGTCTGGCCTGGATAATCAGGACGCCTTCTGCCGTGATCCGTTTTCCCGCCAGTTTTTTCAGACGAAAGTAGACCTCGGGGGGAAGACTGCCGGATTGCAGGGCCGCGAAGCGAAGCTGGACCGCCGTGGAAACCTTGTTCACATTCTGGCCACCCGGTCCGGATGCCCGAATGAAATCGAAGGTCATATCACTTTCATGGATTTGAATGTTCGATGTGACCTGAATCATGAGGGTATTTTACGCTATCAATGCTATTTGGACAAGCAGCAATCGCATCGGCCCTTTCTATTTAGTGCTCGATGTCGTAATATAACGAATAAATAGTGAAATCTCCAAGGCTGTCATTGGATGGTGTTTTATTGGAAACAGACACATGAACATTATTCTGACAAACGTTTTGGTAACGGTGCTTCATGAAAATAACAGGCTTTAAAAAACTGACCGATGCCAGGTGGATCAATCTGTTCGATGTTTCCTACAGGGATAAAACCGGTCGGGACAGAAACTGGCAGATCGTATCCAGAAACCGCCGACCCAAGTGTGTTTCGGGTCAATTCAATACCCCTGATGCGGTGTTAATGATCCCGTTTCACACCTCTGAACAAAAATTGGTTGTGCTTAAAGAATACCGGGTATCGCTGGCAGGCTTTCAATATGAATTTCCGGCAGGCTTGATCGACGACGGCGAAAGCATTGAGGAGGCTGCCCAGCGGGAACTCATGGAAGAGACCGGCTTGTCCCTGAAATGCATCATGGGTATCAGCCCGCCCTTGTACAACACCGCCGGTCTGACCGATGAATCTGTGGTTCTGGTCCATTGCGACTGTGACGGTGTTCCTTCCACCGAAAAAAACCAGGGGGCTGAAACCATCCAAGTCTGTCTCTTGTCCTCTACCGACGCATCCCGAATCATTGCAGACAGCACTGCCATGTGTGACGTCAAGCTGTGGATGGTGCTGCAGCATTTTGCACGTCAAGGAATGGTCATGGGCAGCAAAGCGCGTAACGTGTCTTAATCCGGCTATTTCATAAAATTTTCAGGCTATAGTTGTGATTTGAACAGGTCGACCGAGCGTATGGAAATGTCCAGAAGATCGGCGATTTTCCATTTTGCCCGGATGCCTTTGGGACTGCCGGCAACGGAGGTAACCACGCCGATACCAAGTTCTTCACGGATTGGACGCATCACCTCTTCGTCGGTCAGATCCAGAATATTGACATTCAATTTTTTGGCCACATATGCTTTGGCTTCATGAATTTTCATTCTGCGGGTAATCTGCATCCAGGCGACCAGATCTCCGGAAGTCCGAATGCCACCCATGCATGAAGCCAGAATATGGGCCATATGCATCCCAAAGGGATCACCGACGCCAATCTACAATCCGTCTGCTTTACCGATCTGAACCAGGGCCTTGGAAACGCGTGTCACACTGTCGATGGGTGTCTGTTCCATCATGGGGATACCGCAGACCCCCATGCCCACGTTTGCATGCACCGGAATAGGGGACGTGGCGGCGGTTTCCTTGAGAAAGGTTACTGTTCTGGAAAGATTCCAGGCCACCGACCGGGTTGTATTGGTGCCGATGGCAAGACCAAAAACATCGGCACCTGCGTCCGAAACCACCTTGGCCTGCTCGTGAGGGTAAAGACCTGCCAGGGGTTGATTTTTATAGGCAATATCACCGTGCATACCGATAACGAATTCTCCGGAAGCCCCCATGAGTATCGGCATATCGGGAACCGCCCGCTTCAGGGTTTCCACGGCCCTGAGAGCTGCCAGGAAATCCGCATCGCCCGCCGAGCCGGAGGTGTCAAAATTAAGTCCTTCACATCCCACCTCGGCCATCTTTTTCCCGACATAGACCAGGTCCCGGGTGAGATGATCGGCGGCCTCCTCCTGAGCCTGGAGTGCTTCGGTAATTTTACCGGCCGGGAGCAGTTCCGAAGGGTTGGGGCAGGGCCCGTCCGGTTGAAAGTAAAGACCCATGTTGGGTTGCGCCCCGTAGAACAGGGGTGCGGTGGAGACCATGGAAATATTGTAATAGTCATTTTTTTCAAAATTGATGATGGGCTTGACCGGCTTGAAAGAATAATCACTATGACCGATGGATGTCGTGTCACCGCAGCATGCGCGCTCATAGGTCAGTACGGCCTGCATCCGGCTCATGGGAATACCCACCCCGCCGCCGTCCTGACCCGAATAGAAGCTCATGCTGCACCCGTCATCGGTGACAATGACTTCTTCTCCGGGTTGAACGCTGACAATTCTTGAGGGATCTGCCATGATGTCGAAGAGCTGTTTTCGTTCATCGTCCGTCAATACAGGGATACCGGCCCTTTTGGCAGCATCGGCCGTGCCTTCGTCAATATCCGTTTTAATGTCGGATTTTGACAGCCATATTCGCTCGCCGTCACCCATTCTGGTTAGAATTCGGTTATCCATCTTCCTCCCCAAGCCATTGTTTCCATTTTTTATTAGAAGCCATCTCAAAAAAAGGGTTTTGGTTCAAGTTCAAGGCGGGCCCGAACTTCAACCCGCAGGCATACTG
>CAWKCS010000041.1:0-27775 GCA_963848165.1 uncultured delta proteobacterium | reverse complement strand
TCCGGGTTAGGAAAGGAGAGGAAGATGAAATATATCCTGACATTTGTGCTGATTTTTTCGGGGTGATATCGTTTGCCGTTATCGTGACGAATGCATCCGATAATGCTTCCGCTACCAGGAGTGAGACATGGGAATACCCCATTGCGGCCGGTGTATGGTACCCGGGTGATGGCGATATTCCCGAAAAGCCCATGCGATACTACCGGGCCAGATGCTGGCCCGGGTGCCACGTGGGCAGCAGTAAATTCGGTATGTTCCCTGAAACGGATCTGGAAAAGGATCAGCCCATCTGGCCTACTTCCACCATCGACCGGGTGGCGGGCGGGTCTATAAAAACAGATTAGAAGTCATCTCAAAAAGACTTGATTCAAATAAAGGGTTCCAGGGTCCGAGGGTTCAAGGATTCGAGGGTAGCTGATAGCTAAAAGCGAATAGCAGCATTCCAGCTTCCAAGCATCCTAACATCCCAGCATACAAGATACCAGGATTCGATTGCAATGCTTAGAATTCTTGCTTGAGGGAGAGTTCATCTATGTTTGCAGCAGAAATCTATCGCCAGAGGCGAAAGCAGCTTGCATTGGATATGGGGACCGGTGTGATTCTTTTTCCTGGGAATACCCAGAGCCCCATCAATTTTCTCGACAATGTGTATCCGTTTCGTCAGGACAGCTCATTTTTATACTTCTGGGGACTTGAAAATCCGGGCCTAACAGCGGTCATTGATGTGGATACATCCAGCGAGACGATTTTCGGGAACGATATGACGCTTGAGGAAACCGTGTGGGCCGGGCCCCAGATTTCCCTGGTTTCATTGTGCGAAAAAGCGGGTATTCAGGCAGTTGAGCCGGCAGACCAACTAGAAGGAATATTAAGCAAAGCACTGAATTCCGGGCGACCGATCCATTTTTTGCCGCAATTCAGAGCAGACAATATTCTCAAACTGTCCCGCTTGTTGAATATAAATCCTGAGGCTGTCAGGGCAGGGACTTCCCCGGAAATGATCCGCGCTGTTGTATCCCAACGGTCCATAAAAAGTGATCTGGAAATCGACCAGATCGAAAAGGCCATCGACATAACCCATCACATGCAAATTATGGCCATGAAAATGGCATCTCCCGGCATGGTCGAGCAGGAAGTGGTTGGTGCAATGGAAAGCCTTGTCTATGCCGAAGGTAGCAGCCGTATGGCTTTTCCCACCATTTTCTCCATCCGTGGGGATGTTCTCCACAATCCGTATCACAAGAACACCATGCAGGCGGGTGATCTGGTGATCAATGACTCCGGAGTGGAATCACCCCTGCACTATGCCAGCGACATTACACGGACATTTCCCGTGGGTGGAACGTTCAATTCCCGGCAGAAAGAAATATACCAGATTGTTTTGGCGTCCCAGAAAGCTGCCATTCAGGCCATACGGCCCGGCATTGAATTTCGAGATATCCATACACTGGCGTGTCGCATGTTGACCACAGGTCTGAAGCAGATTGGCCTTATGACCGGTGATGTGGAAGAATCGCTGGTCGCAGGGGCACATGCTCTTTTTATGCCTGCCGGTCTGGGTCATATGATGGGCTTGGATGTTCACGATATGGAGGATCTGGGAGAAGATTTTGTGGGGTATACCGATACCATAATACGGAGCACCCAGTTCGGGATGAACAAACTGCGCCTGGCACGAAAGCTGGAACCCGGGTTTGTGGTAACCGTCGAACCGGGTCTCTACTTCATACCGCAGTTGATCGACAAGTGGAAGACCGACAAGGCCTTTGATCAATTCATCGATTATAAAAAGGTTGAGGCATACAAGGGTTTCGGCGGTGTTCGAATTGAAGACGATGTCCTGGTTACCGAATCCGAAGCACGCGTACTGGGCAAACCGATTCCGAAAAGCATTGCAGACGTAGAGGCGGCTTCGTCCTCTTACCTTACTTAAAGCTTTCTTTTTATGATGCGCTGCAATTGATTCGATTCTGTCCAGCCTCTTTTATCTTTTGACAGCTGCAGCAGGGTCCAATCGCCCTCAGTGCGTTCAACATGCACCACCGTCCCGGCATGAAGTTTAAATAAAACAGTATCTCTGGAATCCGGACCGGCCTGAACCACCACTTCCTCGGATAGAACCACCGCACGGTTATCGGTTGCCCACGCGACCCACTTCAATGCCAATGCGCAACCCCCCGATGCTGATAACGATGGCCAGGAAAATTGACAGATAATATGTCCACTCGGTTTTTTTATAGAGTCTTATACAGAGAAGAGAGAAAAACAGGAGGTTCGAGAGGGTAAACACGAAAAAGATTTCATAGCGATTGAAACTGCCGAGACCCAGAAAACCGCTGAATGAAGACATCTGTAAATCAATAGAGGCATCCCGGGTCTGGTTCCTGGCATGGGAAAGATTAAAGACCAGATCCCCGTCCCGTGGTATCAAGAGGCGTGCTCTTTCATAAGAAAGAATAGCCCTTCCCAGGTCTCCGCGTCGAAAATATGCATTGCCGAGATTGTAGTAAACCTGTCCATTTTCAGGCCCGTTTTCAATCAGATGGAGGTAACCATCTATTGCCTGTTGAAACTGGTGGTTCTTATAGGCCTGGTTGGCTTCAAAAAACTGCTCAACAAAAGACGGGCCGGTGTTTGCCTGGGCCATGTTTAAAAAGCATACCCACACCAGCATTGCGCTGCTTATGAGCCGGACCTGCCTGATCATGACATATCCTTTTCTATTCTTTTGACAAGATCCAGCAGATGGCCGGTGGCCCCTGCATCCTTGAGATCATTGCCTGCATACACGGCGGTTTCAAATCGTTGAACCAGAGAATACATGTTTTTTGCTGTTTCGGCATTCACACCCTGATCCCGCAATATCCTTTCAGCATCATCTGCCGTCAGTGTGCCGATGGACAGACCACAGCGATCATTCAGATAATCCTTGAAGGCATTGATGAGATCCTCGTAGCTGATTTGATCTTTCCGGCAGCGCCGCTTGAAAGTGCTAAAGGCTTTTTTTGTTCTTGATTGGGCCAGACGTTCCGGTGACAGGCGCTGCACGCGCAAGGCAACCAGGAGCATCAGATACAGGGAGAGGGGACCCACCAGCGCAAGCCAGAAGAGCCAGCCCTTTGAAAGAGAAGCAAAGGGAAGGGTGAGATCCACAGCATCGGTATGAATCGGTAATATATCTTCTCCCAGCTGCTGAATCTCTTTTTTAAGCGTCCCTGCGGCGGTATTGCTGGTGTCGGACAAGGAATTCAAGATAGCGACACTGTTTTCCGGTTTGCCGGGTAAAACCGATAAATCATGTGCGGGGGTAGCCAGCGTATGATATTTTTTTGTTTGCGGATTAAAAAAACTCAACGACAAGAATGGAACTTTGTATTCACCGGCCTTTTCAGGAACCAGGGCCCATTTCATGGTTTTTGTACCGACAATTCCCTGACGGTCCTGCCCGGTTTCCAGGACCGGCTGGTCGCTGTATGTACGCACAAAATTCATCTCAGGGAGATCCAGGTCAGGTATACGATTCACGGTACCCCTGCCTTTCACCTGAATGGTCAGGGTAGCGGATTCACCTGCTTTCAGGCTGGGAGGCTCCAGCGTGGACGTCATCTGAAACGTGCCCACAAGTCCCGTAAAATCAGCGGGCCTGCCTTCTTTGGGAAGCGCATTCACATGCAGATCGATGGGGTCGGTGGTCAATGTCAAAGGCCTGCCTGATGAGAAACCGGGGAAGTTATTGAAAAAATTGTCGGACCTGGAGCGGGAACCGGGCTGACTCACGGTCATTTTAAGCTGGGAAGGATTGATGACAAACGCGCCCGGTTTTGAAACCATCAGTGCGTGACGAACCTCCAATACCTGATACGACAGACCCTGGTATGTGGATGCGTACTCCAGGGGCCGGCCGAGTTGCTGGAAGGTAAGATATTCCATTTCAGGCAGGCTCAAGGAGAGATTGCCAACGTTGACCCGGTAATAGAGTTTCAGCGTGTAAATAATCTGTTCATCCACATATGTATCCTGTGCTGAGACGGACGCTTTGACAAAAACCGGTCCTGGGTCTGAACCGCCTGGTTGTGTTGTCGCTCGGACCACCAGGGAGTGGCTCTCGCTTTCAAATGTTTTACCATCAATACGTTACCCTGATGGGCCCTATCTTGAAGGTGCCGGTTTTTTTGGGCTGGATAAAATAGGTGTAGTCGACACCTGAAGTGACCTTGCCGTTGATGATCTCCACCCGGCTGGAGGTTCCCCCGGTGGTTACCAGGAAGGATTCCAAACCCTGAAGTACAGGCGGCGCATCGCTTTTACGGGATCCGGAAACACGAATCTCCATGCGTACGGTGTCTGCCAGGGTTGCCTCTACCCGATCGAGACCAAGCGTGACTGTCACGTCGTCTGCCGCCCAGACAGTGAACAGGGGTAATAAAAGGAAACACAGCATGCCTGGAATTACTTTTGTCATCTTACCAGTCCCTTCCGGAAAAAGAATTTTTGCGATTCTCATCAGGTACCATAAACCGCATCAATCCAGACAGGTCTTCCTGGATATTATCCAACAGGGCCTGGGCTTTTTTTCTGTCGACGCCGGATGGCTTTTCTCCTTTTAAGGGGTCGCTGGATGCTGGTTCAGGCATAGCTTCACGCGGTTTCAAATCCCCGGAGAGATGTGTCCGTCTCTTTCGATTCAGGCGGTTTGTTTTGGGCCGAGGTCTGATTCCGGCTGTTCGTTGGACGGCTCTTTCTCGTTATTTCCAGGGGTTGAATTCTCTGCTTTTTGAGGGTCTTCTTTATCCTGGCCGTTTTGTTGCGGTTCTTTGTCAGACGGCTGTTTTCCCTGGCCTTGCTTATCGGTTTCCGTGCTTTTATCCGGGCCGTTTTCCTGGGGCTGTGTATCGGATGGGGGCGCGTCGGGTTGCTGCTGCTCTTGTTTCTCTTTTTCTTTTTTCAAGGTCCTTAAAGTCAACTCAAGATTATAGCGCGCATTTTCGCTGGAGGGTTGTTCGACGAGCGCCTGTTTATAATAGGTGGCGGCAGACGCATAATCGCCCTGTTTGAAGGCGGTATTGCCCAGGTTAAAGGCAGCCTTGAATCGTAGGTCGGCATTCTCTGTTCTTTTCATGACACTGGAAAAGGCTGCCGATGCTTCCGCGTACTGTCCGTTCTGAAAGGCGGCACATCCGCGATTGTAGCGAAAACGGATATCTTTGGGATGATCCATGTCCTGTTGGGCATAGGCTTGTTGCGCCTCCTCATAGCGCCCCTGTCGGTAAAGCTCATCCGGCGATTCGGCAGCCGAGACCGGAGCTAAACAAAGCCAGGGGGTGAGGCCAAAGACCAGGACCACCATAAAAAACGAGAAATTCCTTTTGCCATTGGCACGCCGTTTGTTATCCAGCAGGTCTTCAAAAAGCAGCAACAAAAAGGCTGCCAGAACAAATAGATTGAAATGCTCTTCGTAAACCTTGATTTTTCCGCTTTTAAGGGTTTGGGCTTGGGTCTTTTGCTTGATGCCGTCAAAATAAAGGATATCCAGATCCAGGTCTCCAGCCATGGAGCGGACATATCCGCCACCGGTTTCATTTGCAATATCCTGTAAGGTTTTTTCATCGAGCCTGGACAACACCAGGTTGCCGTTTTTATCTTTTTTAAATCCGCCCTGGTCATTACCGGTGGGTATGGGGCCGCCGGATGGATCACCCATGCCGAATACGAAAATTTTGACACCCTGGTCTGCCGCTTTTCGAGCGGCTTCCAGACCGCGGTTTTCATTGTCCTCGCCATCGGTGATCAATAACATGACCTTGTCGGTTTCGGCTTTGGCATCAAAAGCGGACAGCCCTGTTTCAATGGCTATGCCAAGATCGGTTCCCGGCACCGGGAGGCTGCCCGGCTTAAGCACATTCAAAAACATCTCCAGCAGCCGCATAATCGAGGGTGAGGGGGCATTGAACAAAGGCAGCGCCTGCAAAAACCGTCAGACCCACCCGGTCCCCTTCAACAACCTTGAGAAAATCGATGATCTCTCTTGTGGCTCGCTCCAGACGATTGGGTTTTACGTCTTCAACCATCATGCTCCGGGAAACATCCACCAGCATCATGATGTCCACACCTTTGCGACTCACTTCCTGATAGTGACTTCCCCAACGGGGGCCGGCCAAGGCAAGGATCAGGGTACCTAGGGCAAAAAGGAGCAGCAGGGCTTTTATAAAGCGTTTGCCTTTGTGGTCCTCGGGAGTGAGCCTTTTCAGGAGGGTCTGTTCGGCAAACCGGACCAGGGCCTGTTGTCGTCTGCGGTGCTGAACCATGAGGACAAAAGCAATCAGCGGTATAGCCCAAAGAAAATGCAGGATCCAGATATTTGCAAATGTCATGGAATCGTCCTCAACAACGTGGTGCGTATGATGATGTCCGCTGCCAGAAAAAGTATCGCCGGTATAAGAAAAAAAAGATAAAGCTCCTTGAAGTGGAAAAACTCTTTAACCTTGACTTCGGTTTTCTCCTGCTGATCGATGATGGTATATATTTCCTGCAGGCGATCCGTATCCGCAGCCCTGAAATATTGTCCTTCTCCGATGCTCGGCGACCTTCATGAGTGTTTTTTCATCCAGGTCGACCTTTTGACGAACGATTTTTGTACCAAAAAGTGTCTGAATTGGAAAGGGAGCAGGTTCCATTCCTCCCACCCCGATGGTATATATTTTGATTCCCAGGGCCTGTACCGCATCTGCAGCATCTGAAGGCGTCAGGCCGTCTGTGGTTTGCCGGCCATCTGTCAATAGAATCAGAATTTTTGATTCAGCCTCAAGATCTTTTAAGCGTTTCCCGCCTACGGCGATGGCATCTCCAATAGCTGTTTGATCACCGGCCATACCGATTTCCATTCTTTTCACCAGATCCATTAAAAGACCCTTGTCCAGGGTCAGGGGGGACTGGGTAAATGCCTGCGTACCAAAAACCACCAGGCCGATCCTGTCCATATCCCTTTTTTCGATGAAATCCATAACCACTTTTTTTACCGCAGCCAGACGGGAGACCGGTTCATTGTCGATGGTAAAATCCAGGGCCTGCATGGAACCGGACGTGTCCAGACACAGCATGATATCAACCCCGGATGAATCAATATCCCGCGATACATTGTACAGCTGAGGACGGGCAGCGGCCAGCACCAGCAGGACAAGGCAGCCTGTCCTTAACATCAAAGGGATCTGTCCTGCCAGTCGATGGCCGCCGCCGGAAAGTTGTGCGAGGGTACCGGCCATGGAACAGGTAATCCCCACCGGCTTGCGTGTAAGACGCCAGGCAAGCCAGGCAAGAACCATTATCAAGAGGGCCAGCAACGCCGGATGAGCAAGGCGAAACATCATGACCGCACCTCCTGAAGGGGCGGGCTTTCCTGTAAACCGTTCGTCATCGGGCGGGTTTGTTGAATATAGGTTCGGGCCATCAGGATATCTTGATCTTTATGGTCCGGTGCCGGCATTAAATCGGCAAATTTGACCAGGTCGGCCTGTCTGAGCAAGGGTAGAATACGTTGATCAGAGGGATCTGTTTTGATTTTTTTGGCGATCTCTTCGGTTGTCATTTCTGCTGCCGGGAAACGGCGGATGGATTCCATGTATCGGCGGATGGTTTCGGAAAAAATAAAATAAAATGCCTTCACGTCCCCACGCTCAAACAAGCCGCTGGCAATCAAGTTGTCGATTTCCTTGTCGGCTTTCACATGCGGCGGATCTTCCAATGCTGCCTGCATGTCATGGATACGACGCTTTTTGCGCCACCATATAAAACCTGAAACCAGCCCAAGCAGCGAGATGGTCGCAATAGCCCATATCAGATACCACAGCCATCTTGATTGGGTGGAAATGATATCCTCTATCGGTTTCAGGGCAGCGTCCTCAATCTTTTCACCCAGATTGGATGAAATTGTGATGGTTATGGGGTCTGCTGTCACCTGTTGTTCATTGTCTTGATGGTCAATATAGGTGAGACTGAAAGGGCCCAGGTCAAAGGATTCCAGCTGATCAACGATAAATCGGATTTTTATTTGGGTGGGTTCTGTTTTATATTCAACGACCGTCAATGTTTCAAGACCGCCGATGCCGTCACTCTCAGGGAGTTTGGCGTTCTCGGGAAGCGTATATCGCAAGGTCACCCATAACAGCTCACCGATCTTGACGGTATTTTTCTCGACGGAGGCAGACAGTGCCGGCACGGAATCTGTTTTTGGTGTCTCAGACCATGCCGGCGCGGATCCCCAAAAAAGGCAGACCAGTGCCCAAAGGAGCAGCAGTCCTTTTCGATAACATGGTCGCTTTATTGAAAACAGATTCATCGACGTCTCTTCCTTTTATCAAACAGCCGTACCAGCGGTTCGGAAACCGAGCCATCGGTTTGAATGTCCACCAGGTCCACCCCGGTTTTTCTGAGAAGGTTTGTGAGGCGTGCGTGGTGCGCCTGCCGATGGATATGCCATTTTTCCCTTAAGACGCTGCTGTGGGTGTTCAGCAACAGCACCTGGTTTGTTTCCGGATCGGTCAGATAGGCCAGACCCACATCCGGCAGGGTTTCCTCGGAAGGGTCTGATATGCGGATCACGGATAGATCATGTTTTCGGGATGCGATGCTGAATGGGAGCTCAAAATCCATGTCCATAAAATCGGATATAAGAAAAACAATGGCATGGCGTTTTACCACCCGGTTCAGATAGTCCAGGGCACCTTTGATATCGGTCCCCAGATCAGAAGGCTCATAGGTGAAGATTTCTTTGATAAGGGTCCAGACATGAGCGGTACCTTTTTTGGGCGGTATATATTTTTCCACCTTGGAACTGAACAGGATGGCCCCCACTTTGTCGTTGGTTCGAATGGCAAGAAAGGCCAACATGCCTGCCACTTCGGCCAATAATTCGCGCTTGAACTTCTTTTTTGTGCCGAAGGATTGAGAACCTGACAAATCCAGTAAAAACATTACAGTAAGTTCTCGCTCTTCATGAAAAACTTTAATATATGGATGCCCGAACCGGGCGGAAACATTCCAGTCGATAGCGCGAACATCGTCACCGGGCTGGTATTCCCGAACTTCAGTAAACTCCAGAGCCCTGTCCCTTGAAGGCGCTTTCATACTGCCCGGCAAACAGGTCGTTGGCCAGGTGCCGGGTTTTGAAATGAAAGCCTTGAATTTTTTTCAGCAAGTCATCGGAAAGCATGCTAACTATAAGACCTCATTCATTAGCCTCTTAGGAGTTTAGGCTAAAGACTGTTATACTGTTTGTCAGAATAACGTTCCGAAACTGCTTCGGCAAATAACGTCAAACAACCGCTCGAACTTGCAAATAGGCGCTCGTAAGGAACACCAGTGCCAAAATATAAAGATACGTTTGTATGGTTAACAACCTTTGATACCTATAAATCCAATCCAAGCCTCTGGTCTTCCTAACGATCGCTAATTTGCTTCAAACAGGCGACCGGCTGTTTGCCGTCACCCGCCGAAGCGTCAGCCAAAAGCCAAACGGAACATATTTATGACAACGGCTATAATTGTTGCCCAGAGCCGATAGCCACGATGAATGACACGAAGTAAATGACTATTAATGACGCGTAGCAAATGACTTTTCTTTTGATCCCTTGTATCCCCCTTGAACCCTCGGACCCTTCGGTTCAAGCTAAGGGACCTCGATCCGCTCCAACAGTTCATGGATGATGTCGTCTGTGGTACGTCCCTCTGCTTCCGCTTCATAACTTAAAATGATGCGGTGTCTGAACACTTCCGGTGCCATGGATTTGACGTCCTGGGGAGTTACATAGCCACGCCCATTCAAAAACGCCTGCGCTCTGGCGGCTGCTTCAAGCCAGATCGATGCCCGGGGCGACGCTCCGTAGCTGACCATGGGGCCGATATCAAGGCCGAATTCATCCGGATGTCTGGTGGCTTGGGCTAAGCGGACGATATAATCCACCAGCCTGTCTTCCATGTGAATATCGTGCAGGGTTTCCCGGGCTGATTTGAGGGACGAGACACTCACGACGCAGGCGGCAGTGTTTTCGGTGCTGGTGCGGATACGTTTAACAATCTCTTTTTCTTCCTCTGCCGAAGGGTAATCCACCTTGATTTTCATCATGAAACGGTCAATCTGAGCCTCGGGAAGCGGATAGGTCCCTTCCTGTTCGATGGGGTTCTGGGTAGCCATCACCAGGAAGGGGTCATCGAGCTTGAAGGTTTTGTCCCGAATCGTGACCTGGCGTTCCTGCATGGCTTCAAGTAAGGCACTCTGTACTTTGGCGGGGGCACGATTGATCTCGTCCGCTAAAATAATATTGTTAAATATCGGTCCTTTACTTACTTCGAAGGTGCCATTGTCCGGTCTGTAAATCTGGGTTCCGATAATATCCGCAGGCAGGAGATCCGGTGTGAACTGGATTCGTTTAAAAGAGGTGTCGATGGTTTGGGCCATGGCCTTGACTGCGGTGGTCTTGGCAAGCCCCGGCAGACCTTCCAGCAACAGGTGGCCTTCACAGAGCAGACCGATGAGCATTCGGTTTATGAGTCCTGTCTGACCGACAACGACCTTTTGGATTTCAGCGACAATCTGCTTGATTGATACGCTTTCTTTTTCAACCTGATGGGAAATTTCCTTAATGTCCATACGCACATTATCTCCTGTAAACAATTAAAATCATTGGTGAACAGTCCGTGACCTATTTTCAGATGCTCTCAGGCGGTATAACAAATAATTTAAAACATGATTTGTCATGGTCAAGAGTCTATCATTCATATTGAACCGTATCACTTTTAGCATTCAAATTATATAGAGTCCTTGCAACGAACGATATCCGTTCTTAAGACGTCATGGGCATTATTTCGCAGGATGGCGATAGTTGTCATTCTTTTTTTTATAGCTCCATCAAAAAACTTCTTGCCGAGAGCTCTTTTTTGTATCAGAATTGACAAAACATATTAATTAAGAAGCTTTCATATCGAGGGAGGGTGTTATGAAGATAATAAAGATAAATATGACGACGGAATCGGTGCGTTCCATGGACGTGCCGCCAGAATATACAGGACTCGGCGGACGCGGATTAACATCGACAATGATCGATAGGGAAGTTGAACCCACATGCGATCCACTTGGACCTGACAACAAACTGATATTTGCGCCGGGATATTTAAGTGGTACGCCCCTGGTGAATTCAAGCCGCTTATCCATCGGAGCAAAAAGCCCTCTGACCGGAACGATCAAAGAAAGCAATGTGGGGGGTACGGTGGCTGCAGATCTGGCCCATCTTGGTATCACTGCCGTCATTGTTGATGGAAAGGTATCTGAGGGTTCGTATTATCTCATCAGAATCGACGCCCAAGGTACGGCAACATTAATTGACGGAAAACCCTTTAAAGGCATGCGGACTTACGAACTGGTGTCAAAACTCAAAGAAGAATTTGGTGACAAAAACAGCATCACCTGTATCGGTCCGGCAGGTGATTTTCAGCTTAAAGCTGCCTCGATTCAGACAACCGATGTCGACGGCAGACCTTGCCGGGCGGCTGGAAGGGGCGGCTTAGGTGCCGTCATGGGTTCAAAAGGAATCAAAGCCGTTATCGTGGCACAAGGAGGAAAAAACGCTGATCCCCTGGTGGATCCGAATGCATTCAAGACGGCAGCCAAACGCTATGCAAAAACGGTTAAAGAAGATGAATTCAGTGGTGATATACTGCCCCAATTAGGGTCAGCCGTCCTTGTTGCGCCCATAAACGCTGTTGGGGCTTTCCCCACCTGCAATGCCAGATGGGGGCAGTTTGAACAGGTTGAAAAAATCACCGGCGAAACCATGGCCGGAATTATCAAGAAACGCGGCGGAAAAACCACCCATAAAGGATGCGCCCAGTGTATCATTCATTGCTCAAACGAGTATGTGGATGAAGCAGGACACTATGTGACCAGTTCTCTGGAATACGAAACCATCTGGTCCATGGGCGGCATGCTCGGCAATGCAGACCTGGATTCAATAGCCAGACTTGATTTTCTGTGTGATGATATCGGTTTGGACACCATCAGCACCGGTGTGGCAATTGCGGTGGCCATGGATGCAGGGTATCGAAAATTTGGGGACGGGCAGGCTGCTATGGATATGGTGGAAGCGGTTGCCCATGGAAGCACGTTTGGAAAAATTCTCGGAAACGGTCCTGCAGCCGTTGGAAAGCATTTCAATCATGACCGGGTACCGGTCGTAAAAGGTCAAAGCATTTCAGCGTATGATCCCAGGGCGATTCAGGGCATGGCTGTCACTTATGCCACAAGTACCATGGGTGCCGACCACACCGCCGGTTTTGTTGTGGAAAAAAACCTGGAAGAATTCGGCGGCACACTCGATCGGTTTGCTGCGGAAGGCCAGGTGGAAGCGTCCAGGAACGCGCAGATCCATATGGCGGTTGTCGATACGGTGGGGATTTGTGACTTTGCCCAGACCGGATTCGCTGCACCGGACGGTCTTGGAAATGTGTGTAAAATGGTGACTGCAAAAGGTGGGAAGCCATTTGGCACGGATGATTGGACGAATTTGGGCATCCGCATCTTGAAGGCGGAAAGACGGTTTAACCGTAGGGCCGGCTTTACAAACAAGGATGACCGGCTTCCGGAAATGTTTTATAAAGAGCCATTGCCACCCCACAATACGGTGGTTGTCATCAGTGATGAGGAAATGGATACAACTTTCGATTTTTAATGGGTATGGATCATGAAAATTCGCGTCCGGTTGTTCGGAACATTGGGAAACAAATTTTCAGAACATGACCCCATTCACGGATTTGACGTCGAGATCCCTGACCGTGCAACAATAGGCGATCTCATGAAAAAACTGGATATTCTTGAATCGAAAATAGGTATTGTTTCCATCGATGGCAGACTCGTGACCACGACCAAAAAACTGGAAAATGGAAACGTTGTACGAATGTATCATCCTATTTCCGGTGGATAGAAATCTATATTTACACCACAGCCACCCACCAATTTTTCTCCCTGACCCCTTATATCAGCTTCTGAGATGCCAGTTCATTACTTAAAATAAAAAAACATAAATAATAATTTAATAATAAATTTATTTGCAATATTGACAATAATAAAATTGTTTTTATTATATTAACAATGTCAAAACACGAAATGCAAATCGCTCGGTTCAGGCAAAAAAAACGATCAGCAGTAGGGCCCTGCTTCTTTTGCTCACAACCGGCCCGGTGACATAGAATGAATTTCACGGGCTAAAAAAAATGGGATAAAGGAGGGATGTGCTATGATTTACAATAGAATGTTTGGAATACCGACCTGGAATGTGAGAAACCCTTTTCAGGATCTGGCGCGTATGCGTCAGCAGATGGACGATTTATTCAGTAGGGTAGCAGATAAAGGTTTGCCAAACCTTCATGCCGGGGTTTTCCCGGCCATCAACCTGGCCGAAGACAAGGAAAATTATTATATTCGGGCGGAGCTTCCCGGTATCGCCGCAGAAGATCTGGACATCCAGGCTACCGGAACCAACCTGTCGATTTCAGGGGAACGCAAGATTTCGGCCGAGAAAGACGGCGTGCGCTATCATCGGCGGGAGAGGGAAGCCGGTAAATTTTCCCGAGCCATAAGTCTTCCCGGTGATATCGATCCGGAAGGCGTGAGCGCCTCTCTGGCCGATGGTATTTTAAAGGTGAGCGTTCCCAAAGCCGAAAAAGCCAAACCCAGACAAATTGAGATCAAGTAAGCAGAGGTATATTTTCTTGGAAGGGAGGGATCATCATGACAGACGCCGAAGCCAAAGAACTCAAAATAAGGAAAAACAAGAAGTGACCGCCCCAGGCGAGCAGACCAGGCCGGGTGTGGTTTATACGCCGGATGTGGACATATTCGAATCAGATAATGAGATTACCCTGCTGGCGGACATGCCGGGCGTAACTACGGACAATCTGAGCATTGATCTGCGTGATGATGTGCTCACGTTGACCGGTGGAACCGACTCTGATGAAGAAATTTCGGAAAAGCCCATTGTCATCGAATACGGTGTGGGTACATATCATCGCCAGTTCACCCTTTCAGAGGTCATCGACCAGGCCAGGATCACTGCAGAACTGAAAGACGGTGTATTGCGACTGGTTCTGCCCAAAGTCGAGAAGGCCGCACCGCGAAAAATAACTGTTTCAGCAGGATAAATCCTTCATGGCCGGACGCTGTATCGGGAATACAGTGTCCGGCTATCGTCCAAGAGCGTCCGCAATCAGCGGGCCCGCAGAGGTATAGATTCCGAGGAGTTGAAGCGAAGGTAAAGTATCTCGAACAACCGATTCCTGACAGGTATTGCCGACCGGCCCGGCGTATTGCAGAGAATCACATAGGCATAGAGTCTTGTCTCATCCTGACCAATGAAACCGACCCGGGTACTGACATCCTTGAGCGTACCGGTCTTGTAAAAGTCAGTTCCGTCCTGTCTGAGAAGCTGGTAATGGGGTTTGAATTTCAGGAGGATCCGGTGAAGATTTTTGGCTGTGATGCGATTTTTTCTGGAAATCCCTGACCCTTCCGTGATCTGCAGCCCATCCATACTGAGTTCATTTTTGGCATATTCCCCGGCTGCCGCCACACCTTTCTGCAGGGTCCCCGGGGGGCCGGCCTGAGAAATACCTGCTTCAAGCAGTATCTGATTGGCCATAAAATTGTTGGAGTAGGTCATCATTTTGGCGATGACCTGATTCAGCGGGTAGGGGGATTCATAACGAAGGATCCGCTTGTCTGTGGGCTCGACCTTTCCGAGCAACACCCTGCCGGTCACCGTGAAACCGGTCTGCTGCAGAAAATATTTGAACAGATTGCCGGCGTAGAGAAGCAGCTCGTCCTTTTGATGACTGAGGGTGATGCGGCCCCTGGACAGACCTGTTTTTTTGATACGATCAAGCGTCATGGGCAGCAGGGGTGTCTGGGGCTCGGCACTTGTGTAGCCCCCATTGACGGTCTTGAAATTGACCGTGTTGAAATTGACGCACAGCGCCCCGTTGGGTGCGTCGTAGGGTTCGGTTGAATCGGTGACGTCCGGTATTACCACGGCTCTGTCGAAATAGGATGGGTCGACAATGATGTTCGACAATGGATGAGCGTTGCCTTTCAGCAGGTCATGGAGCGATGCAGATATATCTGAAATCACCTCTGAAATCAAAAGCGGATCGCCGTAACCTTTGATTTTGAGATTTGTTTGCGCATCCAAATAGAATTCAGTCCGGAAACGGTAGCCTTCACCCAGGGTGTGAAAAGCCGTGAGCGCCGTGAGGAGTTTCAGTGTCGAAGCAGGAATCAGTAAGGTATCGGCATTGTGCGAAAAGCGTATGCGATTGTCCGGTCCTGAGACCACCACCGCGTCCCGAGGTCCCAGCAAATTCTGTAAGCTCTTAAATTCGAAAGCCTGGGCGGGCCGGATCCCGACCAGGGCGAGACACAACAGGGTGCCCAGCAGATGTTTACTTGTTCGTCTGAAAGATGTTCATGAGGGGCTTTCAATGATAATCGTCACCGGTCCGTCGTTAATCAGCGAGACCGCCATCATGGTTCGAAAACGCCCGGTTTTGACATCGATGCCCTTGTCTCTCACAAGACCTGCAAAGGATTCGTATAAGCAATCGGCATCTTCGGGTCGGGCAGCCTGGATAAAGGAGGGGCGCCTCCCTTTTCGGCAGTCACCCAACAGCGTGAACTGGGATACCACCAGCATACTGCCGCCGGTTTCCAGAAGAGAGCGGTTCATCTTACCCTGATCGTCTTCAAAAATTCTAAGATGAGAAATTTTGTCGGCGAGGTATTTTGCATCCTTATCTGTGTCGCCTTTTGCCACTCCCAGCAAAACCAGCAAACCACGGCCGATCCCGGCAACAATTTCGTCTGCGACGGATACATGACTCTCTATAACTCTTTGAACGACTGCGCGCATATTTTACCACCCCTTGAAGGCATGATAGCGAAAATATTTATTTAAAACAAAAATAGGTACAGGGTTGGAGGGGGATTCAAGGGTTGAGGGAGATCTCAAATTAAAGCTAGTAACTGACAGCTAACTAAGCTAATCACCCTCTAACCTTGTATCAGCCTCCTTACCTAACTTACCCTTCAGCTATATCTCTTATCGCCTCCTACCCACCAACACAATTCGCATATCCATGACATTGGTTCTAGTGGGGCCTGTAATATAGAGATCCCCCAATTCTTGAAAAAAATGATACGAATCGTTGTCAGCCAGGTAGGCTGCTGCATCGAGCCCTTTGGCTCTGGCTCGTGCCAGTGTGGTGCCGTCCATGATGGCGCCGGCTGCATCTGTCGGGCCGTCGGTACCATCGGTGCCTGCGCTCAGGCAGACTACCGGTTCTATATCCTCGAGCGCAATGGCCGATGCCAGGGCAAACTCCTGGTTTCTGCCGCCTTTGCCGTTTCCCTTCAGGGTTACCGTGGTTTCACCCCCTGAAAGAAGGCATGCCGGCGGACCGGCCGGATGCCCGGACTGGATCATTTCCCTGACAATGGCGGCCTGAAAACAGGCGGCATCTCTGGTTTCGCCTGTGAGCAGAGACGTGAGCATCACGGTGTTGTAACCCAGGGATTCAGCGTAAAGCCTGGCGGAATCCAGTGCCTGAAAATTGTTTCCGATAATGAAGTGGTCTGTATGGCTGAAGGCGGGGTGGCCTGGTTTGGGGGTTTCTTCGATTTTTCCTTGAGCGCCTTTGACAAGATGCCTGTTGATGGCTCCGGGCAGTTTCTCAGTGAGGCGATATCTGGAAAGGATATTGATACAATCCTGAAATGTGCTGGGGTCGGGAACCGTGGGCCCCGAGGCAATTACATCCAGGTCATCTCCGACAACATCGGATAAAACCAATGAAACCACCCTGGCCGGGTGAGCGGACAGGGCCAGTTGCCCCCCCTTGATTCGGGACAGATGTTTGCGGATGGTGTTTATTTCATGGATGGTGGCGCCGCAGGACAGGAGCACCTGGATGGTTTCCTGTTTGTCGGCCAGGGTCAGACCCGGACCGGGAGACGGCAGCAGGGCTGAACCGCCGCCGGACAGCAGGCAGATAACAAGATCATTTTCACCAGCTTTTGCAATGAGCTTGCCTATTCTTTCGGCTCCCTCTTGACCATTTCTATCCGGTACGGGATGGCCGGCCTCCACCAGTGATATGCGGGAAAGATCCACAGCATGGCCATACTTGACCACCACCAGTCCCCCTGAGATCCGATCTGCCAGGATATCTTCCAACGCCGCTGCCATGGCCCCTGAGGCCTTGCCGGCACCGACGACAATTAGATCGTTTACATGCGACAGGTCAAAGGTTTTATCATTGATAATGAGGTGCCCATGATCCAGGCTGACACATCGCCTGACAGCGGCAACCGGATCCACCGCCTGCAGACCGGCACGGAAGATTTGGATGGCATCCTCTCTCATTTTATTCAAATCAGGGCGGGGCATATATTTTGTACCAGATGGATGTGTTTCATATCCCGGAGCTATAAGCCATAAGCTGTAAGCATTAAGCGGCTCACTGCTTATGGCTTAATTGAGCGCTTTCAGGACATAGGTTAGTCTAACTTAATGCTTACTGCTGGTCTATTTCAGATATGCGATAATCGCCTTCATGAATACAGGCAGATCGTCCGGTGTTCGGCTGGTAATCAGGTTGCCGTCCACGACGACACCCTGGTCCACCCAGTCGGCGCCCGCATGAACCAGGTCATCTTTGATGGCAAAGAAAGAGGTCACTTTTTTCCCTTGCAGGATGTCTGCCGAGGCGAGCATCCAGCCGGCATGGCAGATGGCCGCCACCAGCTTGTTTGCCTGATGCATATCCTTTACCAGGTTCACCATGGCCGGGTATCTTCGCATCATATCAGGTGCGTAGCCACCCGGAATGATGAGGCCGTCGAAGTCCGCGGCCGTGACATTTTCCGCACTGACATCCGCCTTGCACTCGGTGGCGGGTTTTCCCGTAAAGACATCGATTCTTCCGGAACCCACCACGATAACCTCCACACCTTCTTCCTTCAATCGGTAATACGGGTACCAGAACTCGAATACATTAAACATATCTTCGATCAGTATGGCAATTTTTTTATTTTCCAGCATGGCAATTCTCCTAGTAAAATAAAATTGTGCAACAATTTTATTTTATGTATGATTGCCTTTGATGTCAATCATCTGCTGTTAAACCAACAAGGGTCCGAGGGTTGGAGGGTGATAAAAGGGTTGGAGGGTGATACAAGGGTGATACAAGGGTGATACAAGGGTTGGAGGGTGGCTGACAGCTATCAGCGAACGGCACCTAACAGCCTACAGTCTAAACCGCTAAAAGGCTAATGAGGGTTTAAAGCGGCCATCAGTTAATTGGTAATATAGCTTAAAAGCGACGAAGTCGCGTCAGATAAATTCGCAAGGCGAATTTATTTCCATACAATCCTGGGTGCTTTTCTTTCCGGCAAGCGATAATATCTTGTTTTGGGGTGCCCGATCATCATGGGGTAATAAAAGGGGACATTGTCTGCCAGGCCTAACATTTTCCTGATGGGCGCATGGGATCGCATGGCGCCGTACAACAAGCCTGCCCAGCAGGTACCCAGACCGAAAGAAGGCGCTGCAAGCTCCAGATAGGAAAGTGCCAGGGTCACGTCCACCAGCCCATTGCTGGCCTCCTTGGGCGCGGAGGCGAGGATCAACCCGGGTGCATTTCGCAAAACCGCATCAAATCCCATGTCCCAGGCGCCGGCGATGATGGGCATATAGGGTGCGTATGCAGGTTGCGGATCTTTCTCCAATATGCCTTTTACCCAGTCGATGACCAGACCGGCTATTTCCTGGATCTTTTGCTTGTCCGTAAAAACAGTCCATTCCACCAGCTGGGAATTGCTGGCCGTGGGGGCATAGCGGCCGATTTCGATCAGTCGCTTCAGGGTGTCCTTTTCAACGGGTTTGTCTTTGAAAAATCGGATCGATCTGCGGGAACGGAGAAATTGAATCGCCTGATCCATGTTGATATTATGTGTCTTGTTCAGCGGCACACAGCTTTCCAGGGGGACATCCCGGTGACTCAACGCGCCATGGGGACAAACCGCCACGCAATGCCCGCAGCGAAGGCAGGAATACGTCACCACCCGGAACAATCTCGGGACCTTTTCTTTTCGATTTTAATGATCGCCATGGGGCAATCGGCCGCACAAATACCATCTTTTTTACATTTTTCATTGTCAACGATGAGCAGGGTCATACATACCTCCATATTCAATTTGTCAGTGATTTAAACGTTCTTTCGATATCTGCGATTTCGCCAAACCTTATAAAGCGACGACGTCGCTTCCCATAAATTCGCAAGGCGAATTTATAAGCATGATCTGATTTTTGGTTGATCGTGATTCACCAGCGGAAATAACCCGTATGGCTGGTTTACCCCTGATGGGGCACTTGTTTTCACAGATCCCGCAACCGGTGCAGCGTGTCAGGTCCACCTGGGGCAGTTTGACTTGCAGGCGTTTCCCATCGGGGCCCTTGACCCAGTCTTCAAAAAAATAAATGGCCTTGGGCGATGTGGGGCAGTGCTCTTCACAAACGATACAGGGACCGTTTCCGGACCAGGGGAGGCATCTTCCCCGGTCAAAATGGGCTGACCCGATACGAATGGGTGTTTCGATCTTTTGTGTGCTGGAGATCTCCTTGATTGCCTGGGTCGGGCAGACCGAACCGCACAGAGTGCAGGTGTGTTCGCAGTACCCCTGGGTCATCAACAGTGTGGGGGTCCAGAAACCGGCCATGCCGGCTTCAGTAAATGTGGGGTTGATGGCGTTGGTGGGGCAGGCCTTCATGCAGAGACCACAACGCTGGCAACGCTTGAGAAAATCATTTTCCGTGACCGAACCGGGTGGTCGGATGAGATCGGCATGAGATATCCCGTGGATATTGCCGTCGAGACTTCCCAAAAAGGGTAGTGATACGCCGGCAGCCAATCCTCCCAGCAGGGCCCGCCTGCCCATGTCCGGCAGTTTTCGCTCCTTTGCGGGTCGACGGAAGGTAAATTTCAGAGCGGTTTCAGGGCATGTGTCAAAGCAGTTGAAACAGGCCAGACACTCGGCAGGCTGCCAGTCAACCCCGGGTATGGGTTCTGCTGCTCCCTGACAGGTCATGACACATTTTTGGCATTGGGTACACGTGGCTGCATCTTTTTCCAATCGAAGACGGCTGAATCCGGAACATAATCCCAGCAAGGCACCCAGGGGGCAAAGCGTCCGGCACCAGAAGCGGGGCTTTACCCGGTTGAGAAAGAGGGTGACGAGAAAAAGCATGCCGATGATCCATCCGGTTTGGAAGGTTTTGAAGTCAAATCCAAAGACCGGCCACACCAGCATCTCTCCGTCACTCATGAGGTTTAGAATTTTGATGTCGCTGCCGGCCAGCAGTCCGAAAAACTCGGCCAGGCTGTTTCCAAGGCCCGGTATAACGGCAAGTGCCAGAGATCGAAAGAGAAATGAAATAGGATCCATCCATCCGGCGATATTGAGGCCGAACAGGGATGAAAAAAGCACGGTCACCAGTATGGCATATTTGATTTTTTGGGATGCGGTTCTGCGGTTGGCATGAAAAAGTTTTTTTCCCTTGAGGGATGATTTGAAATAGCTGATCATGTGATGGATGGTTCCGAAGGGGCAGATGAATCCGCAGAAAACACGGCCTAACAGCAGGGTTAGCACCAGGACCGCCAGGGCCCAGATAGATCCTTTGATCCACAGGTGACCCGAAATGAGCGAGGTCAGCCATACCAGGGGGTCGAGCTGGAAAAAAAAAGTGATGGGCTGTTCGATGCGAATTTCCTGAGGTTCTCCCATGGACTGGGTGTAATCGACAATGATGTCCTGGGGCAGGCGGCTTTCCACCAGTAGAAACAGGAAGAAACCCAAGAAAAACACCTGACTCACACGACGTATCCAGACCAGATACCTGGGTTTCAAACGGAGACCTCACGCTGCAAAGGAATGTCAACGTCATACGTGCCGAGTTGCCATTTTTTACCCAGACGGATGAAACCGATATCATCCGGTGCATAACCGAAAAGGCCGGCTGCTCGTGCATCTGCTGCTACGGGATCATTGCTCAGTATGAGCCGGTTCATGACGGCAACATCGTCCATGCTGCCGCCTGAGGGTCCATTGCGGGTCATGATACGCGTGGCATCGATGAGGGTGATGGTGGGTCTGAAAAACTGGGCCAGGTCGACGATGGTCTGGTGAATGTCCTGGTGAAGCGCGTACCGTCGGCCGCCGACAGCGCCGATCCAGTTCTTCATTCCCAGGGTCAGATCGCTCAGGCCATGAACCTTTGCAACCGGCAAGTTGATGAGCTTGTCGGCTTCCACAATGGGGGTGAAAACCGGCCACACATCCAGGCGGTGTCCGTTCAACTTCATATCCCTCATGAGGGAGGATCGTGGAAACACCAGGTCTGCACCGGTTTCCTTGGCAACCGCGCCTGCACCTGTAACAGCGAAGCATCGATTTGCACCATGGATGGTGTAATCGGCGATTCTGACCTTTTTGGCACCAGCCTCCTGACACAGTTCGATGACGGTCTTTAAGACCTCCGGATGGGTCGTGGCGGCCAGTTGGGGAGCCCTTGCCCAGGAAATGTTGGGCTTGATGACGACGACATCTCCGTTGGATATGAATTGTTGCATGCCGCCGGCGGCATCGAACGTCTTGCGTGTCAAGTCCTTGATGGCATAACCGGGTGTCCGGCCCCTGGCATCGACGATGAACGATTCCCGGCCGGTATCTGCCAGAACGGAACGGGGCGGAAGAAAGGGCAGGGCAGGGCTGCCCGCCAGGGCTATCCCGCCGGAGATCTTCAGTATCTTCTTGATGGATTCTCTTCGGGTGATGGGATGACTATTGGGTTTCATGACGTGTCCTTTATTTTATGGTTCCAAAAACGAATAACACCAATCACCACTCAGTGGCAATAAAAAAAATGGATCATTTCTAAAGAAAATGACCCATTTTTTAGAGCGACAAGGTCGCGTTATATAAATTCGTGAAACGAATTTATTCTTTGTGTTCATACATATGCACATCCTGCTGGGGATAGGGGATGGAAACACCTGCCGCGTCAAAGGCTTTCTTGATATTTTCCATGGCATCGAAATAGACACCCCAGTAATTTTCTATGGCCACCCAGGGGCGCACAACAAAATTGACACTGCTGTCGGCCAGTTCGGAGACGGCGATCAGCATGGGCGGATCCTTCAGGATTCTGTCATCCTTGCCAAGGACATCTGCAATGATCTGTTTGGCCTTGTCGATATCATCGTCATAACCGATTCCAAAGACCATGTCGGCACGGCGCGTTCCTTTCATGGTCCAGTTTACGATGTTGCCACCGGTGACGCCTGAGTTCGGGACGATAACGGTTTTGTTATCGGGTGTTTTCAAGGTGGTGGTAAAAATCTGAATCGTTTCGACGGTTCCGGCAGTACCGCCCGCCTCTATATAATCCCCCACCTTGAACGGTTTGAAGATGATCATCAGGAATCCAGCGGCAAAATTGGACAGACTGCCCTGTAATGCCAGACCGACAGCAAGACCGGCGGCACCCAGGATGGCGATAAAGGACGTTGTCTGGATTCCCAGTTGGCCAAGCGCAGCAATGATAACGAATACGAGCAGGGCCATATAGGTCAGGTTGCCCACAAACCCGGTAATGGTGGGATCGACGTTCCTTTTATCCATCAACCGCTTGGTAACCGATCGAAACCCTTTTGCAACCCACCGACCGATAACGAATATGGCGACGGCGGCAATGACTTTTACACCGTATAACATTAAAAGATCATAAACTTTCTGGAGTGTTTCTTCCATTGTGTATCTCCTTTCAATTGTTGTGAGACAGAGTGAAGACGATCAATAGCACATATTTATTTTGAAATGCAAATAACATAGAACAAAAACAGGCTGTGTCAAGGCTACAAGGCATCACCCTCGAATCCTCGAACCCTGCAGTTCTCTCACACCATCCGTTCAATCTCCCTGACGGCATCCTTCAATTTCTTTTCGGAAACACGAATGGCTGTTTTCAGTTCCTGGGCAAACAGGGATATTTTAAATTCCTCCAGGAGCCAGAAAAGCGCTTCGATGGCTTCCCGTTTTTCCTGACCGGCATCCGGGGACAGATCCATTACGAGTGTATTCAGCTTGGATGCAAAGCCCGATACGGTCTTTTCTCTGATACGATCCTTTTCAAAATTGACCACAGCCCTTTGGGCACGTATCTGCATACCCTTTATGTATCGGACGATATGCGTCAGGCGCTCACTGTCATAGAGTCTGACAAAGTGTCGGGGGACAAGACGCGACATATCATTTTTTAAATCAGATAAAAACTGAAGGAGCTTGCTGTTTTTAAGATTGGCTGTTTCAAGTTGATGAATTGCCGTCCGGGCAGCATACACTGCATCCAGGACCTGGGTCGTCTTCTCGAGCAGATCCTGGCCCATGAGATGAACACCTTCTATTTCAAATTTTTCCACCCGGGCATAAAACTGCGCCTGCTTACGTATGTTTATCTGAAACTGCGTGTCGATAAGCTGTTGATACATTTCCTGCTCAAGGAATTTGCAGCCGCCAAAATAGGTGGCCGGCTTTTTGAACACCGGTAGCAGGCGAAGATTTATCTTAAGAAACTTGAGCTCTTTTGACAGCGATTTTGTAAAGAGAAACGCAACGCCTTTTACGTGTGATGTCACAGCCTTGGTTTTGTCGGCAAAAAGACTCAGGCGGAGATCTTTATCGCGAACCTCGAGACCCGGATAGAGAATCCACCGGGCATGGTGCTTATCCGTCAAGGTGATGGATTCGGGTATATCGCCGAAATCCCATTTCACGAGACCTTTTTTCTCCCACTGGTTTTTAGCCGAAACCAGTCCATCGGGATCGGGTTTTTTGACAAGTTTTTTTTTCAGGTGCGCGATGTCCCGTCCGGCCATTACAATCTTTTTCTGGGAATCGGTGATGGCAATTCTCATTTTAAGATGGTCAGGCAGGGATTCTACCGGCCAGGCGTTGGCAGGAATATCGACACCCGCACGGGTGTAAAGAAATCGGCTGAGGGCAGAGGACAGAGAGCTGTTGGCCCGAGGCATTTCATCCACAATGGTTTGAAGGGTGGCTGAAAGCGGGACCAGCTTTTTGCGATACTGTTTGGGAAGTCCTTTGATAAGTGTTTCTATTTTTTCCCTGAACAGCCCCGGTATCAGCCACTCGGTCTGTTCAGGTGCGATGGCATCCGTCAACGGGGCTGGAACATTTAAGGTTACGCCATCATGTTCTTGACCTGTTTCAAACTGGTATTTGAGGGGGAACGATTGCTCTCCGAGTCTGATGGATTCCGGATAACCGGCCAGTTCTTCGGGATCGAGTTCATAACGCATGAAGTCCTCCTGTTTCAACATCAGGAAGTGGTCGCCCCCTTTTTCGCGGATGATTTTTTTCAGTGTCCTGACATCATGCACCCGGGGGAGGTGTTTCTGGTAAAAACAGAAGATCTCTTCATCGTCCACCCGGATATCCCTGCGGCGGATGCGGCTTTCCATGTCCTGGACGATCCGTTCAATTTTCAGATTGTGGATAAGGAATGGAAAGCGGGGGTCTATTTCGCCGGGGATCAAGGCCTGGCGTATGAAAAGATCACCGGCTTCTTCAGGATTTACACGACCATACTGAACCATACGTTTGGGTACGATAACAAGACCGTAAAGCGAGACCTGTTCATCCGCAATGACAGCGCCCTGTTTGCGGGACCACCGGGCATTGAGGTAGGTGTGCCGGCATTGGTCTGCGCCCAGTTCTTCCAGCCAAGCACTGTCGATATTGGCACAGGATCTGGCAAAGAGTCTTGAGGTTTCTATCATCTCGGCAGCAACGATCCATGGGCCGGATTTGTCAAAGAGCCCTGACCCTGGGAAGATCATGACCTCCCTGTCCCTGGCGGCCTTGAAGTAATGCTTTTCCTTTTTGCAGGCGATATTCGATAGAAATCCACTGAGGATCGATTTGTGAATATCGATATAACGCTGATTGAAAGGCTCTCCCGAGATGGATGAGACAGGACCTCTATCTTTGTTTAACCGAAATCTGTTCTCTTTGAGAATGGCGGAAAGCTGATTGTAGATGTCCTGCCATTCCCGCATGCGCTTGAAAGAAATAAAACCGGCCTGGCAGAACTTTTTCAATGACTGTAAAGGGCGGTTGTTTTCAATAAGCTTCCAACAGGCATGCCATATGTTGAGGAGTGTCAGAAAGTCGGATTGCGGATCCTTGAATCGCCCATGGGCTTCATCGGCTTCAGCTTCCTTGTCCAGCGGTCTTTCTCTTGGATCCTGGATACTCAGAGCTGCGGCAATAATTGAAATTTCACGAAGACAGTTTCGTGTGTCAGCCTCGATGATAATGCGGGAAAGCCTGGGATCGACGGGCATCTTGGCCATGATGCGGCCAATGGGAGTCAGTTCATATTCAGGCACCAAGGTATCGGATGCCTCTTTGGAAAGATCAGAGGAGACCTGTTTTGTTGGGGTGGGCTTTGGGTCTGTTTTTTGCGGCGTTTGATGGCGCCGAGTTCCAGCAGGAGTTTGAAGCCATCCTGGATACTTTTTTCATGGGGCGGATCGATAAATGGGAATCGGTTTACACTCCCGAGTTTGAGAAAGAGCATTCTGAGAATAACTTCGGCCAGGTTCGATCGAAGAATTTCCGGCTTGGTATAGAGAGGTCGGAGGCGATAATCCTCTTCGGAGAAGAGTCGGATACAGACACCGTTTTCCATGCGGCCGCAGCGTCCTTTTCTCTGGTCTGCGCTGCTTTGTGATATGGGTACCACCGGAAGAGCGGTGATGCGTGACCTGGGTGTATACTGAGATATTCGTGCGAGCCCGGTATCGACCACATACCGGATGCCGGGAATGGTAATGGATGTTTCGGCAATGTTGGTGGCAACAATGATTTTTCTATTTTTGGAATGCTTGAACACGCTTTGCTGTTCGGACGCGGATAATCTGGCAAATAAGGGCATGATCTGAACATGCTTCAGTTTGCGGCCCAAAAGCATATCACAGGTTTCACGAATATCCTGTTCCGTGGGTAAAAAAGTCAGGATATCGCCGCGGGAGCTTTCGTGCATCAACTTTACAACGGCATCCACAGCCAGCTCGATATGGCTTGGATCTCCGTTACTTTCCTTTATTGCATTGGGTGGTAGATACCGTGTTTCCACCGGGTACGTTCTGCCTGAGACTTCAATGACCGGTGCATCGCCAAAGGCCTTTGAGAATTTCAAGGTATCGATGGTTGCCGATGTGATGATGAGTTTCAAATCTTTTCTTTTGTTGAGAAGGGTTTTCAGGATACCCAGTACAAAGTCGATATTAAGGCTTCTTTCATGGGCTTCATCGACGATGATGGTATCGTACGTGTTCAGGTATGGGTCTCCCTGGGTTTCGGCCAGCAGAATACCGTCCGTCATGATCTTGATATATGTGCCGGGGCCTGTCTTGTCCTTGAAGCGAATTTTATATCCAACCGATTGCCCAATGCTTTCGCCCAATTCTTCCGCAATGCGGTTTGATACGGTGATAGCGGCGATGCGTCTCGGTTGTGTACAGCCGATTAATCCCTCGATGCCCCTACCGGCCTCCATACAGAACTTTGGAATCTGGGTTGTTTTTCCGGATCCGGTTTCTCCGGAAACAATGACGACCGGATTGGCTTTAATGGCCTGGATGATGGCGTCTCTTTTGCTCCATATGGGCAGGGATGGTATTTCTCCCGTGGATGGCAGGCGGTCACGCCGGTTGTTTTTTGTGTGAATGGACGTGTTGATATGCTTTTCAATGGCATCAAGCGTCTTTATGAGATCCTGCATGGCGGCTCCTTTTTTGAGTAACTGCCGTGCTTTTCTCATCTGGCGTATGGCTTGAGCACGATCGGCCGGCATGGCTTCCGGCAGCATTGAGTTCAAGCGTTTCAATTGTTTGGGGATATTTTTCAAGAGCGTGACCTTATTCCGTATTTGAAAAAGCGAATTTATTTATATGCGATATTTGCCATGGACGCAAGGTACGCTTTGATTGAAACGCATTAGGCTCTTAAATCGTATGGTCGTCTGGTACATATTCTTTAAAAATGAACGTCCAACATCGAACGCTGAACATTGAACATCCGAATCAAAACTTCATAATTCGACATTTCCTTGTTCGATATTCGATATTCGCATTTTACTATGGCCGGCCGTTTCAGGCCCGGCAAGCAGGAGGGAAGCCATGAAAAGCTATCGCAAGGAACTCTGGTTTCAAGTGCCCACAAGGCGGGCATTGATCAATATTACAGCGGATGTTGAAGCATGTCTGCGTGAAAGCGGGATTACGGATGGCCTGGTACTCGTCAACGCCATGCACATTACGGCCTCTGTTTTTATCAATGATGATGAGTCCGGTTTACATGCGGATTATGACGTGTGGCTGGAGAAGCTGGCTCCGCATGCACCTGTCTCTCAGTACCGTCATAATGTGGGCGAAGATAATGCCGATGCCCATATGAAAAGACAGATCATGGGGCGCGAAGTGGTGGTGGCCATTACCGATGGGCATCTCGATTTTGGAACGTGGGAGCAGATATTTTATGGCGAGTTCGATGGAAGAAGGCGGAAACGCGTTTTAGTGAAAATAATTGGTGAAT
>CAWKCS010000040.1:0-31892 GCA_963848165.1 uncultured delta proteobacterium | reverse complement strand
AGCCCCATGTTTTCGGGCCGTGAAGACAGGTTGATCTTCAGGTTTTCCTTGAGACCATCGACAAACCGCCTGTCCTGATCCCGGTTGTATTTGTGGGCGCTGGAGATGGAACCATAGATACTGCCGGAATAAAACCCGATTTCCACAAAGGAGATAACACCGCCGAGGGCATACATCTCGTTGTCGAAAGCTTCGTAGGCGGCAAAGATGAGACCACCGTTCAACAGAAAGGAGATCAGGGCATCCCGGGGCCGGTTGCAGTAGAGATACCCCCCTCCGGGAAGGATGGCCAGTGCGCCGGCCACCCCCGGACTTTTGCGGTGGATATCGCCGGCACCCTCAAGATTTCTGATCAGATCGGCCAGGCGGTACTTCGCATGATTCTGAGGGCTGATTTTTCGAAAATAGGTTTGTGCTTTTTCCCAGTCAGCCGTCTCGAGGTAAATCCAGCCCATACGATAATTGGCCTCGTCCTGCACATTCGTATCGTCCGAGATGGTCACAAGGTTTTGAAGGGTTGTCAACGCTGATAAGCGCCGCCCCAGCCGCAACTGACTCTCCGCGGCCATGAAGAAAGCCCGGGCATGATAGGCCGACCCCACATCTTCCGTCTCGGCCAAATCACTGAAAGACCGGATGGCCTCTATATACCGCCCTTCTGCGTAGTAGGCCATGCCCATCTGATACCTGGATTGAGACACGCGCCCATCCCCGGGAAACAGGTAGACAAACCGTTCATATTCTGCAATGGCAATCATGTATTTCTTCTGGGAATACAGCTGTTCCGCATACTGAAACTGCCTGTCCGCTTCTACGGTAACGGTTGTTTCCGCAAGGGTTGGATTGACAAGCATGGGAAGCAGGACTATCGCCAGCAAAAAGACGATCAAGGGTACCAATCATAGATTTAGAAATACCCAGACATGGCATAATGAATTCGTTTTACGAGGGTGTTTTGTGTTTAGTATTTGGTGTTTGGTGCTTTGGTTTGGTGTTTAGATGTCTAACCGTTTGGTATATAAGCAACCATTTCAAACCAAACACTAGATACAAAACACCAAACACATGATGAATTCGTCTTGTTACGAATTCATCACTTCTGTGTCACCCTGAGGACCTCTTCGATGGTGGTCACACCCCTTAACACTTTTTGAATACCGTCCTGTCGCAGACTGACCATGTTCAGATTCCTGGCTTCCTCCATAATACGGTTCGCATCATACGATTTGAGAATGAGGCTCTTCAACTCCGGGCCCATCAACATCAACTCGTAGATACCGATACGTCCCCGGTAGCCCGTGTGGAAGCATTTCTCACAACCCACTGCCTTGTAAATTTCAGTGCCATGGGTTGTTGCATTTGGAATGCCTATGGCCATGAGCATGGTCTCATCGGGATGGTGTGGCTCCTTGCAGTCTTCGCAGAGCACCCTTACCAGCCGCTGGGCGGCAACAGCAATGACGGATGATGAAATCAGGAACGGTTCGATGCCGATATCCACCAGACGTGTTATGGCACCGGCCGAATCGTTGGTATGAAGCGTCGAAAACACAAGGTGCCCTGTCAGGGCAGACTGGACAGCGATTTCAGCTGTTTCATGATCACGAATCTCACCCACCAGCACCACGTCCGGGTCCTGCCGGACAATGGAGCGCAGCCCCCTGGCAAACGTCAGATCAATTTTGGGATTCACCTGGATCTGGCTGATTCCATTGATCTGATACTCAATGGGATCCTCGATGGTAATGATGTTGATGTCCGGCGAATTAATGGAGGAAAGCACCGCGTATAACGTTGTGGTCTTGCCGCTCCCGGTGGGTCCGGTCATCAGAATCATGCCGTTGGGTGATGCAACAAGCTTTTTCAACATATCGAGCATTTCCGCGTCCAGTCCCAGGTCACTTAGCCTCATGAGCGAACTCGTCTTGTTCAGCAAACGCATGACAACCCTTTCGCCGAACGAGGTGGGAATCGTGGACACGCGCACATCGATTTCCTGATTCCCGATCTTCAGGTTTATGCGTCCATCCTGTGGAAGCCGTTTCTCGGCAATATTCATTTTTGCCATGACCTTGATTCTGGAAATAAGGGAGGCCTGAATCCACTTGGGGGGCGTGAGCAGATCATACAGAATACCGTCAACCCGGTATCGTACTTTAAAACTTTCCTGATAAGGCTCAATGTGAATATCGCTGGCTCTGGCCTTGATGGATTGCGAAATAATATGGTTGACGAGCTTAATGATGGGTGCGTCACTGGTATCGTCCAGAAGATCGGCGGTATCTTCGATTTCACTGATAATCATACTGCCGCTCTCTTCCATATTCTGAACAAGCTGTTCAGCAGAATCCCTGCTGAAATCGTAGGACAGATTGATGGCGGAAATGATTTCATCTTTTGGCGCCAGTACAATGTCATAGGTATCGAAGCCGAGAAGCCGGGCCAGATCGTCCATGGGCTGAAAATTGTCGGGATCGTTGGTGGCGATAATGATGCCGTCACTGCCTGAACCCGCATCACTGTCCAAGACGTCCGGCAACTCGCCTGATACGGTATCCGTAAAATTCCGGCGGTCTTTTCTCCAGGGGTACGATCTGATGCTTTTTCAGAAAAGGACTCGGTACCTGCTGGGCAAAATCCTTGCCAATAGCCTCCAGGGGCAGCTTCCCCCAGAAAGGAATATCGTACTGAAGGCCGATGGCCTCTAAAAGCTGTTTTTCAGAGATCACCTTTTTCATTTTAAGTATGCTGCCGATATCGCCGCCTTTTTCTTCCTGGACTCTGAGGGCGTCCAGGATCTCACTATCGGAGACATGACAGTGTTGTTTCAGAATCTGGGTAAGTGGTGTTGACATATGATTCTTCTGATTACTCTTTAAGTGCATCAACTGCGTCCACGTCTTCCTGATGCTCCTTGGCAATCGTCTTTCCTTCTTGATTCCTTTCAGCTTCTTCGATCTGTTCTTTCTTAATCTTGTATAATGCCTGAGCTTCGGCCGGGTTTGCCACCACCCGGGGGGTTAGAAATACAAAAAGATTCGATTTTTCCAAGGCATCATTATCTGTCTTGAACAGCCACCCAATGATGGGGATATCCCCCAGACAAGGCACCCTGTAGCTCGTTTTTGACATACTGTCATCGATGAGACCGCCGATGACCACCGTTTCATTGTCCTTGACAATCACCGTGGTATCAATAGACCGTTTAAATGTCGTGGGCCGGTCTGACGTGGTTGTGCCCAGCTCATCGAGCTTTGTCACCTCCTGATTGATGGTGAGACGCACAAACCTGTCCTGGCTGATATGGGGCGTAATTTTCAGCATGATGCCCACGTCTTTGTATTCATAGGAACTATATGTCTCGGTGCCGGTTTCAGCAGCGGATCGTGTCTGGTAGGGCACGTTTTTGCCCACATTGATGGTGGCTTCTTCGTTATCCGTTGTCAAAATCTGAGGTGTCGAGAGGATATTGACGTCTTTGTCCTTTTTGTAGGCCTGGACGATGGCGCCCAGACTCGGGAAGGTAACCCCGCCCACACTGATGGCTTCCCCAAATACCCCCAATGAAAACCCTGCGGGAAGAGACGCAACGCCAAAAGGACCGCCGGACAATCCACCCAGGTTTGAATATCCGGGGTTGCCGCCGCTGAAACCACCGGCGCCGCCGTAGGCATCCCCTCTAAACTCACCTTTATCACCAACAATCCATTCGGTTCCCAGAAGAAAATCCTTTTCGACATTGACCTCCATGATAAGGCACTCGATATAGACCATTGACCGGGGAATATCGAGTTTGCGAATCACCGCTTCCAATGCCTGGTAATCTTCTTTTTCAGCCGTTATGATCAGGCTGTTGGTGGCCTTGTCTGCCGTGATACGAACCTTTGACGATACCACGGGCGCTGTGTTGGCTGTTTTGGTATCTGTTTTCTTGCTGGGTATGGCCTCCAGAACACCAGCAAGATCTTCTGCTATGGCATTTTCAAGGTAATAGACATGAATGGTTTCTTTACCTTTGGGAGTTTCCGTATCAAGAACCATGATAAGGTCCTTGATTTTTATTGTATCCCCTTCACTGGCCAGGATGATGAGCGTGTTCGTACGATCATCGGCAACAAACTTGATAAGACGGGTCTCGCCGGCACTTTTTTTGGATTTCGACGCCGCAACATCGAAGATGGAATCAAGTGTTTTTGCCATGTCCTTGGCATCAGCGTATCCCAGCGATACAATGCTTAATTCCTGTCCGGTCTTTAAAATATCGATGGCCTCCAGAATCTTGCTCAGCCTCTTGATGTTCGAATAGACATCCGTCACGATCAGGGTATTGGTAGGTGAATAATCGAGAATGATACTGCTCTTGGATACTAAGGGGGCAAACAGTTTTTTAATTTCAGATGCGGTGGCGTATTTCAGGGGGATGAGTTGGGTTACGACCTTGTCGGCAGTTGCGCCGGACTCCTCCCTGAGCCGTGTTTCGATATTCTTCGATCGCGCATCCGGAGACGGAACAATCTTGATGATCTTGCCTGCCTGTATGGTTGTAAATCCATGAACTTCGAGAACCGACTCAAATACCTTGTACGCCTCGGCAACAGATATCTTGGACGGCGAAATGATGGTGGCTTTACCCTTCACGCGTTGGTCGATAACAAAATTCTTGCCGGTAAGCTCACTGATAAATTTGATCAGAACATTGAGATCGACATTGTTGAAATCGATCGATACCAATTTACCCGTCTGGGCGGCCTTTTCTTCAGCACCAACTGCAGGCTGTAACAGCAGGAACAACACTGAAAAAACCACGACAATTTTCAATAAATTTTGATATGATTTCATAAAGTTACTCCACCGCGTAATCTATCGTTTGCAACCGTCCCCTTCTCCGAATCTGAACCTGTACATTCTCTGCCGACTGTAAGTTTTCATAAAGACTCAGCGCATCGTCCACGGATGCGATATTCTTGCCATCCACCCCGACGATGACATCGCCGTTCCTGAAGCCCATTTCACTAAAGATGGAATTGGATCGAATACCGGAAAGCGTCAGTCCGTCGGATTGACCATCCTTAAAATGCGGCCGTATGCGCACTTGTTTCATCAGGTTTCCCAGGTCATTCACAGCCTCATCGATCCGTTCCCGCTTCAAAGAAATGTTTTTGGATTCAGGCATCCTGGATGCCCCCGGTTTCTCACTGATTGTCCGTCTGGCAACTTTGCTTCCACCGGCAGTTCCTTGGATCTCCTCCATCTGCAGTACTTCAAAGCTACCGTTTACTTCCAGAATAACCTTCTCCCTGTGAATCTCTTTGACGATGGCATTCTGTATGGCTTCTTCAACGTGGTAAAGCTGTTGCACATGCTGTTTGAGATCCTCTATAACCGCATAGGCATTTTGACTATTTCCCGTTACGGTACCCCAGAGTTTCAGCTGCAGCTTGGTTTCTTCCAGCGCTTCGATATCGACCTTGACCGACTCGGACACCGGCGCCTGCTTTTCCGCAAGTCTGAACAGGTTACGCTCTTCAATAGCCTTGTACTCAGACAGGGGTTTAACGGATTCCCTGGTGGGGGCTGCTGTTTTTTCACTGTCTTCAGTGGCAGGATTGGTGACCTCGAACCTTGTGCCGACCACCTGATAAAATGAACTGACGCCGAGGTAGGATGCCCCGGTCAGAAGCAATAGATTGATAAGTATCAAATAGATTCTCATAAATACCTTAACGGGTAAGGGCCCATTACCTGAATGAAAATTTCGGGTTTTCGATGGTCCCGTATATGCGGATAGGCATCCCTTTATCACCCATCTGCTGCTTGAAAAGATTTCCGGGTAACATATCCTTAATGCCCGCCAACAATACCTCCTGGGGTAAAAATGAGCCCCGCAGATTCATGCGGCTCTTGCCCATGGGTTTCCGAATCATAATAGTACCTGTCAGGCTGCCTTCTACCTGTCCGCCCTTTGCCTCCAGGCGTTTCAGTGAAAAAACCTGTTTATTCACATTAAATTCAGCTTCAATAAGGTTGAGCGCCACCTCCTGAATGTTGATGATGGGATTCGACAACTCCAGGCGCACATCTGTAAGATCCAGAGTCCCCTTTAAACTCATTTTCGGCCCATTATTGTCCATGAGTTCCACATCTCCATTCAGGAACCCGGTCAGTTTTCTCCCCAGCTCCTCCTGGAGGTTTGAGATATCGGATAAGCGTATATCAGCTAGGGTGAGAAATACATCCGTCTGAGAACTTTTATCAGACGTGTTTACATCCATATGCCCTTTCAGGGTCCCCTGATAGGCCTTGCCGCGATAATTGATCGTTTTCCGGGGTGACAATAACGATGCAATCCGGGGTGTTATATTCAATCTATCGATTTGGGCCCACATGCGTTCGTTTTGTAAAACACTTACCGACTCGAACCCGAGCCCCAGGGGTAAAACCGGCTGCAGCCGATCGAACCGGATCTGATAGCCTGGTAACATCTTCAGAAGATAGGTGGACACCACCCCCTTGAATGTTTGCGATGGAAACAGAAGATAGAGAAAACATCCCGTCGCAACCAGGGTATAGGCGATGTACAATAGTGATTTATGAAGCTTTTTCATAAGCTAAATTTCAAATGTTTCTACCTGCAGTATCACGTTCAACAGCCCTTCTTTCTCTTCCTTCTTGTTGAGGGACAATCGCCGGACATGAATCATGTTTGGTGATGTTTCGATCTGGTACAAAAACCTGGAGATCTGCTCCATGGTAATGCCATTCAGTTTCATCTCAACGAGAGACAGACTGTAGGGTGTGTCCTTCTGTTTCGTTGACGACGGTTTCATATAAGTGATGCGTTCCTTAATACCTACCTGCCCGGCAAGCTTGTCTAGAAAAGAGAATAACGTAAACCCTCTTTGTCGCCGGTTGAACTGCGTTTTTGAATTATCTGCTCGATTCTGTAACGCCAGATATTTTAACCGTAGCTGCTTGATCTCATCGTAACTTCTTGTATGAGACACCAGTCTTCGCTGAAGCCTTTCCCGGGCATCTATAAACGGAAAAACAGCAACTTGAACGAGAACAAAGATACCGACAAACCCGATACCGATACCGATGGCCATCTTCTCTCGATTGCTCAGTTTGGCCAAAAATGGGCGAAGCATTTTTATCATAGGGCAACCTTCAATTTAAACCGCACGCGCGTGCCGGATTGATCCATGTTAGCCGAACTGATGGATACGCTCTTAAATATGTCCGCCCTTTCCAACCCGCTCTTCATGTCGTCAACAGCGTTGAATGTGTCGGTATTACCTGAAACCACGACATTATCCGAACCCACAACGATACTCACCAGTTCCACATCCTGTTTTTCCGGTATGAAGCGACTGATGTCGTTCAAAATGTCAATCGTCTTTACCGATGCTGCAAATTCGCCTGGTTGCGCGATGCCCTTTCCAGCCGCTTCCAATTTCACCCGCATCTGGTGAACAGGATCCACAATTTGGGTTACCTCAGGAAAAGTCGTCTGAAATATTTCCAGAATTTGGGCCTGCGTGGTTTCAACACGCTGTTTCAGCGTATAGTAATTTACGACACTGTAACCCAGAAACAACAGAGCGACAACTCCCCCCAGGCAACACGTCTTCAGTATATCCTTTTTGTTTTCAAGCCAGGCCTTTTCCATTCCCCTCCGGCCCCGTCTGAAATTTAAAACACCGAACCCTGACAATTCGTTCAATACCAGAGATAAAGCGCTATCCATCAGATGCGGTTCCCAGGTGGCCCCTTTTGAAGACAGCACGATCTTTCCGGAATTCTCCATGAGATCGGCACGGGTGACAGGCGCGCCAAAAAAGGCCTCAAGGTCCTGACCAACATCTGCCGTGGCTAAATATGAGCCGGTGATTCGAATTTCATCGATGTTACAAGCCAACCCGGACTTCTGTTCGAATGCCGACAGGGTCCTGTTTATCTGGGAGCAGATCAAGCGGAGTTTTGCTTTGTCCGAAGCCACGATGGAAAAAGTACGAACCAGGCAGACATCACCGGATAAGGACAGGGCCATGGTTGTGTAGATGTCTCCGATATCCAGAAACATCTGGCAAAGCTTTTCCCCAGACAACCGGGACAGGTATTGCCCCATGGCATATCCGCCAATCGTCAGTATGTCCGGTTCAATTTTGAATGAATGCAGAAGATCGATTAGGACGGCAATGTGTTGTTTCTCTATTGCCGCGGCAAAAAGCTGTGGCGTGTCTGTTTCCAAAGAAACTTCAAGCATATTGAAATCAAAAACAATGTCTTCAGCCTGGAAAGGAAGGTCTGTTTCCAACTCAAACGGGAGTATCTGCCGCACTTTCTTGACTTCTTTAAAGGGGGCCTTCAGGTTCCGGTAGGTCACATCAACGGCCGGCAGCGCCACGGTGCAGACCGCATCGGTGGTATCGATCTGCCCGTTGATGCTCTCGAGAGACCGTTTCAGTTCCTCTTCAAAGGAGGTTTCCTTCACCGAAATGGGAACGCGGGCATAGCTCTCTATCCAGCTGCCGCGCATACCGCTTTTCACAACAACGGCCGAAACAGCATCGTAACGAATATCAAGACCCAGTATTTTTCTGCTCATAAGTTTAAAAACGCTTATCCGGTAAGATTACAGAACGCATCGTATAGAATGATATGTATAACTTATTTTTCATGCCAACTCAAGATTTTAGCATGCCACTTGCCTGTTTTCCTTTCCAGGGTCCGTTTTACAACCACCTCAGCCGTCAGGGTCATACCTTTTCCCTCGGCCTCGGCACGTACGCGAAAGAGGTCGCTGGTGGCCTGGATGAGCTTAGGGTCTATTTCGAGTTCGCTACAGCCGGGAGCTTCTGTATACCATGTGGGCTTGGAAAGATCATGGACATATTTGCCGTCCGATAATTCAGCCCTGTACTCGAATATCGATTGCGCCAAATGCTCATCCTCCGCAGGTAGTATGGCTGCGATGACAGGTAGATCCGCGGTGTTGATATTGATAGCCCCGTTGAAGGTGAATTGATTGTTTCGCGACGCCGTCATACCCCAAACCGTCATATAACCCGCGATACCGGGAACACCTCCCACACCCTCAAAAAAATCGGGCGTTATTCCCTTGACCAGCATGAGTTCTCCCAGGTGATGGAAAGGTCCGTTTTGACACCCATAGGGCGGATTCAGGTCGAGATAATATTCCGACTCAGCCCCGCTCAACCCTGTAATCAGGTCGTCATCCCCACGATCGAGCCAGTCTTTGAGCGAATTGATGATGGGTATGGGGGCCGTGTCATCTGTTCTGTCAAGTACTGGAATGGCAAGACTTAAAAAATGCTCCCACATCTGGCGCTGAGATTCGTTGAACACCTGGCCGTCCGGATATTTCACCAGTGAATTTACTTGAATTTTCCCCAGTTCATCCACAATCGACACCCGTACCCTTCCGTAATCGAACGGCATTTCCATAAGAAGTTCTTCCGTTTTTTCCGGGTTGGCCCAATCCTCCTGAATAGAGTCGATATCGGAATTTTCCTTATCTTTGATCAGAAGCGCCATGGCTGAGTGCACGCCCGACATGGCCATCTGCTTCAACTGGATTCTTTCCCGAAAAGCGCCTGAAACATAGATGGATGAACGGGCCTTGCGGTTCAGTTCCAGCGTTGTAACCACTAGTACGGCAATAATGGAGAGTGTGATGACCAGGGCGACGCCCCGGTTATTGGTCCATAGTGTTTTCATATTTTTTTTAAAAACCGTTAACTTAAGCTTTTTTTCAAAATCGAACGCAGAATATCGAACAAGGAATATCGGATATTCGAAGTGTTTTAATTTTACTTCTGCTGTTCGATATTTCTTGTTCAATATTCGATATTTTCTTTTAAAATGGAAAGAGCATTAAAGTTAATGACATTGAATTATAACCTCTTAAACATCTCACTCGACCCCTCGAATCCTCGGCTCCTCGAACCCTCCATCTGGGCGTTCATCTTTAAGAAACCAGTTCTAATCCATCGCCTCTCTCATCGCCGGAAGCATCACCATGGTTTCAAACGCCTTGGATACCGCCCCCCTCGTCACCTACTTCCAACAGGATATTGATGGATTTCGGCGTCGCATAGGCGACGTCTTCGGACTCAGAATCCCAGGTATCGTGGACCTCACCCTCATTATCGTAATAGGTAAATACCAATGATTTCAGCTTTTCACACAAAACCGGATCATCGGCCTGTTCTTCAGGCGGTTCATAGGGGTACAGCCGGTCCGACCGTCGAAGTATATAGCCGCTCTCCTCATTTTCCGAAACATAGTAAATAATTTCCGCAACACCCTCATGAGCAGATCCCTCCAGAGGCACATGGGAGCGAGAAGCCAGCCTGAGCCGCGGAAAGTCGGCACCTGACAGGTCTGACCTGTCTCCGACCACCCGGTAAGGATCCGCTGCTGAATCAAACTCAGGCTTTGTATACTCGGGTACCTGGGCAATGGCTATCCCGCTTAGATCGAGGGATATCCGGTTCAGACAACTGCCGGCCATGCCGTATAAATCAAGGCTTGCATTGATTTTTCCTGCGCTGAAAAAGACGGATCGATACGAAGCAAAGACGGTTGTGATGATGATGCTGAAAATCAAGATAGCAATCATGATCTCCAGCAGGGTAAACCCAGCCTTAGGACTATGTTTTAAACGGAGTGCGTGCATGTCAGTCTCTCAGAAACCGGTATCGTCTAAGAAAATATGTATGCTCATCGGCATTTATCGATACACGAACATCAATTTTTTTCAAATCTTCGGTTTCCAGCACCTCAGAGATGACGTCTTCAACAGAAACCGACCATGTATACCCTGGAAATCCTTCACCAAAATCCCCTGAGTCATCGCTCAAGTCATTTCCCGGCAGGGATGTCTGCTCAGCCATTTTCTTCTGTGCCAAAAACGGTGCTGTGATATTAAAGGACAACAGATGGTTCATGGAAATCGTTTGGGTATACAACCGGAATACGGCGATAAGAGCAATCGTGATAATCGACATGGCCACGAGTACTTCCAGGAGGGTAAACCCTGCCCCCGCCTGTTGGGTGTGTTCGCTGTTTACCCATTCTTGTTTTTTGATTCATCTGCATACAAGAGTCAATTATAGCATTTGTCAAAATAACGTTTTGGTTACTCCGAAAAGGGGATACCCTATTTTTTTCAAAAGGACATATCAAACAAAGCCCTATAATTTCACATGAATTGAAAATCCCCAACACGTAATATTAGTCTTCCAGGTCGACATAATTCTCAAAAATTTTCATGTACGGCAGAAATGGGGGTATCTGGTACGACAACTCCCTATCGTTTTCATTCACCACGTGAATCATGGCACTGTCCGAATATCCCTTGGCATAAAATTGAATCTGAGCCACGCCGGTGGTCGTTTTTCTATGGCCGGCAAACGCGACATCGAGGATGCGAATGCCGTCTGCTAAAGTTAAACCACCGGTATCCGGCTTTTCAAGCATTTCTTCGGTCATCGAGGCATGGGTTATCCAAAATTTCCCATTGTCCATGTCAACATGAAGCGTATGATCCTTTTGGTCCCGAACTGAGGCTTCCTTCAGATATCGAACGCTGGCCAAAAGCCATCGTGATGTCTTTTTGGTCGGGTCGACAAAAACATCGTTCTTGATTTTGGGTAAGGTTACAAAAAATATAATACTGATCAATGCCATGACCACCGTGAGCTCGATAAGTGTGAATCCCATAGGGTGCGACAGTGTACCCATAGCGTTTGTGGCAACCTTATTTTGCCTGGTTTTCTGTTTCAATCGTAACATCACCGGCCCATACGGCAGTGCCCCGTTGCAAGCACAACGGGGCACTGCGGATTGCTGCTGCGAATACGAATACAGAACCCGCCTATTCTATTTCCCAGCTGTTGATATCCTTGTCCTTCCCTTCGCCCCCTGGAACACCATCCGATCCATACGAAATAATATCGTATTCCCCGTGGACGCCGGGACTCAAGTAGATAAACTCATTGCCCCAGGGATCTTTCGGGATTTTACCTTTTTCGATATAACCACCCTCGCGATAACTGTTTGACGCGTTACCGGTATCCGGGGCGGCTGTGAGCGCATTCAGCCCTTGTTCCGTGGTAGGATAGGCACCATTGTCCAGCTTATATAATCGAAGACTCGTTTCAAGGCTCTCGATGGTCAATTTAGCCTTGAGCTGTTTGGCCTCTTCCGGTCGCCCCATAATCCTGGGCACGATCAAACCCGCCAGAATACCGAGAATAACAATGACAACCATCAATTCAATCAGGGTAAAACCGCGGGTGTTTTTAGAAGCTATCTCAAAAATGTCTTTTGGCCCAAATCCTGCGTTGGGTCCTCGTTTCAAGTCCTCAACATACTTGAGTATGCCTGCGGGTTGAAACTTGGATCCGCCTTGACTTTGAACCAAAATCCTATTTTTGAGATGGCTTCTAACAATTTTCCTTGCTGATAAACACATGATTCCTCCTTGGTATTGCAAGAGAGCCGTATCCGTGGAACGCGCAGTTCACATGATCAACTGATTCATTTCGAAAATAGGCAGACAGATGGATAAAACGACGAATCCAAGCACGATACCCATGACCAGAATCATCACCGGTTCCAGGAGTGAGGTCACGCTCATTACTCTCGATTCAACCTCGTTTTCATACATTGTCGCTATTTTCAGCAGCAGATTCTCCAACTCTCCACTCTGCTCACCCACTTGAATCATCTGCAGAGACAACTGGGGGAAGGCCGCTGATGCGGCTAAAGATGTTCCAAGACCCTGTCCCTTGCTAACTTCATCGGCCGCATGTTCGATGGCCATGGCAATCTGCGTGTTGCCGGCAATATTCCTAACAATTTCAAGAGAAGTCAGCAAGGTAACGCTGTTTTCCAGAAGTGACCCCAATGTCCTGGCAAAACGTGCTACCGCCAGTTTTTGGAATATCGGTCCAAAAAGGGGCAGCTTCAATTTCGCTTTGTCCACCACTTGACGCCCGGTGGTTGTTTTTATGAAACTTCGGAAACCAAACCAGATTACACACAGAACCACGAGCACCCCCCACCAGAAATTTTTGAAAAAATCACTGACATCGATCAAGATAATGGTGGGCAGCGGCAAAATCTGTTCCATGTCTTCGAATATAGAGGTGATGTTCGGAACGATGAACGTAATGAGCAGAAAAAGCACCAGAATACCGACACATGCCATCAGAATGGGGTATGCCAGGGCTGACCGAATCCGCGTTTTGAGGGCCTGTTGTTTTTCGGTGATATCAGCCAGTTGTTCCAGAACAATCTCAAGCGTTCCGGAGGACTCCCCTGCCCGGACCATATTTGTGTACAGGGAAGTAAACGTACCAGGATAGTTGGCCAATGCGCCGGCAAAGCTGTTTCCTTCGACGATGGCATCCTTGATCTGGGCTAGAATCGGTTTGAAGGCCTTTGACGCTGTCTGGGGAATCAAGGCATCAATGGCTGATACGAGAGGGAATCCGGCGCCAATCAATGTCGCAAGTTGGCGTGTCATGGCGGCAATATCGGTCTGCTTGACACGATAAAAAACAGAGGCCAGAGATGGGGTTTGTTTTGTTTCCTGTTTAGACAGGTCAGCCACTTCACTGATTGAAACGGGATATTTCTGCATTGTACGCAGCTTCTGGCGAGCCATGGACGCACTTTCCGCATCCATAATGCCTGTTGCGTTCTTGCCCTTGATGTCCAGTGCTGTATACTCGTATACCGGCATTTCAAATCATCGCTTTTGTGAAAAATTCGGGTTCGTGGTCAAATCATGTGGGGGTTCCGGGGAAACCGTTCCGCCCGATGGCATGCAGCTCCCCTGCGAACCGGATCGCAGCGGATATTTCATTTTTTAACAATTGATTATAATCGATAGCATATTTATTGTAAATACCATTCCTTTAAATATTTTCCTTGCAATATGGCGCCACAGTCATTAATATTCGGTGGAAAAAAAATTAGAACGTTCACTTAAATAAGGTGATCAAAGATGGCCAAAGTTTTTCGGAACAGCAACCGTGAATCGAGCATTCTGTCTAAAATCGAATCCTCCAAAGAACACGCTCGCCGGATGGCATTGAAAGGCATCGTTGACTGCATAGACCCATTAAGCAACGCGATTGCCACAAAACTTATTGAAACCAACCTCGTTGAAACCACCAGTAAAAACTCACTGGAAGAACAGATCAACAAATGTCTCGACAAACTGCACCGCGCCGATGATTTCGACATCGACTATCAGGTGGCGCCACTGAGGGAACTCATCCATCAGCCCCACGTCGTGAGCATTTACGTAACTTCCTTTGTTATCGAAAAACTGATCAACCACAAAAACACGGTGGACATATTCGGATCCGACGAGGAAATCTATCTGTGTATCCATCAGCAGGTTAAGAAATATTTACCATAACCGCTTGTATGGCTCGATCATGCGCGGCGCTATTTCGTAACCGGATACCGGCTTTTTGACCATCCATAGATGCCATGCCGCATATTGGTGATCCGTTTGAATCCATTGTCGATAAGAATTTTGGATGCCACCGTGCTGCGGTTGCCTGTGGCGCAGTAAATCAGAATATCGTGATGTCTATATTCCGACAGCTCGCCCACGCGTTTTTGCAGTTCCTGAACAGGAATCAGGATCGCGTTTTTTATATGACCATTGTCAAATTCCGCACGTGTACGGACATCCAGCAACAGGGGACTCAGATTTTGCAGAAGTTCAGCAGCCTCCCCGGCATCGACCTCTCTGTAATGCGGTTGTTTGTATTCGATGACCTGGATATGACCGGCAACACTACCCAGTGAAAAACGAAAACGACCCATGGTTTTCATCTTGAAATAAGGCGCCTTATCCAAATCCGTGGTGAGTTTCTGCTTGACGGACAATTCGGGTATCTGCAGGATCGGATCCCCAACGGTGTCATTGAAATCGAATTTGATGTAATCCCCGCGGTAAACAACCAGATTGACGTCTTCAACGGTAGGTTCAATCGGTAGGATCCGATAACCTTGCACAAGGATACCGGAGGCGGGCTCATTTTCAATGCCTGTATCGGACACAGCCCCTGAAAGACCGGTTAAGATAAAAAAACCGGTCAAAATGATTATTACTTTAAGCTTTTGCATGGCAGTCTTCTCCAGTGATAGTTTATACGACAATGTGATATCAATATAATCACAAAATCAGGAAAAGAAACCCTGGGAAAGAAAACGGCGTGGTGTTCTTGATATTTGGGAAACGATAAATGGAAAAATTGCAGCAGGCCGCACTTACAGAGGTGATGAAATATAAGAAGCCATCTCAAAAATAGGATTTTGGTTCAAGATCAAGGCGGATTTGAGTTCAAACCGCAGGAATACTTTGGTATTTCGAGGAGTTGAAACGATAATCCAACGCAGAGATTGGACCAAAAGACTTTTTTGAGATGGTTTCTGGTTTAGGTCCCGTAGTAATCCCTGTACCACGCAACAAACCGCTGGATACCGACATCAATGGGTGTCGCAGGTTTGAATCCCACATCTTTGATGAGGTCATCCACATCTGCATAGGTTGCCACCACATCTCCCGGCTGCAAATCCATGTAGTCTTTTTTGGCTTTTTTTCCCAGGGCTTTTTCGATTTCCAGGATGAATTGCGTCAGCTCAACAGGCTGATTGTTTCCGATATTGTAAATTTTGTAGGGTGCATAGGACGTTCCAGGATCCGGCTGGTCCCCGCTCCAATCCTGATTCGGAACCGGGAGATGACCCATGACCCGCACGACCCCTTCGATAATATCATCGATATAGGTGAAATCCCGCTGCATTTTTCCATGGTTGAACACCTTGATGGGTTTGTCTTCCAGAATAGCCCGGGTGAATAGAAACAGGGCCATGTCCGGTCTGCCCCAGGGGCCGTATACCGTAAAAAAACGCAGACCGGTGCAGGGCAGACCAAACAGGTGGCTGTACGCGTGCGCCATGAGTTCGTTGGCTTTTTTGGAGGCCGCATAAAGGGAAACCGGGTGATCGATGTTGTCGTGAATCGAAAAAGGCATTTTGGTGTTGGCACCATAGACCGAACTGGATGACGCATAGACCAGATGCTGAACCGATGTATGCCGGCAGTTTTCCAGAATGTTGGTGAACCCGACAATGTTGGCATCCACGTAGGCCTGGGGGTTTTCCAGTGAATACCGGACACCTGCCTGGGCTGCCAGGTTCACCACGACATCGAAAGAGGTGCTTTTAAAAACGTCCTGCATGGCATTCTTATCAGCCAGATCTATCTTGGCAAAGGTAAAGTTGTCATGGGTTTCCAGTTGCTTAAGCCGGGCTTTCTTTAAGTTGACATCGTAGTAAGAATTGAGATTGTCGATTCCCGTCACATGACATCCGTCCTTGAGCAGGCGTTTTGTCAGATTAAATCCAATAAAACCAGCGACACCGGTAACCAGCACATGTTCATATTGATAGGTCATTTTTCTTCTCCTGATATAACCTTCATATTTTATAACTTGATCGTAACACACTAGCGTGGCATACATACCATATTGTCACGGTGTTATAAATCATTTTAATATCTTAGCCCGTTCAAAGATCGGGGAGTTTTCTATGACAATCTCCATTGATTTAAAACTCTTTGCAACACTTCAAAAATTTGCACCGCAGGCATCGGGTGCTCACGTGGTTGAAGCAGGGACAAACGTACGCACCCTTGTTCAGCAACTTGGAATTCCAGAAAAAAAAGCAAAGCTCATCTTTATCAATAGTGTCAAGGTAACGCTGGATTCAGTCTTGAAAGATGGTGATCGTCTGGGGATCTTTCCACCGGTGGGGGGCGGATAGTTTGAAACCACATCTCCCGGAAATACTATTGGAAGCATCACGTCTTCTGACCCTGCCGGACGGCTCTAAGCGCAGCATCATCTCCCTCCTGGATACCGCCGATATTGCCCAGCGTTCAGGAAGAACCCGAAAAGAAATCGACATTCTGGCTCTGGAACACGACATCGTTCCGGAACGCTATATCCGCAACATGAATGCCCTTTCCATCAAGGACCAGATCACGCTTCTTCAATCCCGGGTCTGCATCGTCGGCTTGGGTGGACTGGGGGGCGCCGTGGTCGAAACTCTGGCCAGGATCGGAGTCGGCGCCATGACGGTGGTCGACGGCGACATGTTCGATGAAAGCAATCTCAACAGGCAGGCACTCAGCTCTGAACAGAATCTCTCACAAACCAAAACAGCGGCTGCCCTGGAAAATATTCTCACCATCAACTCTTCGATCCTGATCCAGGACCATACCGAAACAATGGATGAAGAAAATGCCGTCCGTCTGCTGGAACATGCCGATATCGCTATCGATTGCCTGGACAATATCCACACCCGTTTTGTCCTTGAAAAGGCCGCAAAAAACGCCGGCATTCCCATGGTATCTGCGGCTGTTGCCGGATTTTCCGGTCAGATAACGGCCATTTTTCCCGAAGACAAGGGGCTCGAACTGATATACGGTCCCGAAGAAAGCCTTTCCGCCACAAGGGGTGCTGAAACAACCCTGGGTAATCTTGCCTTTACGGTGTCCCTGGTGGCATCCTTGGAATGCGCCGAAGTTGTCAAAATCCTGCTTCACAAAAATTCCGATCTGAGAAATCAGCTTCTGATCGTCGATCTCAAGGAAGCAACTTTCGAAAGGATCCGGTTGCTTTAATGCGAAACAGTCCTATGCACGACGGCGCACCAAAACTCTGGGAATATGCTGAAAAGTTGATCGATGAGGCAGTTGAAAAGGAAATGATCAAGAAATAAAATCGCTGTGCGATTTTATTTCTTGATCGAATCAATGTAGAAGTTGGAAAGTTTTTACATCGAAACTTAATTTAGAAGCTATCTTATTTGAGATAGTGTCCGTCCAGAAATGAGGATTTTTTCGTGAGATCAAGGCGAGCGCCAGATTTAACCCGGAGGAATAGCGTGCTATTTTGAGGAGTTAAATCTGGCGTTCAACGCCGATATCGCGGAAAAAGACCATTTGTGGATGGACACTACTTACCAGCCAATGGTAATCTGAGCCATATACCGTCGATCCTCCCGCTGTCCTGCATGGGCACCCACCTCCTCGCCATACGTTGCAAGGTCGAATCGTACCGCCTTGAAATCAACGGTGGCGCCTGCCGTGTAGTAACCCTGGTTGAAGCCGGCCCGCACGGAAAGGATGGTAGGCAGCTGGACCTCGGCACCCATGTGGATTCTTTTAGCCATGTCTTCGTCCTCGTCATGGGAATTCGACAAATCCATGTAATCGAGGGCTGCGATCAGATCGAATCCGGCAAAAGTCTTTTTGGCGGCCAATCCAAAATTTGCCTGGGTCTCCAGGGGCTTGGCATCCCCCATGTCCATTTCCGGTATATTCTGAATTGATAGGCCCACATCCAGATCAAAACTCTCTATAAAAGGCAGCCGATAAATGGCACCCAGGTCAATGCCGACACCGGAGCCCGAATTGATATCATCCTCCACCTTGTCTTCAAAGCCATCCGACGCAATATCCGTCGCTGTATAGATCTCTTCCAGGCTTTTCCGGCTGATAAATTTGATGGAAGCGCCGGCCCTGAGCCCCGTAAACGGTAGATTCAAACCGATACCGGCCAGCAATCCGATATCGCTCACGGCATCGGCATGCGCCTCAGGCCAGACAGGATTTCGAACATCCAGATCCACGGTAGCCTGTGCAAGACCTGCCACCATGATCCCGTAGCCGGCTATATTGAAGCCCACATGGGGAAACAGGGAAACCCGTAAATGCTCGTGTTCACCAGTATAGTCTCGCAAAAAATCAGTAACTTCGCCGGTGTCGTCAAAATCCGTGTCCTGCGCATCGTTGTACATGTCTATGGTATCTTTCGATACCTCCACCATGGGGTTGAGAACACCCAGCTGCAGGGTCGATATTTCCGACAGACCGGCAGGGTTGTAGAAAAGCGCATTTTCATCGTCTGCCACGGCTGTAAAGGCGCCACCCATCCCCAGAGGTCTCACGCCGCGATAAAGCGTCGGATATTCTTTGGCCGACACATCTGATGCCGATAACAATAGAAATGCCACCACAAGGATCCAGAACCCGTTTAATGCATTCAACTTTTTCACGATATGCCTCCTTGCATTTTTCTATAAATTACCGATGTACTGTGCGATATCATTTCTATCTACACCATCGCCAGCCGGATCCAGATCCATTAAAAATTCGTTAAAGGATTCCGACAAATCGTTCTCTTCATCAGCACCCAGCATCTCTTCCAAGGCATCGACAGCGTCTGCGATATCATCCAGGCTGTCGTTAAGCCGCGCAAGATCTTCGTCGGAAATGTCCGTCTTGATCAATATCGGGAACACTGTCATACAAGGCATCCGAGACCTTCCTCTGTCAGCTCAACGGAATCCAGATCCAGGTCTGCCAGGACAAGATTTGCGATAATCAAGGCTGCATCACCCAGCCCCAGCAAACCCACCTGTACACGCTCATCCGTACCGGGACTGTCGATACAGGTGTCGATGGCAGCCTGGGCAAGGGCCAAGAGGTCCATCTTGCTGTCAACCGCCGGCTGGTTGATGACACCCTCGGCATCTCCCAGAAGCAGGCCGATCATGTCGATACTCCCTTCGTCGTCCGTGTCGTCCAGGTCGCTGATGGTCTCCAGCAGGTTGAATGTGTCGATGCCGGTCAGCCCGGCATAGGCATTGCTCAGGTAGACACAGATCTCTTCCTTGTTCGGATAATCAGACTCAAATCTCACGAACAGTTCGACGGCTTTGTCATAGTCTTCATCATCCAGCGCCATCAGCCCTTTTTCCATTTTTGCTTCGTAGGAATCATCGTCCGAGATGCCTTCCAGCAGGTTCCCATCACAACTGATCAACAGACATGCCACACCGATACAAAATAGTATGCCCACGCGATGAAATACATGAAGACGGGTCTTGGAACGATCGTAATAATGTATTGCCATAGCCATTCTCCTTTGGTTATAAAATCATACTATGATTTTATCTGACGCGACGTTGTCGCTTATCGGCAGACAAACCTTTCTTTATTCCCATCGCTATTAATTGTTGTTATTATCTCGTATTTTGCCCAGGGCGTCAATCCCTATGAGACTTTACCTTCAACGGGTCAGCATGACAAGCGTTCTCGGACAAATTCAGAAACGGCAGCTTGAAACTCACAAATTTCATCTGAAACTTTGTATGGGTGTCCTTTCCCGCAACAAGGAATACCTCTTCGCCCTTCTGGGTTGATACCTGAGCCAAATCGGTTGCAAGCTCCTTGCCTTTGAAAGCCATCAACAGACCGCCCGGTGCCAGCAACGGCATGCTCTTTTCAACAAAATCCGCCAGGCTCGAAAATGCCCTGCATACGATAACGTCAAACCTGCCTTCCCATTCCTGCTGCAGATCCTCTATACGGGAATGGATTGCCGTAATGTGGCTGAGATGAAGCCGTCGGATGACATGATTCAAAAAACTGACCTTTTTGCGGGTGGCATCCACCAGAATTACATCCAGGGATGGTATCATGACCTTGAGGGGAATCCCCGGGAAACCGGCACCGGAACCGACGTCCAGCAGCCTGCTGCCGGGCTTGATGTAGCGGGAAGAAATAATGGAATCCAGGAAGTGCTTGACGGCCATGTCCATGGGGGAATCAATGGCTGTAAGGTTTATTTTCTGATTCCATTCTTTGAGGATAAGCGCATGCGCGGCAAATTGATCTGCCTGACCCGGTTGGACATTGATGCCCACCTGTTCGGCACCTTCGACAATCGTATCTTTCCAGGCTTGAGAACCAATATCCATATTTTCCAGTCCAGCTTTTATACCGCTTGTCATAATAATGTTCCGAAAATATGGATGTTGCTGTGCCATAAGCATGAATCCATTTATAGGTAAAAACCGAAGCTGAACGATAGCCGAGGTTGCCGCAGATACAAGGAAGATGCTGTTCCGCTATAGTCTACTATGCGGGACAGCATCTGACACCGTAGATGCGGTAAGATCGGCTATCGTTCAGTTTCGGTAAAGTCCATGACCACGGATATATCGCTGCCCCCGCTCATGCTAACTTTCGCGTTGGGATACCGGCGTTTGAACACCCGCAGCATGGCGGCATTTTCTTTCAATACGGTGGCCGTGAATCCCTTGTAATCGTTTTCCCTGGCAATCGCTTCCAGCTTTGCAAGAAAATGAGATGCCACACCCATGCCTTGAAAATCCTCCCTCACCACAAACGCAACCTCGGCCCTGTCCCCGTCATCGGCATAGGAGCCAATGGCCATGATCTCCTTGTGACCCCCTTTTTGAACCATACCGATTAAGGACATGTTCTTACGGTAATCGACACTCGCCCACTGTTTCTGGACAACCTCATGGGAAAAGAGCTTCATCTTGTAGAAGAATCTGAAATAGATGGTCTCCTCGCGAAGGGAATAGAAAAAATTCCGGTAGGCAAACTCATCGGATGGCTGCAGGGGGCGGATTTCCATGGTCTTGCCATTGGGCAGCAGAAACATGCTTTTATAGGCTTCCAGAAAATGAAGATCCTCACTGGAAGGCGGCAGCTGGTCTGAAAAAATATAATGCCGCTTCTTGGCGACATCGATGAGATCGTCCCTGAACTTGGGGTGGGCGATCTGCGCCAGTTCCATGACGCGTTGATAGATACCTTTCCCCTGAAGCTCGGCAATCCCATACTCGGTGATGATAAAGTTGACATCACCCCGGGTAGTGGCAACACCGGCCCCCTCGCTGAGATGGGGAACAATACGGGATACCTTTCCGTTTTGAGCCGTGGATGGCAGCGCAATGATGGAGAACCCACCTTTGGACATGGCACTGCCCCTGAGGAAATCGACCTGGTCTCCGATACCACTGTAGAACAGGTAGCCGGTTGAGTCCGAACACACCTGACCGGTCAAGTCAACCTCGAGCGCCGAACTGATGGAAATAAGATTGTTGTTCCTCGCAATGACCGTTGGATCATTGACAAATTCCGAGGAGCGGAAATAGAAAACAGGATTGTTGTCCACATATTGATAAAGCTTCTCAGACCCCATGCACAGAGAGGCCACCACCCGTCCCGGCAACAATGTTTTTTTCTTGTTGGTAATAACCCGTTTTTCCAGCAGCGGGATAAATCCGTCGGTAATCAGCTGGGTGTGAATACCGAGATCCTTTTTATCCTCGAGATGCCCGAGGATAGCAAACGGAAGCTGGCCAAACCCGATCTGGAGCGTGGCACCATCATCCACCAGCTGATTGACATAGAACCCGATTCGCTGGGCCACCTCGTTGTCCTTGACATTGGGCACCGATTCCACCAGAGGTTCCTCATGCCACACCAGAAAATCCAATTCATCCACATGCACGAAACTGTCTCCCCATGTCCTGGGCATTCGGGGATTTACCTGTGCGATCACCATCTTGGCGTTTTCCATCCCGGAACGTGTGATATCCACAGACACCCCAAGACTGCAGTATCCGAATCTGTCGGGGGGAGCGACCTGTACAAGCGCCACGTCAAGACCAATCCGCTGGCTTGAAAAGTATCGTGGAATCTGCGACAAATACATGGGCAGATAATCGATCTTGCCTTCGAAGGCCGCTTTGCGCATATCCTGACTGATAAAAAAGAGCTTCAAGGAAAATCGTCGTAAAAAGGAAGGATTGTCCACATATTTCGCCAGTGTGTGTGACAGCATCTGATATATCATAATATCCTGAAGCTGATCGTTCTCAACCAGCGACCGGATCAAATGTTGCGGCTCTCCACATCCGGTTCCTATGAACACGCGGCTTCCCCGCTTGATTAAGCCAACGGCGTCCTCGGCCGGCATCAGTTTTGCAGGGCAGTATGATTTCAGATCCATTTTCTCGGCTCCCGGGGATTACGGTTTGGGCATTATCTGTAACCATAAACTATCAACAATAACCAGACAAGCAGAAATAAAATCTTGTAATGATTTCTTTAGGCATGTGGCATCGATCTAGGAATTCTGCATTAGGCGGTTCACAGTCTAATAGTCTAACGGTTCATGTAATAGCCTATTAGACCTATTAGTCTATAGACTGTGACATGCGTGGTTGACACGCCATCTGATTCGACTTAATTTGTTTGCATCAAGACAACCCGTTACCACTGGAGAACAGCAGATGAAAATAACTCACTATTCAGATATCGAGCCCACAGCTTTTGACGGTGATGCCGTTAAAGGCGTCAAGGGACGCATCGCCATTGGAAAGAACGATGGTGCTAAAAACTTCTGCATGCGAATATTCGAAGTCGAACCGGAAGGCTATACACCGCGGCACGCACATGACTGGGAACATGAAATTCTTTTTTTCGCAGGAAATGGAGACGTTTTCTCAGAAGACAAATGGATTCCAGTGTCCAGCGGAACCACCGTATTCATCCCCGGCAATGAAGAACACCAGATACGAAACAAAGGGAACAAAACCCTGCGGTTTGCCTGTATGATACCTTCCGGCCCACCGGAATTATAGCAACATAGGCTATAGGTGGACAGGCTGTAGACTGTTAGGTCGCCTAACAACCTAACAGCCTACAGCCTGATAGTCTAATTACCTAAAGTAGTTTCCCGCTCAGCCAGAACAATGCCATCCCCACCACCACCGTACCGCCCAGGGATTTGGTTGCCAGCGCAAATAAAAAGGTGGGAACCGCCACCCACATTTCAGGTCGCAGTATATCGAGGTGGCGTGGAGTCACCTCCGGTCACGAGGGCCGGCAGCAGCAAGGCACTGAGGACAGAGGCCGGAATAAGGGCCAACCATTCTTTGAACCACCCCGGCAAGGTATATTTCGTCAAGATAAACAATGGCAGCCACCGGGGAATATAGGTCACCAGCCCCATGGCGGCAATGATAAAGACATAGGTATCGGGCATGCTCAATCCCCTTTCCCTGCATGAAATGTGCGAGAGAGCTTTCCGATGCCTACCCCGATGGTTGCGGCAATCACAGAAGCCAGGACAATATAGGAATTGCCGGGAACCCAAAGGGCCAGGGCGACCGACAGCATGCCGGCAACAATTGCCGTCAAAACAATCAAACGGCTGGTGAGCTGAAAGACCAGGAGACAGATAAACATGGCAATCAGGGCATAATCGATACCCAGGCTGTGGGCGGGAATAAGATGACCGAAAAATCCGCCGGCAACGGTACTCAGGATCCAGCATGCATTGGCTGTATGATTGAGCACCAGGGATCTGTTCAGGTCCCAGTCCCCGGCCAGGAGACGCGTATAATTGATGGCAAAGCTTTCATCGGTGACCCCGTAAGCAAAAACAGAGAGTTTGCCCCGATGCTCGTTATGCAACAGCGTCGCCAAAGAGGAACTCATGAGCAGGTGCCTGAGATTTACGAAGAACGCCGTCATTATCACGGCCAGGGCCGCAGAACCATTTGCCAGCATGGAAACGGCAATAAATTGTGAGCTCCCTGCAAAAACGATGGATGACATCAAGGCAATCTGAAACCATGTCATACCGGCCTTCTGTGCCAAAACACCAAACGCCAGACCTATGGGGATATACCCCAGGCAGATGGGCCAGGCAGCTTTGACGCCCGGCAGGATCGGATTCTGGGTCATTGTTTACTTCGCTCTCACATCATATTCCTGAATTGAGGATTACAGCAAGTTTCAAAGATTGTCAGTAATGTGTTGGACATAGTAAATACGGCCGGTCGCTTCAACAGATTTTATCAACTTAAAAAATAATCAAGTTCCTGAAAGCAGTAGGTTGTTAATTCAGAAAATTGATACATGAATTTTTAATTTATGTTGACAATGCAGATTCGCATCCCTATATTTGTGCACTTTTTTGCGGTATTACAACGCCATCCTAATAAAGGGATGGCGTTATTTTATGACTTTCAGACCGGGTTTTCCTGCACTGAATCATCCCAAAAAATAGATACCCGTTAACGAACGTACGAAAAAATTTGGTCGCTTTTTCGTGTTTTCGTTTTTTGTGTTTCTGTTTTAACGTCATATAGTCTTTGAATAGTATCAGTCGAGGAACCTCTGAGAAGGAATATCAAAAATGATTAACGACTTAACAAACGTCCGCAATATCGGTATCAGCGCCCATATTGATTCGGGCAAAACAACATTGACGGAAAGAATTCTGTTCTACACCAACAGAATCCATACCATCCACGATGTCAAAGGCAAAGACGGTGTCGGAGCGACCATGGATTCCATGGAACTCGAAAAAGAGCGTGGCATTACCATTGCTTCGGCTGCCACCTATTGCCAGTGGCGCGATCACACGATCAATATTATCGACACACCCGGGCATGTCGACTTTACCATAGAGGTGGAACGATCTCTACGGGTCCTGGATGGTGCGGTCCTGGTTTTGTGTTCAGTGGGCGGGGTCCAGTCCCAGTCTATTACTGTTGATCGTCAGATGAAACGCTACAAAGTACCCTGTATCGCTTTTATCAACAAATGTGATCGCAGTGGTGCAAACCCGTTCCGGGTCATGGAACAGCTCAAGAGAAAACTGGGGCACAATGCCGTTGCCTTGCAGATTCCCATTGGTCTGGAAGCGGATATGGAAGGTGTCGTGGATCTGGTGTCCATGAAGGCGCTCTACTTTGACGGTGAAAAAGGCGAACTGGTTCGCGAGGAAAGCATACCGGACGCTCTGCTGGCAGAGGCAGAAGAAAAACGGGAAAAACTCATCGATTCGGCCTCCATGTTTTCAGACGACCTCATGGAAGCCGCTCTGGAAGGCAACGTCACGGAAGACTTGCTCATAGAGGCCATCCGCAAAGGGACGCTTACCCGTGAACTGACACCGGTCCTCATGGGTTCAGCCTATAAAAACAAAGGCGTACAACCCCTCCTGGACGCCGTCACCCATCTGTTGCCCTGCCCTTCCGACATCGAAAATCAGGCCCTCGACACGGATAACATGGAAACCACGGTGACACTTGTTTCCGATTCGAGCAAACCGTTGGTTGCGCTCGCCTTCAAGCTGGAGGATGGAAAATACGGCCAGCTCACCTATATTCGCGTCTATCAGGGATCCGTATCCAAAGGGAGTACCATCGTGAATGTCCGTTCAGGCAAGAAGGTAAAGGTCGGCAGACTGGTTCGTATGCATGCCGACCAGATGGAAGACATCGACACCATCTCGGCTGGATATATCGGCGCTCTCTTCGGAATCGAATGTGCATCAGGGGATACGTTTACCGCCCAGGGCATGCATCTGAGCATGACTTCCATGTATGTTCCGGAACCGGTCATCTCCCTGGCCATTGTTCCCAAGGACAAAGTCTCTCAAAACAATATGTCAAAAGCACTCAATCGGTTTACCAAGGAAGATCCCACATTTAAAACCTATGTCAATGATGAAACCGGTGATACCATTGTATCGGGCATGGGGGAACTTCATCTCGATGTCTATATCGAACGAATGCGAAGAGAATACAATGCGGATGTGGAAACAGGCATGCCCCGGGTCGCATACCGGGAAACCATTACCCAACGCGGTGAGTTTAATTACACCCACAAGAAACAGACCGGTGGCTCAGGCCAGTATGGCCGGGTTGCAGGTTACCTGGAACCGACAGCTGAGAATGATTTCGAATTCGAGAATAAAGTAACCGGCGGCTCCATACCCACCCAGTTTATCTCCGCCTGTGAAAAAGGATTCAGAGCCTGTCTTGAAAAAGGGCCGAAAATGGAACTGCCTGTAACCGGCATCCGGGTTTTGATCAACGATGGTGCATCCCATGCAGTGGATTCATCTGAAATGGCATTTCAGGCAGCCGCACGAGGTGCCTTTCTTGAAGGCTATGCCAAGGCAAAGGCTGTCATCCAGGAACCGATCATGACCGTGGTGGTTGAAACACCAACGGAATTTCAGGGTGCTGTCATGGGTTCACTGAACCAGCGCAGAGGAATGATTCTGGGTTCTCAGGATGAGGGGACCATGTGCGTTATCGAAGCACGGGTACCTCTGGCTGACATGTTTGGGTATTCCACGGTACTGCGCAGTTCCACACAAGGAAAGGCCCAGTTTACCATGGAATTCTCGGACTATAAACAGGTACCGCAATCCATTGCCGAAGAATTGATCAAAAAAGCCCAGGAAGAGAAAAAGAACGTTGCTTGATAGGCGATATGCTGAAAACAGATCTCATAAAAGCCATCAGGGCTGGTGCAAATTCCAGGTTGAAAGATCATGGGCTCCCACCCAGTGATAATATTATCAACCTCAAGGAGAGGAGCTTTATGATGTTGAAAAAAGATCTCACACTACGGAACCCCTTAAGACTCCTGGGAAAGGAAAATCAGGATATTCTATCCAAGGGTGGCTTTGGCGCGGTCTTGGCACGGGCAGGTGTCGGCAAAACCGCCATTATGGTCCAGTTATCCCTGGAAACCCTTCTGCGGGGCAAAAACGTCCTGCATGTCAGTCTGAGTGATCCCGTAAACAAAGTGAGTTTGTGGTATAAGGAAGTTTTTCACAATCTGGCGGATCAGTACAATGCACAGCAGATCGACCAACTCTGGGAATCCATACTCCACCACCGATTCATCATGACCTTCAAGGTAGAGGGTTTCAGCGTGCCCAAACTTGAAGAGCGCCTGGCCGATCTTACGGAACAGAATATTTTTTCCCCGGACATGATCGTGATCGACGGATTCCCCTTTGATGATGATGTCGAGGCATCTCTAAAACAGCTAAAAGCCTTTGCAGAAGCCCACGATCTCCGTATCTGGTTTTCAGTCCGGACACACCGTCACCAAGAGCCCCAGCCTGATGGAATTCCACCCCAGCTTGCACAGATCGATGATTTGTTCGAAGTCACAATTCAGCTTCAGCCCGAGGGAAAGAATATCCATGTCAAGGCCACCAAAGGCGGAAGCCCAGACGGATCGACGTCCGGCCTGATTCTCGATCCATCGACCATGCTGATGGTGACTGAAAGCAAATAACGCTTGTCATGGCGGTATTCTTATTGTTAATCAAAAACCCCGCAGCATGCGAAGCACTGCCGCACGGCAGAACCTGCGGGGAATGCGCTCGTTTTTTCGGTTCATTCACAGTTGTGGTTGAGATTGTAACAACTGTTATCCCATTTCTGTTTTCTGAACGCCTGGATGCGTCCACGCATGATATCAAAGCCCGTCATTTCAAATTTTGACATGGCATCCTGGAAAACTTCTGGCTTCTGAAGAAGATGGTTGACTTTTTCATGAAGCCGTTCAGGAGAAACCTTCTTCCAAGGTATGTAATCCAGCAGATTCCTCTGAGTAAAGCACTGCGCGCGCAGGGTTTGTTCCAAACGGGGTGTTTCACGAGGGATGAGAAGCGAAACCGTTTTCTGGCTCATCAACTCGCAAACCGTATTGTATCCTCCCATGCTGACCACCAGGTCTGCCGCTGCAAAGATTTTTTCCATTTGCCGGTAAAAATGAAATACTTTGACCTTCAGTTTCTTGGATCGCCTAAATATCTCTTTCCTTTTGGCTTTTGGCATGAAAGGACCTGTTATCAGAATACTTCGATACGGAGCGTCAAAACCCTGATGCTCCAGCATGGATAAATATGCATCCATCACTGGGTAACCATCCCCGCCGCCACCGGTGGTAACAACGACCAACTTGTCTTCCGGTCTGATTTTGTGCCTTTTTCTCTCTCGTATGGCATCTTTTCTGAATTTGATCTCACGGGGAATATAGCCGGTAAATCGAATTTTCCGACTGATATTCTCGGGAATAGCATATTCTTTGATGGGATCATAAAAGTCCTGGATGCCATAGGTCCATATTTCACCATAATAGGTGTCCAGGGCTTGATAAATCCCCTTTTTATTCCAGTTATCCTTTACGGTTTCAGCATCATCCATGATGTCCCGAAGCCCTAAAACCGTGCGTGTATTGGGGCAGCACTTCCGCAGCCATTTAAGTGTGGGCAATATTTCCTTTTTCAAGCCCAGCGGTTCTTTGTCGACGATAAACAGATGCGGCTGAAACGCTTTGACCGTTGCGATAATGATTTTTTTCCGGATATCCAAGGCATGACCGGCATTGATTTTGATGGACAGGGGCAAATATTCTTCATTTGTTTTCTTTATCATTCCCGGGATTCGCACAAAATCGACCTGTTCCGGGAAGGAAAATCTTCCGGCAATGGGTGAGCCGGTCAGAATGAGGACATTGGTGTTTGGGTTCCGCAACTGGGACGCGATGGCCATGGTTCGCCGAATGTGACCCAGGCCGTAGGTGTCATGTGAGTACATGACGATGTTATAAGGTTTGCTTTTCAAAGTCATTTTTAGGTTATACCGAAATTAATTAAATATTGAAATGTTTCTTTTCGAATAGCGTCATTTATAGATGATCGATGAACTCTGCGATGGTCCGGTATACCCTGTCTGACCCTTGGCCCAGGAGAATTCCGTGCCGGTCGAAATTGAAAAGGGTATATCTTTTATCCACCGATCCCAAACGCTTGAATATCTTTCGCGATCCTTTCGGGTTTACCACCGGATCGTTCTCTGATTGGGCAATTAAGGCAGGCACGGTGATGTTCTCCAGAAGAGGATAGAGGGATTCCATCAATTTTTCTATCTCACTGACACCTGAAATGGGATTTCGAAAATAATTGATGTGAGGGTTTTCCGGCGTGTTGTTGACAAATTCTTTTTTGGCAACCCCCTTACCGATTTTGTCCATCAGATGGTTCCATGTATCCAGTGTCGATGCAAAACGTGCCCCGAGATCCTGGAGCCGGAGAGGTGCTGAAATGGCGAACACACCGGATAGGTTCTTTGTCCGGGCCGCGATATGGAGCGCCAGACCCGCACCCGTGGAAAAACCGCCGATAACGACCCTCTCACAGATGCTGCTGATCAAAGCATACCCTTCTTCAACAGAAGCGAGCCAGTCCTTGTATGTTCGCTGCGCTAAATCTTCCGGGGAGGTTCCATGGCCCTTCAAACGCGGCGTATATACCCAGAATCCCTTGTGCTGAAGGTATTTGGCCAATCCCTGAACCTCCAGGGGTGCTGCCATGTACCCATGAGAAAGAACGATGCCGATACGCTTTGACCTGCCCTTGAACAGCACCGGCATTCCCACCGCCTGATCCTTGGTTTCCCCTTCGATAAAAAAGGCCTTGTAGTCTGTGGTGTACTCATCCATGGCTTTCTTGAGAAGGCTGCGCACAACGTTTCTTCGAACAATAAATGACGGTGTCCACGCAATTCTCCGGATAAACCGCTGGAATTTGATCAAGGGCTCCACTTCATTTGCAATGACCGAAACCAGGTTCTGAATCCGTGCGAGGTGAAAATTCAACACCACCCCAATAGGGTTAAGTTTCACCAGGCTGCCGTCCTGTTCCCTGACAAATCCCTGTTCCTTTGCCAGGGATATGAAATCCCGGTACTTGCCGTAACCATCATCCACCAGCAGGTGGGCCTGATCTTCGTTGAGGCTGCTGTGACAATGAACTTTCATCTTCTGGAGCGATGAAGACGCCACCAGAAAAACACGTCTTTTCAGATCCTGTGTTTTAATGCTGCTGAATGGAAATAATTTCAGCATGGATGCAAAGATGTGATCATGGTTCAGTGTCGTCAAGTTGTAGATCGCGGTCATATATCGCTGCATAATTTTCAAAGCGGACTTACGCATTTTTGTCTTTGAGGGCAATGCATCATCGAACTGAAACGATCTCTTGGACTGGATGTCCTGCTGGATGACTGTCTGGTCCAGGTATGCCTCGACTTCTATGGGTTGACCGAAACGAATATCCATGTCGACTCCGGATAGCAGCATATGCCCTTCGGTCATGAGCTCTTCGGTCAAACGTTCGGATATATTGTCAACCAGACTCTTGGCGATATTGCTCAAGGCGTTTTCCCTGGCCCTCACCGGATAGTAGGTGATGTTGACAGGCACCAGCCGGGTTCCTGTTTTGGAAACATCCGCCATGGATTCTATCCGGAAAAGATTCAGGAGGCGGCTGGCTTCTTCCGGGTTTGATCTGCTCATGGCAAAAAGCCGCTGGCGATAAAACTCGGTACGCATCGCCAGAGTGGCCGCACCCGTGTGGGTGGGGGCTTTCCACCGGCAGAAGAGATCATGAAGCGTCCTTTTTCTATGATCTTTTTATTTTTGACCATGCGGCCTTCCGGAAATATGACCCACATCGCCTCGCCGGTGAGAAGCGTCTTCACGATCAGATGATCTCGATCCGGATCTTTTATAGAGACCGCTCCGACGTTGTCCATATAGCTTCCAAAAGCGCCCTTAAAAAATTCGCTGCCGCGAGAGACCAGATGGGTGTCTGTGTCAATCGAAAAAGATGCGTAGGCAGGACAAATGTCTCAATTCTCGAAAATGGTTGACCACAAAAATGTTGTTGCCGCCGGGGATATTTTCCGTACCGTGCAGGTTGACGCGGGCCCGAAAAATGTTTTCGAGTACCTTCACAAACAGTCCGGTTGTGCGGTATGCAAAACGGTTCATTGTATTGACATTGTTCTAAATAACCCTTAGAGTAGCTTGATAACTGCTACACGAAGTCTGTAAGAAACGGGCCGTATCGCTCACAGCTGAGTAGGTCAGACTTCGTATTGAAATGATATTTTTATTCTTCAAAAGGGATCTTCGGTAAAAATGCGATAAAGTCGCGTCCTGATAAAATCGTAAAATCATTTATGCTGCATTTTAAAAAACAAAAGCCTAAATTGAGACATGCCCAAAAGTTATAGGGTTTGTCATATTTCCGAATATGTCCGACAGCTCCAGGGGG
>CAWKCS010000039.1:0-33684 GCA_963848165.1 uncultured delta proteobacterium | reverse complement strand
AGGAGGAGAGAGGATGAGAAAACGTGGCCTTGGCCTGCTGACGGTCCCTGTAGCTGATGTGTTTCTGCTGGTGGCCCCTACTCTCAGGAAGAAATGACAATCCGTAGACAACAGCGTATTTCCCAATCCTGAAAGAGTGGCGTCGACCTTCAATCACGAGGCGCACAACGAGGCAGCTGAAATCGATGAATGCAACGAGTGCCATCATGTCTACGAAGACGGCGTCAAGCTCGAAGACGAATCCTCGGAAGACATGCTGTGTTCCGACTGCCATGAAATAGAAGCATCCGGCGGTCAGCCTTCCTTGATACAGGCTTTTCATGCGAACTGCAAGGGCTGCCATTTGTCTGAAAAAAAAGGTCCCATCATGTGCGGTGAGTGCCATCGGAAAGGAATTCGGAAGGAACAGGGAGACGATTAATAGAGGGTCCGAGGTCTAAAAAAAAAAAAAAAAAAAAAAAAAAAAAAAAAATAGGGTTTATTGAGGGAGGAGACAGAGAGGCGTTAAAAGTTGTATACGCCTTGCCGGGGGCGACGCAATAAACACAACGAACCCAATGAACCCAATAAACAAGTATAGAGGGTTGGAGGGTGATACAAGGTGGAAAATGATGATTGCGCGAGATGTTAATGTTACAAAAGGGAAAAAGAGGGGCTCACAATGGCAAAGAAAATACTGATCATCGACGATGATCCGATTATCGTAAAATATCTCCAGGCTGTCTTCAGTGACAATGGCTATCAAACCTGTACGGCATCCAGCAGTATGGAAGGCCTGGAAATCGTGAGGAAAGAAAAACCGGATCTGATTACGCTGGATCTTCAAATGCCGGGTGAATGGGGCCCAGGTTTTACCGCAAGCTGCGCAAGGAAGAAGAACTTAAAGACATACCGGTGATTGTCATCAGCGGGATCGATGGTGACCATGCCGTTAAAAATGCCGTGGCCTTCGTGAGTAAACCATTCGATCCTGAAAAGATCATCGGGATCGTTAAAAATACCATCGGCTAAAAAGAGAAATGGTGCCGCACTTATGTGCGGCACCATTTCTCTTTATTTGCGGGCCTTGGCGTAACCGATGCCCACCAGTGCATCTTCCATCTCACCCAGAATCGTCGGATCATCGATGGTTGCCGGAACCTTGTATTCCTTGTTGTCGGCAATCTTCTGGATCGTCCCCCGTAATATTTTGCCTGACCGCGTCTTGGGCAGCCGTTTGACAACCGTGGCTTTCTTGAAGGACGCCACCGGACCGATACGACCTCTCACGGACTGGATAACCTCTTTGATGATCTCTTCATGGTCTCTTTCAACCCCTGCATTCAGAACCAGAAAACCTACCGGGACCTGTCCCTTGAGATCGTCCGCCACTCCCAGGACGGCGCATTCAGCTACATCCGGATGGTCCGCCAGGATTTCCTCCATGGCCCCTGTTGAAAGACGGTGGCCGGCGACATTGATGATGTCGTCGGTTCGTGACATGACGAAAACATACCCATCAGCATCGATAAAACCGGCGTCGGCGGTCTTGTAGTATCCTGGAAATTCTTCCAGATAGGAACTGATGTATCGCTCATCCTTTTTCCAGAGGGTCGGCAGGCTGCCTGGAGGAAGGGGTAGTTTGACAACCAGCGCACCGATTTCGCCGGCTTTGACCTGATGGTTATCGGCATCCACGACTTGCACATTCCATCCAGGGGCCGGTTTGGTGGGTGAGCCTTCCTTGACCGGAAAATGGTGGATACCCATGGGATTGGCACATATGGCCCAACCGGTTTCCGTCTGCCACCAGTGATCGATTACCGGAATGCCCAGATGCTTTTCCGCCCAGTGGAGCGTGTCCGGATCGAGGCGTTCACCCGCCAGAAACAGAGTTTTAAATTTTGAGAGATCGTACTTCTTCGTAAGCTTGGCCGTTGGATCTTCGCGTTTGATGGCACGGAAAGCCGTGGGCGCGGTAAACATGGTTTTGACGCCATGCTCCGATATGACGCGCCAGAAAACACCTGCATCCGGTGTGCCGACCGGTTTCCCTTCGAACAGAATCGTGGTACATCCTTTAAAGAGCGGGGCATAGATGATATAGGAGTGACCCACGACCCATCCCACATCGGAAGCGGCCCAATAGACATCACCGGCATCGATGTTGTAAATATTCTTCATGCTCCACTTCAGTGCCACCACATGGCCGCCATTGTCCCGCACAACACCTTTGGGTTCGCCCGTCGTGCCCGACGTGTACAGAATATAGAGGGGGTCTGTCGCTGCCACCGGAACACAGTCATGAGGTGTTGCGGCCGCCACGGCGTCATTCCAGTCCAAATCCCGGCCTGCTATCATTCCGGCTGTCTCCATGGGGCGCTGCAGAATGACACAATTCCCGGGTTTGGAATCACTATTTGCCATGTGGATGGCTTCATCCAGCAGTGGTTTATAGGGGATGACGCGGGAAACTTCGATACCGCAGGACGCTGAAACAATGACCTTGGGCTTGGCATCATTGATGCGGGTCGCCAGTTCGTTGGGTGCAAACCCGCCAAAGACGACAGAGTGGACAGCCCCGATACGCGCACAGGCCAGCATGGCAATGGCTGCTTCGGCAATCATGGGCATATAGATCAGAACCCGGTCCCCTTTTTGCACATCCAGAGCTGCCAGAACACCGGCAAATTTGGCAACCTCGTCCCGGAGTTCCCTGTAGGTATATTTTTTTATGGTATTGGTGACGGGGCTGTCATATATCAAGGCATACTGGTCCCCCCTGCCTTGATCCACGTGAAGATCCAGGGCATTGTAACAGGTATTGATTTCTCCGCCCACAAACCAGCGGTAGAACGGTTTGTTGGTATCGTCGAGGACTTTGTCCCATTTTTTATACCAGTGACAGTCTTCAGCTGCTTCGGCCCAGAACGCGTTGGGATCTTCAATGGATTTTTTAAACACTGCATCGTATGGGGTCGTCATATCATCTCCTCCTTTTGTCGAGACCGGGAATCGTTTCTACTTCAATATGTAAAACCTGGTTATTTGGACCAGGTCAAGGGTAAGGCCATACCTTGTGAACTTTCATCCTAATAGCGACAACGTCGCGTTTCATAAAATCGTGCAACGATTTTATTAACATAGTGAAAACAAATCCAATGTGTCAAGAAATATGTGAATCTGATATGATTTATGAATCGCGTTTATAGGTTCAATAAAAAATCACTTGTTTCCGGTGATACGCATTTGTTAAATTCTCATGGGGATCCTTTTTCGGGTAACGGACCGTTATTTTGACAAATACATAGAGCTAAACATATTCTTGTTGCCATACAACGCTGGCAGAGGTGAAAAGACCATTTGTGGAAGGGCACTAACGAACAATACACGCCTCTACCCAGGGGGCTGCTAGGGCCTGAAATCGTTCCAAGTCCGCAAGTGAATAGTGGGGTGATCTATCTCGAAAATATTCAGGAGACAACACATTCTCATTCTTGAACTGTTGCAGGGCGTAACATCCGGCGCCCTGGATGGCATGTGATATTTTTTCGATAATGGGTTGGTCTACAAAGGGCTTGACGCATGTCGTACGAAACTCGTATGAAATACCGGCAGCCATGATGAGAGCGATGCTTTCGAGAATAGTGGCTGTATTCTCATTGCCTAAAATTTCGCGAGGATAGGCCGACGGGTCCGTTTTAATATCCATGGCGATGTAGTCGACAGAACGATTGCGGATAAGCTGTTCCAGTAATTCAGGCCGGCTTCCATTGGTATCCAGCTTGATGGGATATCCCATTTTTTTGATGGTGTCACAGATGGTGGAAAGATTCCGGTGGAGCGTTGGTTCTCCACCCGAGATGACGACCCCGTCCAGAAAGCCTTTACGTTTATCAAGAAAATCGTAGATGTTTTCTTCTTTTAAGACAGCAGACGGTTTGATTTGTCCCCGGGCCAGATCAGGATTGTGGCAGTAAGGACATGTGAAATTGCAGCCGGATGCAAAAAGAACACAGCTGATCTTTCCGGGAAAGTCGATGAGAGACTGTTTTTGAAGACCGCCAAATATCATGGTGGGTTGCCGATCAATGAAATTAGGACACGATTCTATTTTGCCACGCTTTGTTGAGGCGTTTTTTCCAGGTTTGCACCGGTGTCATAAGACGGGGCGGGGCGGGCGAATTTATCCGAAGATGTTGTTTCAGTCTCCATATCCGGAGGGTTTGCCTGATCAAGCGCCTTGTAGGTTTTTCGCATACTAAATTCGGCCTGTTTGCCGGGGTTCCATTGTTTGATCGGTCTTAAGTACCCCACCACCCGCGAGTAAATTTCAGTTTCCTGGTTGCAGCAGTCACACAGGGGCTTTTCGCCTTTCAGATAGCCGTGGGAAGGACAGATACTAAATGTGGGTGAAAGCGTAAAGTAGGGCAGATGAAATCGATTGGCAATTTTGCTGATGAGGTGTTTGGTTACTGCTGGATCTTCAACCTGTTCTCCAAGATAAATATGCAGGACTGTTCCACCGGTATATTTTGTCTGAAGCCTGTCCTGGAGTTGCAGGGTTTCAAAAACATCATCCGTATAATTGACCGGCAACTGGGTCGAATTGGTGTAATAGGGTGCTGCGCCGGTCTGATAGTCTGCCTCGTTGGCACAGACGATTTCCGGGAAAAGTTTTTTATCCAGCATGGCCAACCGGTAAGAAGTTCCTTCCGCCGGTGTTGCTTCAAGGTTGAAGATATCGCCTGTTTCTTCTTGAACTTCGGCAATAATATCCCGAATATAATCCATGACTTCCAGCGCAAAAGCGTGGCCTGTTTCGCTGGCGATGCCTTCTCCCAGAAAATTCAGACATGCTTCGTTCATACCGATGATCCCGATGGTTGAGAAGTGATTTTTCCAGTAGAGGCCGGAGCCTTCCTTGATGTCCCTCAAGTAGAACTTGGAATATGGATAGAGATTCTTTTCGGTAAACCGTTCGAGGACCTTTCGTTTGATGGAGAGGCTCTTGATGGCCAGAAGAATATTTTCCTGGATGGTCTGGAAAAATTCGGTTTTATTCTCTGCTGAAACACCAATTCTCGGCAAGTTGATGGTGACGACGCCGATGGATCCGGTGAGCGGATTGGCACCGAACAAACCACCGCCTCGTTTCAGAAGTTCACGGTTGTCAAGACGAAGTCGGCAGCACATGGATCGAGCGTCTTCAGGCGACATGTCCGAATTGACGAAATTGGAGAAATAGGGGATGCCGTATTTGCCGGTCATTTTCCATATCATGTCCAGATTGGGATTCTCCCAGTCAAAGTCTTTTGTAATGTTATACGTCGGTATGGGGAAAGTAAAGACCCGTCCTTTGGCGTCGCCTTCCATCATAACCTCTGCAAAAGCCATATTCAGGAGGTCCATCTCCGGTTGAAAATCGGCATAGGTGATATCTTTTTCTTCACCTCCCAGGATGATCGGGTGATCCTTGAGGATGGATGGAACATAGAGATCCATGGTAATGTTGGTAAAGGGCGTCTGGAACCCCACCCGTGTAGGGATGTTGATATTGAAAACAAATTCCTGCAGCGCCTGCTTGACATCCTTGTAATCGAGGTTGTCGTAGCGGATAAAGGGCGCAAGCAATGTGTCGAAATTCGACAGGGCCTGGGCGCCGGCTGCTTCGCCCTGCAGCGTGTAGAAAAAATTGACGATTTGGCCCAGGGCTGATCGGAGGTGCTTGGGTGGGGCACTTTCAACCTTGCCCTCAACCCCCCTGAAACCCATGACGAGAAGATCCTTCAGGTCCCAGCCGACACAGTAGACGGACAAGAGGCTGAGATCGTGTATATGCATGTCACCATTTTTATGCGCCCGTCTGATTTCCGGGGGATAGATACTGTTGAGCCAGTATTCCGAGGTGATGTCCGAGCTGATATAATTGTTGAGCCCCTGCAGGGAATAGCACATGTTGCTGTTTTCTTTAATTTTCCAGTCCAGTTTTTGAATATAGTGTTCAACCAGGTCGACATTGGCTTCTGTGGCAATGCGGCGGATCTGGGCGTGCTGTTCACGATAAAGAATATATGCCTTGGCTGTCTTGTAAAAAGGTGAATCAAGCAGAACTCTTTCGACGATGTCCTGAATCTCTTCCACTTCGGGTATCGAAGTCAGCCTGAGTTCATGCGCCAGGGTGAGGACGCGAAGCGTCAGTTTTTTGGCTTCTCTTTCAGTAAATTCTCCGGTCGCTTTTCCAGCTTTGGCGATGGCTTCCGTGATATTTTTTGAATCGAATTCCTGAATTCTGCCGTCCCGTTTCTTTATCTGCTCGAACACGTGTTTTTCCTCTCGCCTGTATTGTTGGGGGAGATCGCTGAAAAATCTCCTGTTTTCATTGAAAAGCCAAAGCAGAAAAGAGTCAAATTCCTGTCCTGCTATGGATGCGACACTTGTAAATTGAAGGTTTTTGGAGTCAACGTACCACACGATGGATACTGAAGGATAAAATGGCTTCTACAACAACATGTTGATACTTGTCAACATAAATATTACAATATGTTGTGATCTATTTCATTGTGGCAAAGGAATGCTACCACCCCTTTTATGCTGGGACGCTTGGATGCTGGGAGGCTGGGATGTTGCTCTCTGCTTACAGCCGTTAGTTACCCTCGAACCCTTCAAATGGATCAACCCACTGGGAGATGGTCCAATCACTTTTTTGAGATGGCTTCTTGATATGATGCCGTGCTGCATGATATGGGTCAGATTATGAGATCCGACCGAAGCCCTTTGTTCAGAAAAACCATCTCTCCCTGGTATGACTCCGAAACATTCTGTGTCGTGGTCATTTTACTGATGGTTATGGTGTCGCTGTTCAGTGCTTGTGGTCTATGGGTCGCAAGGGACAATTCAGCGTACAATCCCCATCTATGGGTACCGGCAAGTCTGTTGCTCATGTGTCTTTATGTCATTCTTTCAATATCAATTCGACTTGTCCGGCGATTTTCGAGACAGGAAGACACCTATCGATAAAAACTCGCCCATGATCATAGGGGTTCATTTGAAGAACCTCGCAGCATGCGAAGCACTGCCGAACGGCAGAACCTACGGGGGATGCGCTCGCTTTTTCGGTTCAACATGGGGGGCTTTGTTTACAGGCTCTCTTTGAACTGCTGGTAACTCATCTTCAAGAAGCTTTCCGTCTTGATAAACTGGAGAATCGGCATCAGGTCTTCGGCCGAAAGAAATCCAGGCCTGTTCCCAATAACGTCTCCCTTTTCGGATAGAAACCAGGAGTCCGGCAGGGGGTTGATGTTGTATTTTTTTGCAACGGGTTTTTCACGTTCCACATCGACCTTAACAGAGATGAAGTATGAATTTAAATAGGAGATGATGCCGGCATCCTGAAAGGTCTGCCGGTCCATGGTCTCGCAGAATTTGCACCAGTCCGCATAAAAATTGATGAAGACTTTTTTGCTTTCCGACACACCGAGAGCCGTACCCTCTTCATGGGAATACCATTTGATCTGGTCGGCGGCGGTGACAGGTACGGCGACAGCCCATATCAGCAGGGCTGTTGTCATGAATAGGGTAAATTTTATTCGAGTTTTCATATTGGGTTATCCTGTTCCTGTGAGTAGATAGAGCTTGTCTGCAAGGAGAAGCAGGCCGATCAGAATCAAAATGATTCCTGCTACCCTGTTGAATACCGGCATAAAACGGGATGCTTTCCTGACAAATACGAGCATATAATTGATAAAGATAGATATGGCCACAAAGGGTAGCGCCATCCCCGCCGAATAGGTACTTAACAGCCCGATGCCGTGCCAGACGGTTCCCTTACCCATGGCCAGAGCGAGAATGGAACCGAGTTGCGGCCCTGTGCAGGGGCTCCAGCCGGCGCCGAAGGCCATGCCCACCAGGAATGTTCCGAAAAAATTCAATGGTTTTTGTTTCAAATGAAATTTTTTTTCAAATTCAAGAAAAGGAATTCGGACAATGCCCGTCAAATGAATTCCCAGTATGACGATCAGAGCCCCACCGGCAACACGGATGATGCCCCGATAATCGTGTGTCAGTCCACCGAGATAAGATGCGGACGCCCCCAGCAGGATAAAAATTACCGAGAAGCCTGCAATGAAAGACATGGTCGAGAAAAAGACTTTCCTGCGGATCTCGGCATTGCAGCCGTCAATAAGTTCCTCCAGGGTCAACCCGGAGATAAAGGTAAAATAGGCCGGTATCAACGGGAGGACACATGGAGAAAAAAATGACAGTAATCCGGCCACAAACGCGGCGGAATATGAAACGGTTTCGGTAAACATGATATATCTTTACTTGTTGGTACCGTTTTCGGCGAAATGCTTTATCATCAATTGCCCGAGTTCCTTGGATCGATTGGTCGCCGCTTCCACTGCATTGATCAAGGTTGTCCGGAGCCCCCCCTTTTCGAGTGTGTGAATCCCGGCAATAGCGGTTCCACCCGGTGAAGTGACTCTGTCTTTGAGCTGCCCTGGGTGTTCTTTGGTTTCGAGGAGGACCTTGGCAGACCCCAGCACGGTCTGCATGGAAAGGAACAGGGCATCCTGTCTGGAAAGCCCCATCTTGACACCGGCATCAGCCATGGCGTCGACAATCAGAAAAATGTATGCGGGACCGCTGCCGCTCAAACCGGTGATAGCATCCATGAGATTTGTTTCATCGATAAAAACAGACCTGCCCACCGAATCGAAGATGGCTTTTGCCATGGCAATATCTTCTTTGCCGGCATTTTTCCCCGGGGCGATGGCTGTGGCGCTCTCCTTTACAAATGCTGCGATATTCGGCATGACCCGAATAAGTCGCAGTTCCTTGTTGAGACAGGATTCAATCGCAGCGAGAGGTACGCCGGCTGCGATTGAAATAATCAGTTTGCTCATGTCCAGGCACCCGGCGGTCTCCTTCAGTACAAGGGCCAGTATCTGCGGCTTGACCGCGAAAATGACAATTTCAGATGATTGAATGGCCGCCTGGTTGTCCCTGGTGGTGCGTACATGATACTTTTCAGCGATAAGCGTCAAGGTGGATTCGCGTACATCGGTACAGATGATATCCTCGGGTCTGGTGGCGTTTGAAAGCAGTCCACTCACCAGGGCTTCGCCCATGTTACCCGTGCCGATAAAACAGATTTTTTTCCCCTGAAGCATTGTAATTTCTTCTGTAGACATAAGTACTTATCTCCCTGTTGCCATCTCACGGTGCGTCAAGATACGGGTTTGCACGAGAGAAACAGCAAAAAATAGTGTCGGATCCGAATGAAACAAAATGGACCATACACTAATCACAAAGTTTTTAATAATCAAGAAAAAAGGCTAATCAAGCAGACTTTCCCTTGATTGAGACCGGCGGCTTTAGATGAAAATTCTTGACTTCTTGCTCATTATGTACTTAGGTTTGACATCAAAATTTCAACCTAATTATATGGATCGGGCGACAAAGAAAGATCGAAGGGCTGCGTTGTTTTATGTATATTATTGGCTATTTCTTGATGGCTGTAGCCAAGGTGCTTGACATCGTTCTCATTGCATTCATGTGGATCGTCATTGCCCGGGCTTTGTTGTCATGGGTGAACCCGGACCCGTTCAACCCCATTGTACGCTTTATTCATAATGCTACAGAACCGATTCTCTATCCCGTTCGCAGGCGAATACCCGTCATTGTAGGCGGTATTGATTTTTCGCCGATTTTGGTTTTTATGGCTGTAATTTTTCTTCGAACCTTCTTGGTCAGCAGTCTGAGCAGGATGGCGATGTCGCTGGTGTAATATACTAAGGGGTCAAGGGGTCAGGATTCGAGGGTTCACAGTGAAATACACTGAAATGATAGATGGTTAACGAACTGTATTCCTATCCTTGCTAGTACTGAGTTATTCAATACCAACGGATGATCCATAAATATGAGGAGTAGCCCATGGCAAAGATCGACGCTTTTTTCAAATTGATGCATGAACAAGGGGCATCGGATCTTCATCTTGTGGCGGGACAGCCGCCGGCCCTAAGAGTCAGGGGCGATATCGAGAGAGTCAAATACAAGGTACTGAGCAATGACGACCTTCGGGGAATGCTGTATGAGATTACCCCCGAGGACAAGGTCAAGGTGTTCGAAGAAACGGGCGATGTCGATTTCGGATACGAGATTCCAGGGCTGGCACGATACCGCTCCAATTTCTTTATGCAGAAAAATGGTGTCGGAGCTGTTTTTAGAGAGATTCCGAGCACGATTATGACGGCTGAAGACCTGGGCCTGCCACCGGTCATTAAAAAGCTCTCAAGCCTTCCCAGGGGTCTTGTGGTTATCACGGGGCCTACGGGTAGCGGTAAGTCCACCACCCTGGCAGCTATCATCGACGAGGCCAACAAGACACGGCATGATCATATTATTACCGTTGAAGATCCCATTGAATTTGTTCATATTAGCCAGTCCTGTCTTGTGAACCACCGGGAGGTCGGTATTCACACCAAGTCTTTCAGTGCGGCCCTTCGGGGAGCCTTGCGGGAGGACCCCGATATTATTTTGGTGGGTGAAATGCGCGACCTGGAAACCATTTCGCTGGCTATCGAAGCGGCGTCCACCGGCCATCTTGTTTTTGGAACCCTGCATACCACCAGCGCGGCCAAGACCGTGGATCGAATTGTCGAGGTGTTTCCTTCCAGTGAGCAGGCCCAGATTCGGTCGACCCTGGCAGATGGCATCCGCGCCATTGTTGCCCAGGTTCTTTTCAAACGATCGGACAAAAAAGGCCGGTGCCCTGCACTCGAGATTCTTATTGCTACACCGGCGGTGCGAAACCTGATTAGAGAATCCAAGACCCATCAGCTCAATTCAATGATACAAACCGGGAAAAAATACGGCATGCAGTTGCTCGATGAGGCCATTATGGATCTCTACAACAAGGGATGGATTACCGGAGATTCCGCCTACCAAAAGGCAAACGACAAGGCTAAATTTCGTCCACTGTTGCGGGAGCCGCCTTCGGATTTTACCGAGGCATAACATGATGTCATCTCAAATTTTGAGATACCTTCATGTGAGGGAGGTAATCGGATGAGGAAACAGGAAGTCGATCATATTCTTACGAGAATGTTGGATTCTCATACCAATGTGTCGGATTTGAATCTAACTGTTGGAAGACCCTTACAAGTTGAAAGCTCCGGTCAGTTGGTTCCGGTGGACATGACCCCGCCAATTAAAGAGTTGACACCGTTTCAGAGTGAAATTTTCGCCTTGAACCTGGTGAACAGGGACCGCCGTCTGACCGAGACCCTGATATCTCGTGGCTCTTGTGACATGTCCTACAGCCTGCCGGGAAAAGCGCGCTTCAGGGTCAATGTCTTTTCACAGCAGGGCAATTATTCGGTGGTACTGCGGCAGCTGGAATCAAAGGTTCCCACCATCAAAGAAATGGGGCTTCCGGAAGTCTTCTATAAAATAGCCGATGAGTTGAATGGCATCGTATTCGTCACCGGTGCCACCGGCTCCGGAAAGTCGACATCGTTAGCCGCGATTCTCGAGGTCATCAATGAGCAAAAATCCGTGCACGTCGTTACCCTCGAAGATCCGATTGAATATCAGCACCCACATAAAAAATCCACATTTAACCAACGCGAATTGGGGACCGATTTCGATTCGTTTGCAACCGGTCTGAGGGCTGCATTGCGGCAGGCGCCCAAAGTCATTCTGGTGGGCGAGATGCGGGATCGTGAAACAGTGGAAATCGGTCTGAGCGCTGCTGAAACAGGCCATCTGGTGTTGACGACGCTCCATACCGTCGATGCGGGCCAAACCATTAACCGCATATTGGGAATGTTCAGCATCGAAGAAGAGAATCAGGTTCGCATACGTCTTGCGGATACGGTTCGATGGGTTGTTGCCCAGCGGCTGGTTCCCAAGGTTGGCGGGGGCAGGGTTGCGGCCTTTGAAGTGCTGGGTTCGAATCTACGGGTGAAAGATACCATTTTGCAGGGCGAATCCGAAGGAAAAACATTTTATGAGATCATGCAGGCTGGAAAGCCGTTCGGCATGACGACCTTTGATGACTTTCTGGTGGGTCTGTATGAACAGGGGCTCATTACGCAGGAAAACGCCCTGGCATATTCGTCACGCAGGGGCGTTACCGGCCGGGGGATCGATACTGTCAAGGCGGCCAGGGGAGAAACAACCACGGATATTGATTCCCTGCAAATGGACAGAGAATATGAAAAGAACATGTGATGGAGAGGGTGCCTTATGGAGATAATCTGTGAAAATTGCCGGAGCAAGTTCAAGATCCCTGATGAATCCATACCCAGGGGAAAGACCGCTACACTTCCATGCCCGAAATGCAAGAAGAAAATCTCCATCAAGACTCCGGAAGCGAACAACGCGGCAACCGGCGGTGAAGCAGACGGCGTGGCAGCAGAGTTCGGCTTTGAAGAAGACGGCTATGAAACCTCGGAAAAACCGTTTGACTTTATCGAGGAAGAGGGAAAAATCGCCTTGGTCTGTGAATCAGACACCGTTATCCGCGAGGGTCTTGTCCGGGCGCTGGGGCTTCTGGAATATCACGTCAGTGAGGTTGCGGACAACCGGGAAGCCTTGAGAAATCTTCGCTACAAGGTATATGATCTGGTTGTGGTGGATGAATATTTTGGTACCAAAGACCCGGAACGAAACGGTATTTTGATTTACCTGGAACGGCTGCACATGGATGCGCGTCGGAACATGTATGTTACGCTGATCAGCGACCGTTTTCGTACCATGGACTATATGATGGCCTTCTGTAAGAGTGTCAATCTCATCATCAACAAAAAGAATATCCAGGATGTTGAAAAGATCTTATCGAGAAACATTTCGGAATATGAAATGTTTTATCGCATCTACAAGGAAACACTCATTTAATCCGAATGACAAAAAGCCCAGTCTATACATGTGCCGATTACCGGGAAGAGATGATACTCCTGGGTCTCCGAAGGCGGGTTGAAGACCCGGATATTTCAAAGGAGGAGAAATCGGCCACTCAAGCCAGGATTCAGGAACTGGAAAAATCCCTGGATATGCAATAAAATCGTGGAGCGATTTTATTGGGAGTTACTGATAATCCGCAAGCCCTCCAGCGTCAGATCAGGCTCTACGGTCTCTATGGTTTCAGAGACATGGCTGATGAGTGACGCCAGTCCTCCAGTAGCAATAATTTTGGGGTCGGTTCCCATCTCAGCCTTCATGCGCTTGACAATACCATCCACCAGTCCGGCATACCCGTAGATAATACCGGCTTTCAAGCTCTGACCGGTATCCTTGCCCACAACACATTCGGGGGGCTCAAAGATTTCTATCCTTGGGAGCTTTGAGGCTTTAAGAAAGAGTGCCTCCGACGAAATGATGATTCCGGGACTGATGGCGCCACCAAGATACTCACCCTTTTGAGAGACAGCATCAAAGGTGGTGGCTGTTCCGAAGTCGATGACGATCAGACTGGTTTGGTATTTATCATAGGCGGCGACGGCATTGACGATTCGATCCGCTCCCAGTTCAGATGGGTTGGAAATCCGTATCGGCATCCGGGCGTAAGACTTTGCATTGACCCAGCGGGGTGAATGGCCCAGGTATTTACGACAGAACGAATCCAGAATCGTAACCATAGGCGGCACGACACATGAAACAAGGGTTTTTTCAACTTTGTCAAGCATGAACCCACCGGCCGAAAACAGGTTCGCTACAAGAATGTTGAATTCGTCTTCCGTGGTGTTCCTTTCGGTGCGAACCCGCCAGCTTTTCAAGAGTGTTTTTCCGCTGTATACCCCCAGCACAATATTGGTATTTCCGACATCGATGACGAATAGCATAGATGGCTTCCTTTATCTGTGTGTTTAAGCAATCAATCCAATCCAGCCCTCTGGTCTTCCTAACGATCGCTAATTTGCTTCAAACAGGCGACCGGTTGTTTGCCGTCACCCGCCGAAGCGTCAGTCAACGGCCAAACGGAATATACTTATGACAACGGCTATAAGCAATAAGCCCTAAGCAGTCAACCGCTTACAGCTATTTCCCAATCCGAACCGTAAAAATTTCCGGTGACGCGCTGATGAGGGTTGTTTCAACCGGAAGTTCCAGGGTGGCGCGTCTGACATAGACACCGGGATCGAGTCCTTTGATATCCACATAAACCCTGAAGCCCGGTGTTGACGAAAGCGATTCCAAGAGCTTTGCAGGTCCTTTGACATCGATGGTGATGACCGGCGGGGTAATTTCGTAGACATGCCGCGAGTCATTGCCCTGTACAGTGATATTGGGAAGGCTTTTTGTCAGAATCTCTTCCAATATGGTAATCTCTGCCATGATCGGTGTTTTTGGTGCCACCACTTCAAGATCCTCAGGAAGATCGAGGGTGATTTCCTTTTTAAAAGATTCTGAGACACCGGAAACATCTATGGGATGTGTGGAGATGTTCTCGCGTGTATCAAGAGCCTGTTTTGGTCCCCGCAGAAGAACCCGACCGGGTAGCGCAGTTGTTTTGCCGACAAAGTATCCGGGAGCGGGGTTTCCCTTGAAAAAAATAATAACCACAATATCTTTTCTGGCTTCTGATTCAAGATGCACCTGGATCGATGGGGGTTGGATACTCACAATTGACAGCCCTTGAGGCAGGTTCAACCGGGCGACCTGTACCGGCACGGTGTGGTTTCCGGTTTGCATGCCCGCAAGATCCAGAAGATATTGCAGTTTTAGGCCCGGCAAAGTAGACAGCAGTGCCGCCGGACCCCGGACATGGATTTCAATGCCTTGAAAGGGCGGTCCTGTAACCATGCTCCCGGAAGGCAGATTTTGAGGGACCACGGGAACTTTGATCTGGGTCTCGCCTGCATGTACGTCAGCCGGGAGCAGGGCTTTCATCAGCCCGAAGACCAGGTATAAAACCAATGCAAGTTTAACGGTTTTTGATATCATTGAACATCTTGGGGGAGCAACAGCTTACTCCGGCTTGGCCGCCTGGATAGCGGCCACAATTTTCAATGTGGCAAGGGTGTCGGCGACATTGTGTACGCGAACGATATCGGCCCCGTTCAATGCGGCAACGGCAACCGCGGCCTGTGTGCCGCTTTCCACCATGGGCAGCTGTGGGTCGATATCCGTCAGGTGGTCCGGCTTCAGAAGTTTTCGTATAAAAGCCTTTCTGGAGGGGCCAATCAAAACAGGCAATTTCATCGTCTTGAAGCTGGCAAGGTGTTTCAGCAGCAGAAGGTTGTGCCGGACGGTTTTACCGAAACCGATACCAGGGTCGATGATGATCTTGGACCGTTGAATCCCATTTTCTTCTGCTGTGGCAACAGCCTGTTCCAAAAAGGTGGTGATCTCACCGAACAGATCGTCATACATGGGTGAAACCTGCATATTTCCGGGAGTGCCTTTCATGTGCATCAGGATAAGGGGTACACCACTATCCGCGGCCACCCCGGCCAAGGCAGGATCTGCCCGAAGGGCGCTGATGTCATTGATCATGGACGCGCCGACATTCAAAGCCTGTGCGGCAACTGCCGCTTTGCTCGTATCAATTGAAATGGGAATTTTGACACGCTGCGCCAGGGCTTCGATGACCGGGATAACACGTCTGATCTCTTCTGCTTCGGAAACAGTCTCGGAAAACGGCCGGGTGGACTCGCCGCCGATATCGATGATATCGGCACCTTCCCGGACCATCTTTTCTGCCTGGGCAACGGCATCCCGGGTGGAAAAAAAACGACCACCGTCCGAAAAAGAATCGGGGGTGACATTGAGTATGCCCATGATGAGGGGGCGTGTGCCGAAGGTCAATCGATGTTCCCCCCATGCCAGATCGAATGATGCCATAAGTGGGTTTGCTCCCATCATTGTTCGCCGGCTTCCGGGGATGCTTCATCCTTTATTTCTTTTTCTGCCGTAGCCACTGATGGCAGTTCAATGCCGGGTCTCATGGTGTTGATGAGTTCATCCAGTTCGGCACCCATGACGGTTTCTTTTTCAAGGAGACTTTCCGCCAGTTTATGCAGGATATCGATGTTCTCCTTGAGGACTGCTGTTGCTTGTTGATAAGCGTCAGCGATGAGCCGGTTGATTTCATCATCTATTTTTTTGGCGGTATCTTCGGAATAGTCTCTGTGCTGAGAGATTTCCCTGCCCAAAAAGATCTGTTCTTCTTCCTTGGAATAGGAAAGGGGCCCCAGTTTTTCGCTCATGCCCCAGACACGAATCATTTTTTGGGCCAGGTCGGTGGCCTGCTTTATATCATTCGAGGCGCCCGTGCTGATCCGGTTGAAAATGATATCTTCGGCAACACGTCCACCAAAAGCAACCGCCAGCTCGCTTTGCAGCTGGTCTTTGTACTTGAAGTCGCGCTCTTCAGGGAGAAACCAGGTAACACCCGCCGCCCGACCCCTGGGTATGATGGTGATTTTGTTGACCGCGTCCGTATAGGGAAGAAAGCGAGCCACCAGCGCATGTCCCCCCTCGTGGTAGGCGGTTGTCTTGCGATCTTCCTCCTTGATGACCTTTGATTTTCTTTCCAGACCCATGTAGACCTTGTCTTTGGAATCTTCGAAGTCGGTCATGTCGAGTTTTTCTTTATTTCGTTTGGCGGCAATCAGGGCGGCTTCGTTGACGAGATTTTCAAGATCTGCCCCTGAAAAACCGGGCGTTCCCTTGGCCAGCGTGGTGACGTTCACATCGGCGGCAACAGGTGTTCTTTTCATGTGGACTTCCAGTATCTTTTGCCGGCCCCTGATGTCGGGCAATGGTACCACTACCTGGCGGTCGAATCTCCCGGGCCGCAGCAGTGCCGGATCTAGAACGTCGGGTCTGTTGGTGGCCGATATCAAAATGACGCCCTCATTGGATTCAAAACCATCCATTTCAACCAGGAGTTGGTTGAGGGTTTGCTCCCTTTCGTCATGACCGCCCCCCAGACCGGCACCCCGGTGTCGTCCCACTGCGTCTATTTCATCGATGAAGATGATACACGGGGCATTCTTTTTACCTTGTACAAACAGATCCCGCACCCGCGAAGCGCCGACGCCAACGAACATTTCGACGAAATCGGATCCACTGATGCTGTAGAAGGGAACATCTGCTTCACCTGCAATGGCTCTGGCGAGAAGGGTTTTACCGGTTCCGGGCTGCCCCATGAGTAAAACCCCTTTGGGGATCCGTCCACCCAGGCGGGTGAATTTCTTGGGCTCCCGGAGAAATTCGACAATTTCACCCAGTTCCTCCTTGGCCTCATCGATACCGGCCACGTCTTCGAAGGTCACCTTTTCCTGCTGGTCGGTCTGCAGTCTTGCCCGGCTTTTCCCAAAAGACATGGCTTTGCCGCCACCGGCCTGCATCTGGCGCATGAAAAAAATCCAGACACCGATGAGAAGAATCATGGGAAACCAGGATATCAGAACAGACATGTACCAGGGGGATTCAGCGGGTGCTTTGGCATTGATGGCCACGCCTTTGGACCTCAGAAAGGAGATCATGTCCGGATCCTGGGGAGCAAATATCTTGAAACGATTTCTTCCCGTATCCGTGACGATCAGTTCCTGACCCTGAATGACGACTTCGGCGATTTGTTCATTCTCGACCATGGAGAGAAAACTCGTGTAGCTGATATTGGTCTCGGGCTGGTTCTGCTGGTTGAATAGATTGTAGAGCATTATCATCATCAGCGTGATGACGAGCCAAAGGGCGAGATTCTTATAAAAGGGGTTCAAATGACATGTCCTCCAACGATGAGTTATACTGTTTGTCAGAACAACGTTCCGAAACTGATTCGGCAAATAACGTCAAACAACCGCTCGAACTTGCAAATAATTAAGCGCTCCTAAAAATCGAAACAGTCAGCCTGGGAAAAAAAGTAATTTATGGGTCCGGGGTGCACCTGTGGTGCCTGTTCCCCGTCCCGTATCCCGTTGTAACAGTAAACATTTTTCCTGATTAGGCAAGAAAAAGTTCAATTTTAAGAACATTTCTGGTCTGTTGAGTAATTTTGGTCCCCTCATCGATACGATGACCCACAATCCAGACAATAGTGTCCCTACTGACAAGCACGGGCGTTTTCCGGCGAATTTCCCGGGGAATCTTATTGTTGATAAAGAAATTCTTCACTTTTTGTGTGCCCTGCATTCCCAGCGGCATAAATCTATCCCCCGAAAGTGTATTCCTGAGCAGCATGGGAAAAGCAAGTTTGTCCATATCAAAAAATGCAGTATGTTGTCCAGCGGAAGTCAGACTGCCCATGGATTCAACCGGCATGGAACTCAGCAACAGGGTTATCCCCAATTCTTTGACCATCACCGTCCGGGTGCCGGTATCGGGGTGCGGAACCGGAACCGTATATAAAGGTATTGTCCGGGCAGGATGTAAATCTGCCCGGGATGTGGACGGTGACGTCTGTCTGGAAATCAAGAGATGGTCAGGGGGCTGCTTCCGGACAAGCAGTCGGCCGGGAAGATGCAATCGTTGATCGATAGATCCTTCCCGACAGAGACGCAAGACGGCATCGATATGTTGAAGCGTGATGCTTTTCAGATTACCCTTGATATGCCCGATGGCTGTTCGGATCGTACGGCGCTGAATTGCCCCATGGTTTTCCAGGAGTTTTGAAACAGGCATTCGAAGGGTTGTGGCATCACCCTCTGCCAGGGTATTGAAAATCCGGTCTGAATATTGGTTCAACCAGTCCTCTTCGTCCCTGAAAATAGCAGCGGTCCGGTTCAAGGTATCCACCAGGTTGGGGTTGTAGCCATGCGTCAACTCGGGTATCAATTTGTGCCGGATCCGGTTTCTCAGGAATCGTAGATCGTTGTTGGTGGCGTCCAGAACATAGGTCGCCTGGATATCCTGAAGATATTTCATGATACGTTTCCGTGGCTGTTCGATCAGCGGACGAATATAGCGATTGTTGCGGACCGGGGGTATCCCGGAAAGCCCCAGCGATCCACTGCCCCTGAAAAGGTTCATGAGGATGAGTTCGGCATTGTCGTCGGCGTGATGTCCCAGGGCTATTTTGTTGTAGCCGAATTTTCGGGCGATACGGCTGAAAAAGTTATAGCGTGCCTTTCTCCCCAATGCCTCGAGAGAGCCCTTGTGTTGCTGATGAAGGCCCTGGATATCTGCTGTAGCCACATGGGCCGGCAGACCCATTTTTTTTCCTATTGATGACACGAATGCAGCATCCCTGGTGGCCGCTGATTGTCTTAAACCATGATTCAGATGCCCTATCCCTATCCGGATATCAATTTTTGTCTGGAGGGCCAGCAGGACGTACAGCAGGGCGACTGAATCCGGACCTCCGGAAACAGCCACCAGAACCTTGTCCCTCGATTGCAGCATGTTGAATTCAAGGAGGGTTTTTTCAACCGATTGAACCAGGGGGTGTTGTTTCATAATGCAGACAGTATATCAGCCGGAACATGGTTTCAAATAAAATCGTCGAAGGATTTTATCCCTTGATAAATCGGTTGGTCGTGTTTATATTCTCTGCGGTTGTGCTAGGCGGGGAGCTAGCGGTGCCCTCATCCCGAAATCCGCTTATGCGGGGCTGAACTCCCTCTTTAGGGTATTTTTGGAGTCTTCAGGTTTTGTCTGATCGGACGCTACGCAACAGACACTCACGAACCTCGTCAGATCCGGAAGGAAGCAGCGATAAGTGATGGGCTCTGTGTCGTGGATCGATCTCGATCAATGACATGCCAGGGGGTTTCGAGATAACACAACAGAGGGTGCACAACCTGTCATGTAAGAAGTCATTTCATCATGCGGCTATCAGCAGAAGCCGGCCAAGCTTTCTCCAGCTTTTCTCATGCCGCGACCGTGATCGGATCTTGTTGATTCCGAATCCTCTGTTTATCTTCAAAATTGTGTCGCATTCACCTTTTTTTTCATGGGGATTTAAAAATTTTCGGCAATCTTGACATTGTACCATACCGTCTTATGTTTTGAAAAAAGTAAGCAGGTACACGGAATATTTACATATTTAACAGATTGAAAGCATACCGGATGACAAAGAAAGACGAGATCAAAATTACCGTCAAAACTGAAGATCCTGACATTCAGAAACAAGCTCCTTTAGAAGGTGAAACCGGCGAGGTGCCCCCCGAGGACATTGCACCGTTAACGCCGGAAGAAAAGATCGAAAAGGCGGAAGCAGAAGCCAAGGAAGCCTACGATCGTTTCCTGCGGGCTTCAGCAGAACTCGAAAACCACAAGAAACGAACCCAGAAAGAGATGGCGGAGTTTAGAAAGTATGCCAATGCTTCGCTGGTCAAGGAACTCCTGGGTGTGGTGGACAATCTTGAAAGGGCCATTGAATCTTCGAATGGAAGCAATGAGGAAGGACAGTTATCGGAAGGATTGGATTTAACGCTCAAGGAGCTTCTCAAGATATTCAAGACCTTTCATGCCTGTCCCATCGAAGCGCTCGGGAAACCATTTGATCCCTGTTATCACCAGGCCATGATGCAACAGGAAACAGCCGACCAACCCGAGAATATCGTTCTCAATGAACTTCAAAAGGGATACATGATTCATGACAGGCTTTTAAGACCGGCCATGGTTGTCGTTTCCACGTCGCCGGCAGGTTCCGGTAACGATGATGAAAATAAAAAATAAAAACAATATAAACAAAAAGTTGAATCTATTCAAGGCAAGGAGGAGAGCAAGATGGGAAAAATAATCGGTATCGATCTCGGGACCACCAACTCCTGCGTGGCGGTGATGGAAGGTGGCGAAGCCAAAGTGATCACGAACCAGGAGGGTGGCCGGACGACACCATCGATTGTCGCTGTTTCAGAGAGTAATGAAAGACTGGTGGGACAGATTGCAAAGCGTCAGGCGATTACCAATCCTGAAAATACGATTTTTGGCGTGAAACGGCTGATTGGGCGGAAATTCAGTTCAAAAGAAATCCAGAGCGACATGAAGATACTTCCGTATAAAATCGAGCAGTCCGGCGACGGCGGTGTCCGTATCAATTTAAGGGGCAAGCTTGTCAGTCCGGCGGAAGTGTCGTCCTACATACTGGCCAATATCAAAAAAACGGCCGAAGAATACCTGGGTGAACCGGTTACCGATGCTGTCGTTACCGTCCCCGCATATTTCAACGACAGCCAGCGCCAGGAGACCAAGGACGCCGGAAAGATAGCGGGTCTCAATGTTTTGCGAATTATCAATGAGCCCACGGCAGCATCACTCGCATACGGACTGGATAAACGCAAAGAAGAAAAAATCGCTGTTTTCGATCTGGGCGGTGGTACATTCGATGTTTCGATTCTGGAGATCGGCGAAGGTGTCTTTGAAGTGAAATCCACCAACGGGGATACCCATCTGGGCGGTGAAGATTTTGACTTGCGCATCATCGACTATCTTGCCAATGAATTCAAAAAAGATCAGGGTATCGATATCCGAACCGATAAGATGGCGCTTCAACGTCTCAAGGAAGCAGCGGAGAAGGCAAAAATGGAATTATCGACATCTCTGGAAACGGATGTCAACCTGCCCTTTATCACGGCTGATGCCAGCGGCCCCAAGCATCTCAATATCAAGATTACCCGGGCCAAGCTTGAGGCACTCATTGCCGATCTGCTCAACAAACTGGAAGGACCCTGTCGAACAGCGCTGAAAGATGCCAACCTGCCACCCCAGGAAATTGACGAGGTCATTCTTGTGGGCGGCATGACCCGCATGCCGGCAGTGCAGGCTCGTGTAAAGAAGATATTCGGTAAAGATCCCCACAAGGGTGTGAATCCTGATGAGGTGGTTGCCATCGGTGCCGCCATTCAGGGAGGCGTCCTCAAAGGGGATGTCAAGGATGTGCTGCTGCTGGATGTAACCCCCCTTTCGCTGGGGATTGAAACCCTTGGTGGTGTTATGACCCGGCTTATCGAAAAGAACACAACGATTCCAACCAAGAAAAGTCAAATATTTTCTACAGCGGCTGACAGCCAGCCGGCGGTTTCCATTCATGTCATGCAGGGCGAACGTGAAATGGCGGCGGGGAACAAGACCCTGGGTCGCTTTGAGCTGGTGGGGATTCCTCCGGCACCTCGGGGTATTCCGCAGATTGAAGTGGCCTTTGATATCGATGCGAATGGTATTGTGAATGTTTCCGCTAAAGACCAGGCCACGGGCAAAGAGCAGTCCATACAGATCACGGCCTCCAGTGGTCTTTCCCAGGAAGAGATCGACAAACTTGTCAAGGATGCTGAATTGCATGCTGAAGACGACAAGAAGAAGCGGGCACTTGTGGATGCCCGGAACCATGCCGACTCATTGATCTACTCCACGGAAAAGTCCATCAAGGAGATGGGAGATAAGGTCGATGGTGCCACCAAAACCGATGTGGAATCAGCCATTGCATCACTCAAGACAGCCATGGAAACAGAGGATACCGACGAAATCAAACGCTTAAGCGAGGCACTGACCCAGACGTCCCATAAACTGGCCGAGGCAATGTATCAGCAGGCTTCACAGGCCAGTCAACAGGGCGGAGAGGGTGCCGAAGGGTCTTCCAGATCAGGCTTCCGGTGCTTCTGACGATGATGTCGTGGATGCTGATTTTGAAGAGGTCAAGGAAGAGGACAGCAAATAACAATGGCCTATCTTCAAATGAGCTGACCATGGGTATTAAGCTGGGAGGCTATGATGCCGGGATGCCGATTTCGGTTATCAGCTGGCAGCGGCTTCCTGGCCTCCTAACGTCCGAGCCTCCTAGCATTGAAGGTCTTCAGGGATCAAGTGAAATACTTAAAACACCCGCTCACACCGTGCGCGGGTGTTTTTTTGTTGCCTTGACAGGTTGAAATGATCCGCTATAGTACGCATATGGATAATCTTGCCTCTTTTTACCGAAAATACTGCACCGAAAGCAGAGACCTGACGATTCATGGGCGGCAATTCAATTTTGTTGTCCCCAAAAAGATCGATCCATTCATTGATTTCGAAAATATTGTGCGTGGTTTTCCCTTGTGGGCCAAAATCTGGGAACCTTCCTGGATTCTGGCCGAACATATTGCCAAGGCTCCGCCGTCCCAGTTCAACAAAATTCTCGAAATCGGGTCGGGAATCGGTGTTGTCGGCATTGTTGCCGCTTCCTTCGGGCATGATGTTACCATGACGGAATATGATGAAAACGCCCTTCAATTCGCCTCGGCCAATGCCGAGATCAACCACTGCCCGGAAGTGAAAATATGTCGGCTTGATTGGCATCAACCGGATCTCGATGACCGGTTTGATACCATTATCGGCTCGGAGGTGATGTTTCACGAACGGGACTGCAATCCTCTTTTGAATCTATTCCGTATCTATCTGAAGCCGAATGGCCGGGTTATTCTTGCCTCGGGTGTTCGCCGGAGTGTATTGGACATCCTGCGCAGAATGCACCGGTTTTTTGATGTGCAAATCAATAAATATTCAATACGGTCTGAAGACACCCGCATGCCGGCTGTTCTCTGTCATCTGTCACCCAGGAAATAAAATCGTATATCGGTTTTATTTAAGTTGAATCTTGAGAAAAAATATCGAATACTATAAAAACTGTTCCGCAGACCGTCTATCAGGTATTACCGTATAATGTCGAGATGCATAAGGGTTGTGCAGGTCTAATCGGAATTCTGAAACTTGTAGCGACAAGTCGCGTCACATAAATTTGCATGGCAAATTTATTTAAGAAGGAGAAAAAGATGAGAGTGCTGGTAAGTGATGTGCTCGGTGATATCGGTGTCAAGATGTTTCAGGAGGCCGAAGGCATCGAGGTTGATGTCAAGACAGGACTTTCACCTGAAGCCCTCAGGGAAATTATCGGTGATTATCATGCACTGGTTATCCGGAGTGCTACCAGGGTAACGGCAGATTTACTGGAAGCCGCAACGAACTTACAGGTAATCGGACGAGCCGGGATCGGACTCGATAATGTGGATATCCCCGCGGCCACTAAAAAGGGGATCGCGGTGATGAATACGCCGGAAGGGAATGTTGTTACAACGGCCGAGCATGCCATTGCCATGATGCTGGCGCTGTCACGAAATATTCCCACGGGTACGACAACCATGAAAGATGGCCTGTGGGAGAAAAAGCGTCTGCAGGGAAGGGAAATATTCAATAAAGTATTGGGGATCGTCGGTTTTGGAAAGATCGGGTCTATCGTTGCGGACCGTGCCCGTGGATTGAAAATGAAAGTGGTGGTTTACGATCCGCATATCGCACCGGAGCAGATTGAATCCTCCGGGTTCGAAAGTGTTTCCCTGGAAGAACTGTATCGGCGATCCGATTATATATCGGTCCATGTTCCGAAAATGGAGAGTACCCTCAATTTCCTGGATAAAAATGCCTTTGGTATGATGAAAGAAGGGGTCATGATCATCAACTGCGCCCGGGGCGGTATCGTGAACGAGTCCGATCTCCATGCTGCCATTGTCAGCGGAAAGGTCGCCGGGGCTGCCCTGGATGTGTTTGCCACCGAACCACCTGGTGAAAACCCGCTTTTTGAACTCGACAGGGTGATCTGTACACCTCATCTGGGTGCGTCCACCCGTGAAGCTCAGACCAATGTGGCGGTATCGGTAGCCGAACAGATTATTGCATTTCTAAAAACGGGTACCATTGTCAACGCCGTCAATGTTCCGTCGGTAACAGGCGAGTTGCTGGAGAAAATCGGCCCGCTTCTGGAATTGGGTGAGAAGATGGGATCTCTCCAGACACAACTGATCAAAGGACCTGTAAAGGAAGTCACCATCGCTTATGACGGCGATTTTGAAAAGGTTGATCTGACCCCGGTTTCAACGGCGGTCATGAAGGGATTGATGACACGGATGGTGACCGACGAAGTGAATTTCATCAACGCCCGGGCGTTGGCAAAAGAGATGGGTATCAAGGTAACGGAGACCAGCACGGCCGAATCAAAAGACTATGCCAATCTCGTGACGGTCCATGTGCTGACGACTGAGATGGCCAACAGTGTATCGGGCACGATTTTCGGCAAAAAGGATCCACGGGTAATCAAGATCAACAATTTCAGGCTCGAACTGATACCCCAGGGGCATATGGCATTGATCTATAATATTGACCGTCCCGGTTCCATCGGTGAAATTGGTACGACACTGGGCGTTCATGGGATCAATATCAGCAGAATGCAGGTAGGCCAGGAGGAGGGCGGGGATCACAACATCATCTTCATGCAGACCGATACCAGGATAGATGATACAACCCTAGCCGCATTGAATGGCCTGGGTTCGGTAAAAAGCATTGTCCCGCTCGAGTTTTAACATTTGGATCACCTCTAAGGTTGTTAAGTGAAGTGTCTAGGTGTCAAGGGTTTCAGCGGTCGAGTGAGATGCTTTAAGATTACAAGCAGTTAACGGTTAGTCAAAAGCAAACAGACAGAAGCGACAATGAATTACGCCCGAAGGGCAAATGTCATCCGAAGGCTAAATGTCGCGCGTAGCTGTCAAATATCGCACGAAGTGCAAATTTCGCCCGCAGGGCATAATATCACACGAAGTGTAAATGACGCCCGTAGGGCAAATGACAGCCGAAGGCGAAGTAATGCCCACAGGGCCATATAGGAGAAAAAAAGATGCCAGACGATAAAAAAGACTTTGTGGTCAAGGACAAAAGACTGTTTTCCGGAGAAACCCAGGAAGACGAAACAGTGGCAGAGACTGAGACCGTTCCGGATGAAAGTGCAGAGAAAAAAAAAGAATATGAACAAGCGGCCGCCAAAGAAAACTACGCGTTACCGGAAATCAATTTCCCGACCTTTATTTTTTCGCTTCATTCATCTGCCCTCGTTAATTTGGGTGTTTTAGAAGACCCATCTACAAATCAGAAGGCAAAGAATCTACCCCTGGCCAAACAGACCATCGACATACTGGGAATGATGGAAAAAAAGACCCAGGGTAATTTGTCGGATGACGAGACCAATATGCTTAAAACCATGCTGTATGAACTGAGAATGCTATATGTAAAGGAACGTCAATAGAAGCAATCTCAATTTGAACCTTTGCGTCCCGCAACTTCACAATCGCTGTATCAAGCATTTTCTTGAAACGGCCTTCGACAATCGTTTTTAATGGCCTGTAAATGAAGATTCTCTCACCCGCTAAAATTAATTTGTTTCTTCAGGTTACGGGCAAACGGCCTGACGGGTATCATGAACTCGTGACCCTCATGAGTTGCATCAGCCTGTATGACGTGATGACATTCGATTTTGAAACGCCGGGGATTTCCGTTCGATGTGACAGCGCGGAGGTGCCGGACAATGAGGGCAACCTGGCGTTCAAGGCTGCAAGTCTGTTTTACGACAGGCTGGCGCTGGTGTGCGAAAATCACCACCGGCCCGGGGGTGTATCCATCTTCATAGAGAAGCATATACCCGTGGCTGCCGGTCTGGGTGGCGGGAGCAGTAATGCAGGGCGGACACTGCTGCATCTCAATCAATATCATGGGTGGCCGTTTTCAGCAGCGGAAATAAGCCATATGGGGCTGACCATCGGTGCCGACGTACCATTTTTCCTTCAGGAAAAACCTGCTGTGGCGACCGGTATCGGGGAGTGTCTCGAGATCTACAGGGGACTGCCGGTCTTGCCGATTGTCGTGGCGTGCCCTGATATTTCTGTTTCCACGGCGGACGTGTATAAAAAACTGAATTTAGGATTGACAAAGTGTGGAAAAAAACTTAAAAAATTCTTTTCTAACAAGTCGACATTCGATGTCAAACACGATTTGTGTAATGATCTAGAGACGGTGGCAATTCCAGAATATCCCGTAATATCGGATATTAAAAGAGAACTATTGCACATGGGGGCCCATGTCGCATTGATGTCAGGCAGTGGTCCGGCGGTCTTTGGGATTTATTCGGATTCACGCAAAGCCAGGCGTGTGTATGAACTGTTGTCAGCACATCACCGGTGGCGGCTGTTTGTGGCTGAGACCTTGATTTGAACCTAAACTGAGCGGTTTTTCCCGAAGAAATGTACCGAGGGTAGTAAGAGATTGGTGAGATGAAATAAAAATCGCTCAGTTAGGTAAAGATCATAATGGGGCGTCGTCAAGCGGTAAGACACAGGACTTTGGTTCCTGCATTCGGAGGTTCGAATCCTCCCGCCCCAGCCAAGACCACTATAGCGAGCGAGAAGTAACATATTGAGACAGTTATCGAAATCTCAGATTCCAGGAGCGTCATGACAGGTCCTCTGATTTTTTCGGGCAATTCGAATCCGGTACTGGCAAAACAGATTTGCGATTATCTTCAGTTGCCATTGGGCGGTGCGAAGGTCGCCACGTTCAGTGATGGCGAAGTACAGATTGAGATCGATGAGAACGTGCGCGGAAAGACCGTCTATGTCGTTCAATCCACGTGTCGCCCCGTCAATGACAATCTGGTTGAGTTGCTGATGATGCTGGATGCGCTGAAGCGGTCGTCGGCGCTTCGAATCGGTGCGGTCATCCCCTATTTCGGGTATGCCCGGCAGGATAAGAAGGTCGCTCCCCGGGTACCCATCAGTGCCAAACTTGTGGCGGATCTCATCGAAACAGCCGGTGCGAGCAGAGTGATCACGATGGACTTACACGCGGGGCAGATCCAGGGGTTCTTTAACATTCCCGTGGACAATCTTTTTGCTGCCCCCGTATTGATCGACTATATCAAAAAAAATTTCAACGACAACCTGGTGGTTGTCTCTCCGGATGCCGGGGGCGTCGAGAGGGCCAGGGCATTTGCAAAGCGCCTGGCGGCCGACCTTGCCATAATTGATAAAAGACGATCAGCACCCAACGTGGCCAAGGCCATGGCTGTCATCGGAAATGTAAAAGACAAGGTAGCGATTATCCTGGATGATATGGTGGATACGGCAGGCACGTTGACGGAGGCGGCCGCAGCGATCACCAGAGAGGGCGCCCAGGAGGTTCATGCATGTTGCGCCCATCCGGTACTTTCCGGTCCGGCAATAGACAGGATCAATGCATCGCCGCTCAAGAGTCTCGTAGCCACAGACACGATTCCTTTGAGTGGCCAAGCGGAAAACTGCGCTAAATTGAAAATATTGACTATTTCTGAAATCGTGGGGGAAGCGATTATTCGAAGCTTCACAGGCGATTCCGTAACATCTTTGTTTGTATAAATAAATTCACTTTGCGAATTTATGAAGCGCGACGTTGTCGCTTTTATGACGAAAGATTACCCGCCTGTTTGGTTGCGGGCTAAAAGGAGGATATTTTTTGGAAAAAATTGAATTGAAGGTAACGGTACGAAATAAAGTGGGAAACGGCGCCGCAAGAGAACTTCGGCGGGAAGGCATGATTCCTGCCATATTCTACGGACCCAAGGCAGAACCGGTAATGCTCTCGGTAATAACAAGAGAGCTCGAAAACATCTTGAAGACATCCAATATCGGGCAGGTCCTGCTCGATCTGCTGATTCAGAACGGAAAGCAGACGTCAAGGACGGCCATGATCAAGGAGTTGCAGACCCAACCGGTTTCCGGCAACTTGCTGCATGTGGATTTTTATGAAGTGGCCATGGATCAAAAGATCAAAATCAGCATTCCGGTTGTGACCACGGGCCAGGCAATAGGTGTCGAGGAGGGGGGTGTGCTTCAACTGGTTCGGCATGAAGTGGAAATCTTCTGTTATCCGAACAACATTCCCGAGTCGCTTGAAATCGATGTTACCGATATGGGCATCGGAGACTCGAAACATATGGATGAGGTGTCCATCGATGACTCGTTTGAACTGGTCGACGAAACCAATTTTACGATTGTAACGGTCCTGAGCCCGAAAGCCGAAGAAGAAGAAGAAGTCGTAGAGGAAGAAGAAGAAGGGGAGGGCGAAGAGGAAGCCGTCGAGGGCGAGGTCGAGCCTGACAGCGCTGAATAAATGTCTGACAGGACACTACATGTTGTCGCAGGGTTGGGAAACCCCGGTGACAAATATCGTGGAACCCGGCACAATGTGGGTTTCCTTGTAATTGATGCCCTGTCGACGGAATATGCGATCCCGCTTGACAGGCAAAAATTCGATGCGTTTTATGGACGGGGCACTGTAAAGGGCAGGGAGGTCATTCTGATCAAGCCCCAGTCCTATATGAACAGGAGCGGCATTTCCATTTGCCGGATAATTGAGTACTTTGGCATAGAACACAGGAACATGTTGGTCATTCATGACGATATTGACCTTATTTATGGCAGAATTAAAATAAAAGTGAAAGGAGGGCACGGAGGGCACAATGGAGTGAGGTCTATTATCGATACGCTGGGAGACGAAGATTTCATTCGTCTTCGTGTGGGTATCGGTCGTTCTGAGAATGAAAACAACGTTACCGGCCATGTTTTAGGGCGGTTCCAACCCGATGAATTGAACCTGTTGGAACAGATTGTGACGCGTTCTCGGGATGCTGCTGTAACAATCCTTTGTGAAGGCACAAGGGAAGGTATGAATCGATTTAACGAGAGAACAATTCAACCCTCAAGTTAAACACCAGATGGAGGAAAGAATGGACGTTGTAATGAACAATATACCGTTAATCTGTGCGCTGGTCGGCGTTGTCGGCGTTTTATTTTCCGTTATCCTTGCCACGATTGTCAAGAGTGCTCCGGCAGGTAATGAGAAGATGCAGGGGATTGCCAATGCCATCAAGGAAGGTGCCATCGCATATCTGAATCGTCAGATGAAAAGCATGGGTGTTGCCGGGGTCATCATCTTTATCGTGATCTTCGCCAGCCATGGGCGCCAAGACCGCCATCGGTTTCCTTATCGGAGCCGTGGCTTCATTTTTGGCAGGCTATATCGGCATGCGTGTGTCTGTTATCGCAAATGTCAGAACGGCAGAGGCCGCCAAGAAGGGCATGGCAGCAGGTCTTGCCATGGCATTCAGGGGTGGTGCCGTAACCGGAATGATCGTTGCCGGTCTGGCTTTGACCGTCACCGCAGGCTACTACGCCGCTACGCATGATGTCATCGCACTGGTGGCACTTGGATTTGGTGGCAGTCTGATTTCCATTTTTGCCCGTCTCGGCGGCGGCATCTTTACCAAAGGCGCTGACGTGGGCGCCGATCTCGTGGGTAAGGTAGAAGCAGGCATTCCCGAAGATGATCCGCGAAACCCGGCCACCATTGCCGACAATGTGGGCGACAATGTGGGCGACTGTGCCGGTATGGCAGCCGACCTTTTCGAGACCTACGCGGTTACTGCCGTGGCGGCCATGCTTATCGGGCATCTGCTTTTTCCGGAAGTGCCGATCGCTACAGAATTTCCGCTGGTACTGGGTGCCATATCGATCATTGCATCCATCATCGCGATTTTCTTTGTAAAACTCGGCAAGAGCGAGTACATCATGGGCGCGCTCTACAAAGGAATGTTCGGGGCTGCCATCCTGGCTGCCATCGCCTTCTACTATGCCACAGCTAAGATGTTTGTAGGTGTGGGCGATCTTTCGGCCATGTCCATCTATTACTGTACCTTGATCGGACTGATCCTGACCGTCGTGATCGTGATCATCACCGAGTATTATACCGGTATATACGGTCCGGTAAAAGCCATTGCAGAAGCGTCCACAACCGGGCACGGCACCAACATCATTGCCGGTCTGGCAGTCAGCATGCAGGCCACGGCCGCACCGATTCTGGCCATCTGTCTGGCCATCTGGCTGGCCTACAGTTTTGCCGGTCTGTACGGTATCGCCATGGCAGCCATGTCCATGCTCTCCATGACCGGTATGGTCATTGCCATCGACGCTTATGGACCCATTACCGACAATGCCGGCGGGATCGCCGAAATGGCCAACATGGATGAGAGTGTCCGCGCCGTAACCGATCCTCTGGATGCGGTGGGCAACACCACCAAGGCCGTTACCAAGGGATACGCCATCGGCTCGGCAGCCCTGGCGGCCCTGGTTCTTTTTGCAGCCTATGTGCAGGAATTTACCTTGCATGGCGGCAAAGAGAGCTTGATTCGATTCGATCTGAGTGATGTCAATGTCATCATCGGACTCTTTATCGGCGGGCTGCTTCCCTACCTTTTTGCTTCCATTGCCATGAAAGCGGTGGGTAATGCCGGCGGTGCGGTGGTTGATGAAGTTCGTCGCCAGTTCCGCGACATACCGGGTATCATGGAAGGTACGGCCAAACCCGATTATGGCGCATGCGTCGATATCGTGACGAAGTTTGCATTGAAGGAAATGATCGTTCCGGCACTTCTGCCGGTTGTTGCACCGCTGCTGGTTGGCTTTCTGCTGGGCAAGGTGGCCCTGGGCGGTCTGTTGATCGGTAGTATTGTCACGGGTGTTTTTGTGGCCATTTCCATGACCACGGGTGGCGCTGCCTGGGACAATGCCAAAAAATATATCGAGGATGGTCACCTGGGCGGCAAAGGGAGTGACGCACACAAAGCGGCCGTTACCGGTGATACGGTTGGCGATCCTTACAAGGATACCGCCGGACCCGCAGTGAATCCCATGATCAAGATTCTGAATGTGGTGGCACTGCTGATGGTACCGTTCCTGATGTAGTTTAACACGATCCAACTGTTGTATATAGAAAAGGATTGGTGCAGAGATGCACCAATCCTTTTTTTCGTTGATTGTTTGCTTCAAGGGTGTTATATTTCCCTTTCATATAAGCAAGTTTGATCCACGTGTTTCAAGCGTTTGTGGTGTGAGAATGTCAAATAGAACCGAGAATGAAACCGATATAAAAAGCGATGTGCCTGCACGAACATTCGTGGTGGGTGACCTGGCTGTTTATCCGGCGCATGGCGTCGGCAAGATCGAGGCAATCGAAAGCCGTGTCATCAATGGGGAAACCCATGATTTTTATATCATGAAAATCATCGAGAATGGCATGGTGATCATGATTCCCACCTGGAATGTCGTTTCTGTGGGGTTGCGGGAAGTCATCAGTGAAAAAGAAATTCCCAAGATCATCGAGGTCATGAAAACCAGACAGGAATCCACCATCGATAACCAGACATGGAATCGCAGATATCGGGAATATATGGATAAAATCAAGACCGGTTCTCTATATGAGGTTGCGGAAGTGTTCCGGGATCTTTCCATACTGCGACTGACAAAAGATCTCTCTTTTGGTGAAAGAAAACTCTATGATACAGCCCAGGGACTGCTGGTCAAGGAACTGTCCACGGCCAGAAACACAAAAGAAGAGACCATCGTCTCCGAAATCGAATCTTTGTTCGTACCTGAAGAAAAGTAATTCCCATCCACATGATGTCCCCCCCAGATGAATTTGTCATTACCGTCGCTGAATCTGATGCCGGCCAACGGTTTGACCGGGTGGTTTCTTTTTATCGTTCAGATTGTTCCAGGTCCTTTGCCGCCACGCTCATTCAGGACGGCCGTATTACCATTCAAAACAACATAAAGAAGCCGGGCTACCGCGTCAAACCCGGCGAAATGATTCAAGGCTGCATCCCGGTGTATGAACCCCCTTCTCTGCAAGCGGAAGCCATACCCCTGAATATTCTGTTTGAAGACAGGCACCTCATCGTCATCGATAAGCCTGCCGGTCTGGTGGTTCATCCGGCGCCGGGGAATAATACCGGCACCCTGGTCAATGGTCTGCTGCACCATTGTCCCGAACTCGGGGGCATCAACGCGGAACTGAGACCCGGGATCGTTCACCGGCTCGATAAAGACACCTCGGGCACCATGGTGGTGGCGAAAAACCGGTTGACGCTTGAAAACCTGAGCCGGCAGTTCAAGAACCGGGAGGTTCAGAAAACATACCTGGCATTGGTTCATGGTGTTTTAGGGTCTGAATCCGGTAATATTTCGCTACCCATCGGTCGGCACCCTGTAGACCGGAAAAAGATGTCCACCGTCAGTGCCAAGGGGCGTGATGCCGAAACCCTCTGGCGTGTAAAGGTACGCTATGCAGCTGCAACCCTGCTGGAACTGGAACTGAAAACCGGCCGTACACATCAGATCCGGGTGCACTGTACATCCATGCATCATCCGATTATTGGCGATGACGTATATACATACGGAAAACTTGGCAAAGAAAAGCGAAATGCACCCCCCTGGAAACATTGCTGAGGTCGGCCGGGAGGCAGATGCTGCACGCCAGACATCTAAGCTTCACCCATCCCGTGGAGCAGCAGGCCATGTCATTTACAGCACCCATTCCAGAGGACATGCAGCGGCTCATGGACGATCTGGCAGTGTATACAAAATAGTGTGCCTATATATTTCTTGACATACCATATATAGTTGTTGTAACCTTTTGTATCTCTTTTCGAACAACCCTATCATTGACGGTGAAAGCATTATTCCAAAGACAGATAATGGCGGTCTCCGATCCCAAGAGGAGAGAAGGCGAAGCCTGATCCAGATCAGATTCTCGAACCGCCGGTCTGAGTTGGATCGCAGGGCTTGTACCGACAGAAGGTCCGGGCAGGACCGCAGAAGTCCCAAGGGCTTCCGGTATCTGGCAGTCCAGGATCGTCGCAGTGTCTGGTCCGCCGTAACCAACCCTCTGAAAAACCACGAACTTGGTGTCTAACCCATACCTGAACCGCAACAGCGAGCGCTAACCCCTTTTCCCTTCACATCTTATAGACACTATGAAGTCTATACTATTATTTTTTCCATTCCTGGTATTTCCGCCACTCCCGCCATTGTTGAAATTCCTCGTATTCCGGGGTGCCCAGGCCGACTTCTTCCAAAGCAACCATTGCCG
>CAWKCS010000038.1:0-21085 GCA_963848165.1 uncultured delta proteobacterium | reverse complement strand
TATCTGTGGTTAAACATCGAAGCAACACTCTCAAGACAAACCTGAATTGAACACTCCCGAAAGTTAGCACGCTCACTTTAGGGCAAAGTTATTTGAGCCCGTGGGTTTGGATAGCGATGGGAAAAACCATGGGTTCAAATAACCTGCGATCTAGTACATAGTGTTCCTTTTTTTGTCAAGGGGAAATCAGTCTGCAACGGTGGGGAGCGCCACGATAAAAGCAGCGCTGTCATTGACCAAATATCGCTTTGAAAGGGTTTCCAGATCCTCCGATGTAATGGCAGTATAATCAGAGACGATGGAGCGACTCCATTCGATTTTCTCGGGGTTTCGTTTGGAACCCACAAGAACCGTTTTCAACCAGTACCCGTTCCGCTGCCGCATATCCTTGATGCTGTTCAGGGTCGGTCCCAGACTCCGGTTGATTTCATCCGGTGATATACCGCCCAGGGACAGATCTTCGGCAATTTTTTGGATCTCATCCACAACCTGTTGAGCCCTGGCCGGAACAACTTCGACAACGGCATTGAAAACACCATACCCCTCATGGATACGGCTGGTCATGTTGTATGCAAAAGGCGAATACGCTTCTCCAAGCTTTTCTCGAATTTGAATCCGCATCCTTTCCGAAAAAACATCTGCCAGGACATTCAGTCGGCGGGTCTTATGGATGTCCCATATGTCGTCGGTGGCATAGGAAACATACACCAGCCCGTTGGGTATTTTGGTGTCAACAGTTACACGCAGGTGTTCCCCTGAAGGGAAAACAGGACCGCCGGTTCTTTGGGGGGGCACATTTTCTGCAGGGGGCAGCATACCGAAATATTGAGAGGCCAGTTCGATAACCTGGTCGATATCAAAGTCACCCACAACCGACAGTTCATAACCAGAGCCGGACAGCGCCCTGCCGATCCAGTTGCGTACATCGTCTAGACGCAGTTTTTTGAATCCATCATGGGAGGGGAGACCAAAACGGGTGTCCCCGCCGGCCAGAAATCTTTTCCCCTGAAGCGTTATCACACCGTCGAGGGTGTGTGAAATCTCCTCATATTGATTGTCGAACTGGTTCATCACCAGATCAAATGCCTCTTCCCGAAAACCGGGATCCTTGATGTACGCATACAGAAGCTGGAACAACAGCGGCAGTTCTTCCGGTATGGATTCTCCATTCAGCATGAACATGGCCTCATCGATACCGAAAACGACCTGACTCTGCTTTCCGGCCAGGGCGGCTTCAAGGGCGCTCCTGTCAAGAGAACCCAGCCCGCTTTCATTCACGACTTCAATGGAAAGCTCGGCAAGACCGGCCAGTTCAGGAGGCTCGTTGAACCTCCCTTTCCCGAAAGACAATGCTGCCAGTATCTCATCATCCTTGTAATCCGTTTTCTTGAGATTCAATCGAAATCCATTCTCATAGTCGATCTGGATGATATCCAGGTCGTCGTGAGTTGTTTTCCTGATAATCGGCCCCTTCCGGCAGGTTCCGGCAGATAGGGGAATTGAATATCCTGCTTTGCCATCGCCGGTGAAATCTTTTTCTGAATGCTCTCCCGGTATGACTGCAGGATGGCTGAAGCCGGTTCAATTCCCTCCTGGGAAAGATCCGCATTTCCAGTGACCTGTATCAATCGATGATTCAGGGCCCAGGTTTCTTGAAAAGCACGGTTCACATCCTCGGTTGTAAGGGATGCCACAAACGGTACCATCAGATCCTTTTCATCCGTGGGTGAAAGCATGACACGATCTGAATTAAGCGCCCCTATAATATGACGGGCCAGTGACTGGCTGTCCCTCGTTCCTTTTTGGTTGTCTGCCTGTTCAAGATTCGAAATAAAATCCTTCTTCACCCTTTCCAGTTCCGAAGCTGTAAAACCATAGACCAGGGCTTGTCTCAAGTTCTGTTCTAAAAATCCCAGGAGTGCTTTCCATTCATCGGAAGCGCCATCGGCCGATATCATGGCGTAGGCTATCTGATTTACAAACAGACCCGAACCGATGCCGGCGGACGTGCCGGGAGTCCCGGGTTTGCCGATGTGCGCGTCGAGTCTATTTTGCACGATCTGGTCGGCCATACGCTTTTTGATGCGTTCCTTGCGGAACGCCAGGGTATCCGGCCTTAATGGCTTTTTGCTTAAAACCTCGATGGTAACCGTTGTGTTGCCGGCCTCTGCTTCATGGTGATGAAACACCTGAACGCCTTTGTGTTGAACCTCGCCAAATTCAATTTCCGGTATTTCCGCCGTCCTGGAGGAAAAGGATGCAAAGTATTCCGAAATCAGGGTTGCCGCCATGTCCGGGTCAAACGCACCCACAGCCACCAGAAACATCGTTTCCGGCCGGTACCACGTATCGTAGTATGCCTTTAACTCTGCCTGGGTTGCCTGCTGTATAATCTCTTCTTTTCCGATGGGAAGCCGTTGAGTAATTCGGGCATCGGGCAGTTCAAACATGAGCCCCGAAACAAATGTACGGTACGAGGCCGAATCCCTCTGACGTTTTTCAGCCAGGATGATTTTCCTTTCTCTTTCTATCTCCGATTCCAGGAGCAGCGCCCCTTTGGCATAATCCTGCATCACAAGAAGACCTTTTCGAAAGCTTTCTTCATGACCATCCGGCAGGAAAATATCGTACACCGTTTCAAAGAATCCGGTATGCGCGTTCGCATCAGCACCGAATTGCATGCCGATGCTTTGAAAATATTGTACCAATTCACCCGGCTTGAAATGTTCCGACCCGTTGAAGAGCATGTGCTCCAGAAAATGGGCCAGCCCCTGCTGGTTATCTGCCTCGTTAGCGGAACCCGCCTGAATGTTCAGATGCATACTCACCCGGTCCTTGGGGTTCTGATTCTGCATCAGCACATAACGGAAACCATTGTCGAGCCGACCCACAACGATTGCCGGATCCAAAGGCAAATCACTTTTTTCATGCGGCCAGGCAGACTGTGATGCCGCCATGGCCTTCGGCATGCCTGAAATGATTGTGCTGGACTCAAGGGGCAAAAATGGAGCAAGAAATACGATCAAAAGAATAAAGGGAACGATTATTTTTTTACACATAACGTCGTCCTTGTGTCTGGTTTCATACGTATTGTTAAAAAGCGGCGCAGCCGCGCATGATAAAATCGCAAAGCGATTTTATTTTGACATTCGCGTATGCTCTCGTCTATAAGCTGTTAGCCGTAAACAACAAGCAGTAAGCTGTAAGCCGTAAGCATTAAGCCGTAAACTGAAAGCAGCTTAGAGCTTATCGCTTATCGCTTACAGCTTAAAGCTAACATAATCCCTATGAGCCAAAAATCAATGATTGCCTATAAAGATGTTCTCAATCAGCCTCAGTATGAGGCTGTTTCATTCAATGACGGCCCCCTTCTCGTTATTGCCGGTGCAGGCAGCGGAAAAACCCGGACATTGACCTACCGTGTCGCCAGAATGGTGCAAGACGGCATTTCCCCCGCGTCCATTCTGCTGTTGACGTTCACGCGCAGGGCCTCTCAGGAAATGCTGAAGCGGGCTTCCGACCTTCTGGACAGCCGCTGCGAAAGCGTATCAGGGGGGACTTTTCACTCGTTTGCCAATGCGGTTCTGCGTAAATATGCTTCCTGTATCGGGTTGGACAACGCCTTTACCATCATCGATCGTGTGGATATGGAAAATCTGATCAGTATCCTCAAAAAAGAATCGGGTGCCGGACTGAAAGACCGCTCGTTTCCTAAAAACCGGACCCTTGCCAGCATCTTCAGCGCTTCCGTAAACAAGGTTCTGTCTGTGGACGATATCATCTTTGAAGAGCATCCTCATCTGAGTCAGCACATGGACACCATGGTGAATCTTCACAACGATTATCAGCAATACAAATCCGGTCACAGCCTCCTGGATTATGACGATCTTCTCATCTATCTACACCGGCTCCTGAACGAAGATGCGAATATCCGGGACCGGCTGGCCTCCACGTATCAATACCTTATGGTGGACGAGTACCAGGACACCAACCAGGTTCAAGCCGAGATTCTGTATCTTTTGACCCAGCAGCACCAAAACATCATGGTCGTGGGTGATGATTCCCAGAGCATTTACGCTTTCAGAGGTGCCGCCGTCGAAAATATTCTTTCATTTCCAAATAGATATCCGGATACAACCATCATTCGTCTGGAGGAAAATTACAGAAGTGTCCAACCGGTTTTAACCCTTACCAATATCATCATCGACAGGGCATCCAAAAAATACACCAAAACCCTTTTTTCCTCCATAGAAGGAGAAGACCTGCCGATTCTGGTTCGAGCCGGAAGTGAAAACAGCCAATCCAGGTTTGTCATCGACAAAATAAAGGACTTGTCTCTGCAGGGTGTTCGATTGAATGAAATCGCTATCCTTTTCAGGGCGGGTTTTCACTCATTTGATCTCGAAATCGAATTGAGCAGGGAAGCTTTTCCATTCATCAAGGTGGGCGGCTTCAAATTTATGGATTCGGCCCATATCAAGGATGTCCTGGCCCACTTAAAGGTAGTGTACAATACCGAGGACACCATCAGCTGGTACCGGATCCTTCTGCTCCTGGATCGCATCGGGCCTAAAAGCGCCCAAGATATTTTTAAGGCCGTCCAAGCACAGCAACATGGTGTCAAAGGCCTTCAAACAGCTGCGGTGAACGATCGGATTTCATTGCAGGTGGCGGACCTGGCGAAGCTCCTTAGCTCAATGGATCCCGGCCGAATGTCCGTATCCGCCCTGGGAGAAGCGGTCCTATCCTACTACCTGCCACTCCTGAAAATAAAATACGACGACCACCCCAAAAGAGCCAGAGATCTCGAGCAACTGCTGGCCATCATGGAACGGTACCAAAGCCTGGAATCGTTTCTGACAGATATGGCCATCGAGCCGCCGACCACCGCCGTGGATGAAACATTTTCCATGACAATCCCGGAAGATCAGCGTCTCACCCTTTCGACCATTCATTCGGCCAAAGGGCTTGAATGGCATACGGTCTTTATCATCTGGGCGCTGGACGGCAGGTTTCCTTCCGCCCATGCCATCAACAAACAGGAAGAGCTGGAAGAAGAATTGCGGTTGATGTACGTGGCGGCAACACGGGCCAAAGAGAACCTGTTCATCACCTACCCGGGCCAGCTCTTTGACCGGATATCAGGGTCATTCCTGAATCGTCCATCAAGATTTCTCGATCAAATTCCACTGGATGTACTGGCGAGGGAGACAGTGTACTAAAAGAAGGGTTCGAGGATCCGAGGGGTCCAGGGTTCGAAGGGTAAGCTGTTGGCTCTTGGCTGTTGGCTCTTAGGTCGCTTAACAGCTAAGAGCAAAGAGCCAGCAAGCGCGAGGTTACTTTTTTGGTCCTAAGTTGAGCGATTGTCAAGGTTGCCGTAGTTACAAGGAAGATGCTGTTTCGCTATAGTGAACTATGCGGTATGGCATCTGACGCCGTAGATGCGGTAAGATCGGCAAGCCCAACGGGTTTCAATTTTAAGAATCCAAATGAATCAAATCCATTGAGATTATTTCTAAATCCCATCTTCTTAAAATTTGAAACGCTCATCTTAGTCAGAGAAATAAATAGCCTCGTACACTTCGATCTCTGTTTCCGGATCCCGCCAGCAGTCTCCTTGCAGACCGGCTTTTTCGCACAGATGCCTTAAAAAAAGTTCCGGGTCGGGAAGCTGATCCCAGACCTGGGGCAAAAATGTGGATCGCCGCCATCCGTTGGACAGAATTACGCCATGAATGCCGGGCTTAAGTTGACGCTTGAGGTCTTCCGGATCTTTAAAGATCAGTTTTTGGGGTACGGAAAGGACACTGACTTCCAGATCGATGTCGGGAAGTTCTTCGATATTCAGGGATGAAAACCGTGGATCCTTGAAGGCGGCATTGATGGCATTTTCTTCCACACTCTTTACCAGGGATTGCACCGGTTCGATGGTACCGATACAGCCCCTCAAGGCGCCTTTTTTGTGAAGCGTTACAAAGCAGCCTCCTTTTTTCAGGACCGCCGGTGAAACATCATCCGGTATCGCTTCTTTTTGACCTGCGTCCAGCGCCGCCTCGATGACGGATCGGGCCAGTCGTACCAGAAAGGCTTTATCCTTTTTGGTAAGGTTTGCCATGCTATGCATCCCCTATCACGATCGAAAAAAAGCGAACCAAACGTAAATCGCCAGTACCGCCCAGGCAAGAAAACAGGTGAAGTAGCTGCCCCAGTTGACATGTCTGGTAGCCATACCATGCCTGTCGACCCTGCCAACCCTTGCCTTGCATGATGGACATTTTAAGGCATCCAGGGGGATATAGGTATAGCACTCGGGACATTTTTTGACGACATGTGATTGTTCTGCACTGCTGTCACGTTTTGATTTCGCCATATCATCCCCCCTCCCTCAACCGCCAACAGGAAGTATCCCTTTTATTTTCCAAACCCCTCTTGAACCGTAATTTCACTTTTTTTACGGGCCTCGGAAAGCCATAACTTAAAGGCTTTCAATTCCTTTTGCTCGCTCAGGATCTCCTGGAGCTGTTTCTTTTCTTTATCAAATCCTTGCGAATCTGGCAATCTTCGATCTTTAAGACGAATGACATAGAACCCGTTTTTGCCCCTGATAACATCCTCCGCAAGCGGTTGCGTCGATGAAAGTGTAAAAGCCGTCTGGGAAATCTCGTTTTCCCAGCCAATACCCTTTATCTGGTCGTTGCGCTTGAAATAGTCAGTTGTTTTAAAGGCAACACCCGTATCGGACCCTGCGCCATCAGCGATTGGGGAATTTTTCAGAACAGCCAGGAGCGCTTTTGCCTCTTCCTCTGCCACGGCAGCCTGTTTTTCTTTCATCAGGTCCCCGGTGACGGCTTCCTTTACAGCCGCCAGCTCCGGTATCTTTCCGGGAATGGATTCGATAACCTGAAGAATGTAAAAGCCATCATCAAACTCCTGTATTTCACTGATCTGATTCAAGGAAAGGGCAAAAGCTGCATCGGCAAACGCTTTCCGGTTTTTGATATCTTTTTCAGGTCCCACCATGGAAAAAAGCCCCGTGGTCCTGACTTCCAGACCCATTTCTTTTCCGACCTCGGCAAGAAGGTCCCCCTCCAGGGTCGTTTCGTAAAACGTCTCTGCTTTGTCATAAGCCAGGGTTTTTGCCTTATCGTCTGTAAGCGTCTTCTGAATGGTCTTTTTAGCGTCTTCCAGGGACTGGACCGATGCCTCGTTGATCTTCTCAACTTTTATAAGGTGCCATCCGAACTGGGTTCGCACCGGCTCACTCACCTCACCCTGTTTCATTGAAAACGCCTTTTCGGAAAAGGGTGCCACCATATCTTCTTTCTTAAAAGCACCTAATTGACCGCCATTTTCTTTAGATGGCCCTTCGGAATATTGTTTGGCCATGGCCGCAAAATCTTCTCCTTTTCGAACCAGCCCGAGGACGTCTTCGGCTTTTGCCTTGGCGGCATCAGCCTCTTCCTTGGGCGCTTGGGCATCTACCTTGAAGAGGATGTGTCTGGCTTCAACTGTTTTCGGTGCTGCAAACTTTTCTTTATTGTCAAAGTAATAGGTTTCTATATCTTCCGCGGAAACTTGAACCTCAGTCTTGTAAACTTGCGGATCAAAATAAAGGTACGTGACCTTCAGCAAGGGATCGGTTTTGTAAGATTCTTTATGGTCGTTGAAATACGTCTCCAAGGCTTCGTCTGTCAGCGCGATTTCCTGATATGTTTTCGGATCGAAAAGAGCGTAATCAATGGACACGGTTACGTTTTTCCATTCATAATATTCTCTTACCTCGTCTTCCGATACCTGGAAATTGCTGAAGAGATACGTACGGAGTTTTTCGATAAGCAGTCTTTTCTTTTGGGCTGCTTCAAAACCTTCAGGCGTCATCCGGTTATAGTTCAAAACAGCCGTATAGAGACGGCTGTCGAACACGCCATTGGTTTGAAAAGAGCTGATATTTTGGATGGTCCTGATAACCTCTTCATCCGTTACCCTGAAATTGAGTCTTGCCACTTCCTGCATCAGGAGTCGTTGCTCAATTAACTGGTCCAGTGCCTGCTGGTCCAACTGAAGCATCTTCAGCACTTCTTCGTTCAGGTTATTGCCAAACCTCTGTCGCATCTGCTCCAGCAGATTGTTGTAAGTAGACCGGTATTCCTCAAGAGAGACGGCTTCACCATTGACGCTCGCAATAACATCGGATTTTCGGTTTCGAAAACTCCCGACTCCCCAGAAAACAAATACCACCACAATGGCCCCGAGGATGATTTTTATCATCCAGCTCGTGGCGTAATCCCGCATTAATCTAAGCATTCTCGTTTACCTCTTTAAACAATTAGTGATGTCTGCTGCTGGTTTCGGTCGATCTTGACTCCGACCGTTTCAGCACAGTATGGACAGAAATACTCGTATTTATCCCCTTCGGGGAGAACGAGCAGAAGTCGCTTCCGAACCGGAACAGCCATTTTGCACCGAGCACAATAGAGTTCCGTTGCATCCAGATCCCTGAACATTTTGGATTGGGGCGTCCGTGCGTCTCCGCCGCCCCTGTACTTGCCGTAAGTGTTTTGTTTCATTGTATTACCCTATACAATTCGATGCTATTTAGTTACAATAAAATGCTCCACGATTTTATGCATAACATGCGTCGAATCCAAAAGTAAGCTAGTCTATTTTCTCATTTCATATTTGTCAACTACATACCCCCAATAAATACCTTATATCCAACCCCCTGGACTGAAAAGGTGGATCCTCTTGCGCGGTTTTTATTGACACGCCTTTTTCTTTTTGTTAGGTGGCCATATGCAATTGGGGCTGTAGCTCAGCTGGGAGAGCGCATGACTGGCAGTCATGAGGTCAGGGGTTCGATCCAAAAGTAAGCTAGTCTATTTTCTCATTTCATATTTGTCAACTACATACCCCCAACAAATACCTTATATCCAACCCCCTGGACTGAAAAGGTGGATCCTCTTGCGCGGTTTTTATTGACACGCCTTTTTCTTTTTGTTAGGTGGCCATATGCAATCGGGGCTGTAGCTCAGCTGGGAGAGCGCATGACTGGCAGTCATGAGGTCAGGGGTTCGAGCCCCCTCAGCTCCACCATTTTTTCAAAAGTATCACGGGGACTTACTAACGTAATCCCTGTTTTCTTTTTCCTTTCTAAATGCCAAAATACCCTGTTCAGCTACCAGTACCTTGACACGAATCTTGACAAATTTTGGCAGGATTTCCTTAGGCAAAATATAGGCCTTTTATATAATTACAACCAACTGAATTTTAATAAATATTTCAATTATATCTTCGTAAGGACTCATTAGGCATGGTCATAGCAGATGAGGATCGGGATAAGGGTGATGATATAATTCTTGATTTCAAGAAATTCAAACTTGCTGGTACTGGTCTTTTCTCCTATAGTACCGGGTGCAAACTGCCCATTGTGGGCCACTGCTGCAAGTCTGTATGCCTTGATGTGCTGCGGGATGTAATTGAGCAAAACAGTACAATGAGCATAAACAAATGAATGTTTAATTGGGGTCCAAATGAATAACTATACCAATTTTTTAAAAGGTATCAAATACTTTGAAACTCTCGATGAAAATGAACTAATAGTATTAAATAAGGCGTGCCAACTTGAATCCTATGAAGGAAGACAGGTTGTTATAGCTGAGGGCGATAAAAAAGAAAAATTCTATATAATTCTTGAGGGTTCTGTAAACATTTTCAAGGACTATTATGAAAAAGATCAAAGTTTCCTTGCCGGTCTTATCCAAGGCGATATGTTTGGTGAACTATCATTTGTCGATGACAATCCAAGAAGTGCAACGGTAGTCACGATGGAGGCTTCAAGGTTTCTTACTATTAATAAAGATGACTTTATGAAATTACTCTCTGAGAGTGCCAATATTTCATTTTCCATAATGAAATGGATGGCAGCGACGATTCGAAAATTCAATCAGCACTTTATAGGTACTATTCATCAGCGTAATCGGAAATTGGAGCAATTAAATATTCAGCTAAAAGATGAAATCCAGATGCGTAAAGAAAAGGAGAGACAACTGCACATTTATAAGAACAAACTTGAAGAGAAGGTTGAGACTCGCACCAAAGACCTAAAAGAATCCTATGAAAAATTAAAGTTTGAAATAGATTTTCGCAAAAAGACAGAAGCGGAAAAGGAAAAAGTAATCTTTCAGCTTGAGGATGCGTTGGGGCAAATAAAAACTTTAAGCGGTCTATTCCCTGTTTGCATAAAATGCAAAAAAATCCGCGATAAAAAAGGTTATTGGCATCAGTTGGAAAATTATCTAAGAAAATATTCAGAGACCGAGTTCAGAGATTGTATATGCGACGAATGCTCAATTAAGCATTATCCACAGTTTTGTGAATAGGAATTAAATTAAGAGAATTTCATATGGGAAAATATGTTGGTTACGTGATATTGATATTAATAGGTCTATTTGTTGTTGAATACTTTGGAATAATCGATATCCCTTTCTTTGATATTCCAGACTATTTTGCAGGTAAGGAAAGCATGATTGATAAAACTGATGATGCTTTCAATCAGTTGAAGTGATGGAGGAAGTCTTTATGTATCACACGAAGGGGGATCCGCATGTCTCGAAAACCGGAACTCAGTCTGAACCCTGTTATAGCGCTGTCCCTCGCCAGTCTGCTTCTTATTGGCTGCTCAACCGTGGGCGTAAAGGTGCCAGTAATGCGACCGGCCGAAATCAACCTCAAAGGGAAAAATGAGCTGGTTGTGGGACAGATATCCGGACAACATGCCGATAAAATGAGTGCCTACGTCAAACAAAAGGCGGTGGACAGCGCTTACTTCAAGGTGATCGACCGCAAACACCTGGACAGGGTCATGGCCGAGCTCAAATTGTCCACATCCGATCTCGTGGATAATGACAGCAGAAAAAAACTGGGAAAGCTCATGACCGGGTCCGTCCTTATCATGGGCAACATTCTTGATTACAACTACACGGAAAATCTGGACAGGGAGACCCGTGAGTGCACCAAAACGGTCAAAAAGAAAGTATACAAATACAACTGTACCCAATATTACCGCCAAGGTATGGCGGTTGTGCGGGCGGCTTTTGACATTGTCGACATCGAAACCGGCGAGACCCTCCGCTCCAAAGCCCTTGAAAGCAAACGAAACGGCGCTACCAGTGCCATAGATGATCTACCCGCCAGAATTGACGGCAATTTGATGCTGGATACCTGTATGAAGGAAGTGGCCACAAATCTCATCCGGGCCATTGCGCCCTGGAAAGATGTTGTCACCGCCAATTTCAAGAAAGACGGAGACCTGCCCATGATGGAGGCCGGGATCAGCTATGCTCAGGCAGGTCTTTGGAATGATGCCCTGCTGCAGTTCAAATCGGCCGCTGAAATGGCAGACACCAACCCGGACATATCTCCCAAAGTGGCTGCGCTGGCTTACTGGAACCTGGGGCTGACATACGAATACACCGCGCAATTCGAGGATGCCGAGAAGTGCATCAAGAAAGCATTTGCCTTGTCATCCGATGCAGACTACCTGCGGGAGTTGAAAAATATTGAAAAGCTCAAATCAGAGAACAAAAAACTCAGGGAACAGCTCTAAGACCGGTAAAATGAAAATATCTCGATATGTTAGGAGCCTCTTTGCCTTGATCCTGCTTGCCGCCATTGGATGCGGCGGTCCAAAGCAACTCATCGTGAAGGAAGAATCAAGAGATTCCGGCCCACCGGCATGGATATCCCAGGCGGTCACCCATCCCGAATATCTCTATTTTGTGGGTCTCACCGACCGCGCCAAATCCTTGAAAGAAGGCCGGGACCAGGCCCGGCAGGATGCAGCCAACCAGGCATCTTCTTATATCGGTATCCGGATCAGTACCGACACCTTTATCCAGGACAGCACCGCACAATCCAGCACATTTGTAAATGAACAAACCCGATCATCTACCGACGCCAGTATATCCTTTCTGGAAGTGACGGATGAATACTACGTCAAGACAAGCCGTACAGCAGGCAATTTTTATGAAGAGACCTATGCCGTTTATGTGTTGTGCCGATTCCCCAGGACATCCGCCCAAAAAGAAAAGGAGCGGCAGTCGGAAACTGCACAAAGAGATGGCACCCTTGCCCTGGCACTGTACCAGGATGCTCTTGCGGAACTCGACCGGAACCAGCCCATGGCGGCTTTTGAAAAAATCAGCCGGGTCCAAACCCTTCTATCCGGCATTTCCGACAATGTGGCGTTAAACCACCCCGTCATCCAGAATACCCAGGCCCTGTCGGCGGCAGTCAGCCTGAAACAACAAGGTCTTGAGAAACGATCACGAACGATCAATCTGCATGGCAATACCCCCCATGGACCAGCCTTTAATGGCGCCTTTGCCAAAGCCATATCACGTCATGATTTCGAATTGAATCCAGTCATCAATGCAACCCGGTTCAGGCTTACAGCAACGATCGCGTTGCACGAAGGAAAGCAAATTTGGGATCAATTTCAATATATTGCCGCTTATACATATGGCATTGAAGATCTTTGGACATCCAACACCATTGCCGGCGGGAGCAGTGAATCCAAGGCATTTGCAAGTTCGAAAGAGATGGCAGCCCAAAACGCCGTGGTCGAAGCCGCTATCGATATCGGCCTGGCAACAGGCAAACGTCTGGAAGCTTATCTATCCCAGAATACTGAGTAGGATAAATCAGAGTCTGTTGTTCCCCCGTAATAACGCGGTGCAAAAAAACGAATGCACATTGAATACCTATCATTGTTCTTCAATGGTCGTTTTCATTCGATGTTCGATGTTGGACGTTCGTCTTTAGGATGGGGTTTCCCGGCGTAGTGCACCTCAATCCTGTTGTCATCCAAATCGATGGTTTTTTCAAGTTTGTGGATATGGAGATCGGTCTCCTGGGAGGTCATCACCGGAAAATCGTAAAACCGATTCCGATATTTCAAGGACTTATTCCCGGCAATGCGGTCATTGACAAAATCCATGTGTCTGGCAAGCCGTCGGTCGTGATATTGGTTGGCAAAAACGACAATATCGTGCGGCCATTTTCCAATAGCCGGTAACAATGAGGCATCCATCTCGATACCGATGCTGTTGCGGCAGGCAGCGGCGGCCGCAGCCTGGGTTGTGCCGGTGCCTAAAAAAGGGTCCAGGATGACATCCTGTTTGATGGAATACATACAGATGAGCCGATAGGCCAGCTCAAAAGGAAAGGCCGCGCTTCTCGCGCGGGATTCTCCCTGTTTCAATCCCTGCCCCGCCCCTTTCAGGTCCGTCCAGATATCCGAAAAGAACTGATTCCGTTCTTCCCAGAAAATGGCGCTCTCCCGACGACGATTCTTTTCTTCGGCGGAATCGAAACATCTTTTGGAGCCTTTGCGCACCACGAGGATGTATTCGTGCTCCAGTGTCACGTAGGCACCGGCCGGCAGCATTCCGGAACCCATGAACTTGTTGGGAGCATTGGTCTGTTTTCGCCACAAGATATCGGGCAACACGTGCAATCCCATGGCTGTCAGACGTTGGAGAACACGGGCGTGGTTGGGATAAAGACAGAAGTCATCCCCCAGTTTGCGGGTAGCATCACCCATGTTGATGCAGGCAAATCCATTGGTTTTCAATACCCTGAAAACCTCGTCCCAGACCCTGTCCAGTTCCCGGTGCATCAATTCAAAGGCAGCCATGCCCTCTGAATCATCCAGGTGATTGCGGATGGAAGGATTCTGGCGGCAGAAAAGATCGTCCCACATATGGATCATGGGATAGGGAGGCGATGTCACCACCAGATCGACGGATTCGGAAGAGACGGCCGGCATATCACCGGCATCACCAATAATGGTGGTATGAATGGTTTTCACTTGGCATTTCCTGTCTGTATGTATAATTTTCAGGTATAATCATTATCAAAAATACGTCAATCCTGAAAGACGTAAAGGTTTTTGTAGACCTTTTCATTGATTGACACGTCCTGAATCTTCAAAAGGGGTTTTTGAGTCACCCGGGTTATCACTGATGCAAAAAACAAAAAAGGAAAAGGAAATCAGACCTTCTTCGACAAAAGCCCAACAGGAGAGAACCTGGGTTAAAATGGCAAAAGACGGCAGCAGGGAGGCTTTTGAGCAGTTGGCCGGCCTTTATTACGGAGATATTTTTCGCATGATCTATTATCGAACACAGCGTCGCATGGATGCCGAGGACCTGGCCCAGGAAGTTTTTCTGAAGGCCTACAAAGGCTTAGGCAGCCTGGCAGACGAAGATCACTTCAAGGGCTGGCTCTTTCGGATCGCTGTCAACCGGGTACGCGACTTTCATCGCCGCCGGAAATTTTCGCACCTGTTCAAGAGCATCCCCAATAATGAGGTGGATTCCCATGTCGATACACATGCGCAAACCGAATCAGGTCCCCTCGAAGCCTTGATCCGGAAACGATTTCTTCAGGAATCCGAAACGTTTCTCTCCAGACTGTCCACGATGGAAAAGGATGTCTTCGTACTTCGGTTTATGGATCAGCTGCAAATAAATGAAATCGCAATCGCTTTGAGAAAAGGTGAAAGTACCATCAAGACACATTTGTATCGCGCTCTATCCAAATTTAAAAAGGACCGGGCTTTTCAAGACTTTCTAAAAGGAGAATGAATTTGATTGCCACATCGAATAAACACCTGGCAGAAGCGCAGATCCTGCAATCCCTTGTGGATCTCTCCGATCTATCGGGTGATCAGCAGGCACATCTGGCAGCCTGTCCCGTGTGCATGGCTGAAAAAAACCGTTTGGACAGGATGCTTCTTCAGGTAGGAAATATGGCCAAGGCATCGGCACCCGTCGTGACGAGCCGCCCTGTTTTGCCGGACAGGCACCCGGGTTTTCTTCAGGGATGGTTTTTCGATGTCAGGCCCTTGGTGCGGATAGCAGTTCCTGCGCTGCTGGTCCTTATGGTTGTCACGGCCGTCCTTGTTCTAAAACCTGATCAGGACAAACACATGTCCTTTGTGGAGAAACAAACGATCGACCCCGAACAGCTTCTGTCGGACATCGACAGGCTGATTGAAAACCCCTTGCCACAAGGACTTCAATCCTTGATCTCGATTGCCGAGATCGACCCGGATGAAGATTTTATGGAGTACATTGTACCGACAACTGAAAACGACCCCCTGTCCAACATATCGGGGAAAAAAGGAGAAAACATATGTTGAAACACATTTCCATGGTAATGATTGTTATGGTACTGGTTTTTACATCTTCGGCGGTGGTTGCCCAAGGAATGGCCGGTGAGCCCAAAAATCATGACAGAATGCCCTTGGGAAAATGGTGGCAGAACCCTGCCGGTGTCAAAAATCTGAACCTCACCCAGGAAGAGATCGACACACTGGATACAGCGTTCAATACCCGCGCACGAAAATTCATGGAGTTGAAGCATGCCATCGAGTTGGAGCAGTTTGAATTAAACGGTCTAATGGAGGGCAAGACCTTGGACGAACCCGCTCTCATGGCTCAGTTCAACAAACTCGAATCAGCCAGAGCGAATCTTTCCCGGGAAAGATTCCAATATTATGTCCAGATAAGGGAGATACTGGGACCTGAGCGATTCCAGAAGATCAAGGCCTTTCGTCAAAGAATGCACCAGCAGCGAAAAAGCGCCATGATACAGGGAAACAAACAATAACATCGCTACGCGATGTTATCTGGCGTATACAAAGAACGGCACGGGTAAATCAAATCTCAAAAAGGTGGCAGGTTTCTGCCACCTTTTTTACTGCTTTTATTCTCACTTGAATTGCGATAATACGATATCATGGCTTTTAAGTACTGGTGGCAACATCTTCCTGAGAATCTATCCCCGGTTATTTTTGAAATCGGGCCCATATCATTGCGCTATTACGGCATGATGTATGTGGTGGCATTTACCATCGTCTATGTCATGGTCCGGTATCGCCTTCGCACAGAAGACCGTTTCCATCTTTCCGGACAGCAGCTCAACGATATCATAACCGCCATGATTGTGGGCCTGATTCTCGGTGCCCGGCTCGGGTACGTGGTATTTTACAATCCCTCCTACTATCTGTCGCACCCTCTTGAAATCCTGCTGCCTTTTGAGTTTTCCAATGGTATCCGGTTCGTGGGCATCGCCGGAATGAGCTATCATGGCGGACTTATCGGTGTCATCCTGGCCACTTTCTGGTACTGCAGAAAAGCCCGCTTGGGCTTCTGGGAAATCTCGGATCTTTTCATCCCCGTCATCCCCCTGGGGTATACCTTTGGACGACTGGGCAATTTTATCAATACCGAACTTTACGGTAGAACCACGCAGAAAGCCATCGGCATGTTTTTCCCCAACGCCCCGGGTCTGGCATTACGCCATCCGACACAGCTTTACGAGGCTTTTTTTGAAGGCATCTTTCTATTTATCCTCTTATGGTCCATAAGGAAAATAAAATTGCCGGTAGGTGGTCTGTTTGCAATCTATCTGGCCGGTTACGGTATTGTGCGATTTTTTATCGAATTTTTCCGCGAACCGGACGCACACCTGGGCTTTGTTCTCATGTCGCTTACCATGGGGCAGTTACTTTGCGCTGCCATGATGGGTAGTGGTGCCCTGCTTTTTCTTTATCGGGCCAAGCATGCCTGATGCCCGTTTAAAATGCCGAAAATTCGCTTTGGCTATCCAGGCTATTTTCGAAGAAGGGCTGCATGTCAGTCAGGACAGCCGGCACTTTATTTTCTCGACGATTTCCATTACCGACATTCGTGAACTGCAAACCCTCATAACGGATCCATCCAGTTGCGAAAGCGATTCTCTCATCGAGTTGATATATTTTCCGGACGAATCCATCCAACTGAGACTGGAAGATCGACTCCAATCGGAAATGTTTCAACAAAAAGACGAACAGACCATCCTGGAACACGTATTGTCCTGCCGGGGAAAAACCCTTTTTCGTTTCGACGGCCTGCAATCTGTTCTGACGATAAAAACACTGGAAAACGGTGCCCGGGCGTTTCTGGCGCGACTCAATATCACCAGACATCCGGACCCTGAACTCATGAGAGTCATCGACCGTACCGCAGGGGAAAAACAAGGCCGAAGATACAAGGTATGGCTTCGCAACATGGTTATGGATCTCCATGAGCGAGACATTTCATTTATAAGAAATCTTTTTCTGAAGATGGAAGTCCGCAGCAAGAAATTCGATGAATATCTCTATTTTTCACTGCGGTTCCTGGAAGAATCCCGAAATGACGCCGATCTGTTTCAATCGCTCACGCAGCGTAAACAAAGGTGTCTGCAACACCTCCAGCAAAATGAACGCTTTGAAGCCTATCGTCGGGAGCATACCATCGAAACATTCATGGCACATGGTATCCGAATACCACACATGGATAAACAGGCCCTCCTTCTTCAGGTAACCCTTGTGGATGATATCGGTCTTGCCTTATTCAACAGGAGCATGTAAATACATATCCGCCCCGAAAGGGCCGGATATGTATAATAAGCGGCGAAGCCGCGTCAGATATAATCGTGTAACAATTTTTAGAAGCTATCTCAAAAACAGGATTTTGGTTCAAGCTCAAGGCGGGTGATTGATTCAACCCGGAGGAATACTGTAGTATTTTGAGGAGTTGGAACATGAGCCCAACACAGAGATTGGGCCAAAGGACATTTTTGAGACAGCTTCTTGGAGAATTGACCATGAACTTGAGAAACCTTATTCTGATCATCCTGATGATGGCACTCCCTTTTTCCGCCCACTCGGAAGAAGCGGCGCTACCCTCCATGTCCATTGACGAGATCCTGGAACACGTGGAAAAAATCTATACGGCCTCCAATTTTTCAGCCTCCTTTATTCAGGCATCCACCATCAAGGCCATGGAAATAACGGATTCAGCCTCAGGAAAACTTTATGTCCGGTACCCCGGAAAGATGAGATGGGAATACCTGAAACCGGAATCGCAGCTCATCGTAACCGATGGCATTCAGCTGTGGATGTATCGGCCCGAGGATAACCAGGTCATGCTGGGACAGGCGTCCACCTTTTTCAGTGAGGGCAAAGGCGCGGGATTTCTTTCCGACATCCGTCTGCTCAGAAAGGATTTCGACATAACCCTGGAAGATATTCGGTTCGGCGATTACTACAACCTGAAACTGGTGCCTCTGGAAAAGAACTGGGACATTGCCTATGTACACCTGCTGGTTTCCAGAACCACATTCCACATCGCTCAGGTTTTCACCTACAATGCCTATGACGACGTCACCCGCATAGAGCTCGTGGATCCGCAATTCAACGAATCGTTTGACGATGCTTTCTTTACCTTTAAGATACCCCAGGGTGTCGATATATTACGATTGGATGATGCACCCGAATAACCGTATTTCATAACCATACTGCTTTAGCTAAATTAGCTGCCTAAGTGGGAAGAGATCTTGATTTAAAGAAATTCCAAGCACCAAATATCAAAAACCAAATAATATCCAAAGCCCAAAACATAATGATCAAATATTTTGTACGGATTTGGAGATTGTAATTTGGGATTTACTTGTAATTCTTTATTTCCGGCTTGTCCGGGTTGGGAGATATAATGAAAGAAAAAATAAGGGCTCTTTTAAAAAAACGTAATGCCATCATGCTGGCACACAACTACCAGCCCCCTGAAATTCAGGACCTCGCGGATCTCTGTGGAGATTCCCTTGAGTTGAGTATCCGCGCGGCCAGTACAGAGGCCGACGTGATCCTGTTCTGCGGTGTTCACTTCATGGCGGAAACGGCTTCGATTTTGTCGCCTCACAAAACCGTTTTGCTGCCCCGTCATGATGCCGGGTGTCTTATGGCGGATATGATAACCGCCGAAGGACTGAAGGCCAAAATTGCGTCATTGCCCCCCATGCCCGTGGTAACCTATGTAAACTCCACGGCGGACGTAAAGGCCTTGTCCACCATCTGCTGTACCTCCGCAAATGTCGTGGCAGTGGCCAACAGCCTGGACGCGAAGGAAATGCTCATGACGCCGGACCGAAATCTGGCCATGTATGCGGCCTCACAGACTACCAAGAAGATTCATGTCTGGGATGGTTACTGCCCTACCCATGAACGCCTGAAACCCAAAGATGTACAGATCGCCCGTGACGCGCACCCCCAAGCGGTATTCATGGCACACCCCGAGTGTCGACCGGAAATTCTCGAACTGGCCGATATTGTCACCTCCACATCAGGCATGCTTCGCCATGCCCGGGAATCAGACGCCAAAGCTTTTATTGTCGGAACCGAGACAGGGCTGCTTCATCCGCTTCGAAAAGCCAATCCAGACAAGCAGTTTTTTCCGGCTTCGGAAAAAATGACCTGTAAAAATATGAAGAAAATTACGCTCCAGGACATCCTGAACAGTCTCGAAAAGATGGAAGGTGAAGTGAAGGTTCCAGAAGACGTTCGCGTACCCGCGCTTCGGGCGGTGGAAAGGATGATTGCATTATCAAAATAGAGCGATAAGCTGTAAGCCATAAGCAGCTATAAGCTGCTTATGCTTACAGCTTATGCTTATTGCTCCAAGTTATACCATTTCATCCGGTATATCCGCATTGGTATAGACCTTCTGAACATCCTCACAGTCGTCCAACATATCCATCAGCCGGATCATCTGATCAGCCTCTTTCCCCTGAAGACTGGTGGCTGTCTGGGGCAGCATGGTCACTTCGGCATCCAGATAGGGAATCTCTTTTTCATCAATAGCGGCCTTGACGGCTTCGAAATCTTCAGGGGCCGTTATGACTTCATAATTACTGTCGTCCTCCCGAACATCTTCTGCGCCGGCGTCGAGGGCCGTCTCCATCAGGGAATCTTCATCGATGGCGGAGCGTTCCACGACGATATAACCTTTTTTGTCGAACATCCAGGAGACACAGCCGTTTTCACCCAGATTTCCACCGCATTTAGCGAAAATGTGGCGGATATCCGCAACGGCCCTGTTTTTATTGTCGGTCAGAGATTCCAGCAGAACCGCCGCACCGCCGGGGCCATACCCTTCATAGGTGTTTTCTTCGTAGTCAACACCTTCCAGTTCCCCTGTGCCTTTTTTAATCCCCCGCTCGATGTTGTCTTTGGGCATATTCTCAGCCTTAGCCGCCAATATGGCTGTTCTGAGTCTCGGATTAGCATCCGGGTCTCCACTACCGCCCATCCGGGCTGCAACAGTAATTTCTTTGATCAGCTTCGTGAATATCTTTCCACGCTTGGCATCTGCCGCCCCTTTTTTATGCTTTATGGAAGACCATTTACTGTGTCCTGACATCATTACCTCCTGAAATATTTGTGTTTTGTGTTTTGTGTTTTGTATTTTGCTGCCGTATAGAAGGGGCTAACGCCTCGCTGATGATAAAACAGTCCAACCGCTAAACACCAAATACCAAACACTAAACACAATTATGAACCAATCTTTCCCATGCCGATGATATATATTTCCTTGCTGGCCTTACGACTGCTCTGAGGTTTGAATATATGCTGCTGATTAAAACACGCCTTAACCCTGTCTGAAAACAGTGTGAACAATTCTCCCTGGAAAATCTTGCATATGAACGATCCATTGGGAACCAGAACCTCCTGGGAAAGTGTGAGTGCCGCTTCACAAAGATCAAACGATCTGGCGGCATCCACATCTTTGTTCCCGGTGGTATTCGGCGCCATATCACTGATAACGGCATGAAACCGTTGTCCCAGCTTCTCCATCAGCACCTCTCCAGGGGTCAGCAAATCTCCTTTATAAACCGTTACATGCGCCGGCAGTTGAATCGAAACCGGTTTGAGATCGATACCGACAACCCTGCCGCCTTCACCGGTCAACGCTGCCGCATAGGCCAGCCATGACCCCGGGGAACATCCGAGATCCAATACCCTGTCACCCTTACGTATGAGGCGGTATTTTTTCTGGATTTCCTGTAACTTGTAAACGGATCTTGCCGGGTATTTTTCCTTTTGTGCCTTGCGGGAATAATGGTCCTGCCAGGTATTCCGTTTGGATGTTTTTCGTTTCATAATCCTATATCTGAATGTGCCGACGCAAGATATAGTTAAGCCAATGCTAAGTCAAGC
>CAWKCS010000037.1:0-36757 GCA_963848165.1 uncultured delta proteobacterium | reverse complement strand
GACGTCCTTGACTAATTGCACTTATTACACGAGGGGAACTAAATGTGAGATGAGTTATGTATAGACAAGCCAGACGCGTAAGTCCAATTAGTCAAGGACGTCCCCTATTTTTTCCGGAACAGGAATTTCTTTGGTATAGACCACCACCTGATTCCGCCCGTTTTCCTTGGCCGCATACAAAGCCGCATCGGCCCGTTGCAACAGATCATCGATGTTTTTGCCATCATCGGGAAACGTTGCGATACCCAGACTGATGGTCACCGGCGGCAGGCTGCCGACCACAATTTCGGAGACACCTTTGCGAAGGCGGTCAGCCAGAATAAAGGCGGCTTCCTTGACGGTTTCCGGCAGAAACATGATAAATTCTTCACCGCCGTATCGACCGACACTGTCCACGTCTCGAACACTTTTCTGCAGGAAGGCGCCAACGGCTTTCAGTACCTTGTCTCCGGCAGTATGCCCGTATGTATCATTGACGGTTTTAAACTGATCCAGATCTCCCATGACCACGGACAAACTTTTTTTATACCGCTGAGTACGGTGAATTTCATCCTGAAGCTTGGCCATGAAATAGCGCCTCACATGCAGACCGGTCAATGAGTCATTGATGGCCATTTCCCACAACTGCGCCTTGCTGATGGAGATTGCCGCCTGGTCTGCCACCGCCCCCAGCATCTCGATATCCTCACCCGTAAAACCGCCGCCGGTCTTCTTGTTGGTGACATTGATAACACCGATGATGTCATCGTACACTTTCATGGGGATGCAGGCAATGGAGTCTGCAAAGGATGCACTGCCCCCGACAAATCTGTTGTCTCCATCGGTTTTGTTGATGAAGGTCGGCTCCCCTGTCTGGAACACGGTCCCGGCAACACCTTCACCCGGCTCGAAGGTTTTGCACTTGATTTCATTGTTGTTGACTTTCCGCTGGTACTCTTTGTCTTGCAAGCCTGCCAGTACGCGAACGCTCAACTGGTTCGTATCCGGGTCGTGAAGCATGATGGAGCCCTTCTCGGCGACCGTCACCTCGATCGCCTGGTTCAGTATGTACTTCAAAAGGCTCTTGAGATCACTGATATAGGTCATGGCCCGCCCGATATTATAAAGAAGAGACAGGTTGTTAAGCGTCTTGTCCAGATCCTCCTTTTCTTTTTTATGCTGTTCATACAGGAGGCAGCTGTTGATGGAGACGGCCGCATGCATACAGATCCGTGTTAAAAAGTCGAGATGAAATTCATTTTTGGAAATTGCCTTAAAAGATTTGTTCAACGCCACCAGACCGATGACATTCTCCTTCATGTTCAACAAGACCCATGTCACCGATTTCAGGCTTTTTGGTTTTTCCACCTTGAAAAACGACTTAACTTCAGGAATATCATCAATGGCTTCCATGGGTAGAAGGCCGTTTTGACGCAGCCGGGATAAAAAGCCACCCCCACTTTTGAGTTCATCTTTCCAGACCTTGAATCCCTGGTTGTAAACAAGGCTAAAGCTGTTGATCTCCTGATTGAAATTGAAAATAGCGATGGCATCGGCACCCAGTTTTCTGCTGAGTATGTCGGCAAACGTTCCATACAATTCATCGGAGCATCGGGTGTCGCTCAACTGATGCACTGCATCAAGAAGTTCACTCAACTCTTTTATACGGGGATGCGTGTAGTCCTGAACATTGGCAATTTGATCTGTCATGGCTACCTTTCATGGAATAGGAGCAGCTGTAAGCTATAAGCATCTTAGCGCTTACAGCTTATGGCTTATAACTTGAATCAATTGACATTAAAACCCTTCAAAGGGTTCCCGTTTGACGAATCGGCCCCTGCCTATTTCGCCGACAAAGGCAACCTGTTCGCCATTCCACTCGGCAACCCGCTTGCCTCTGGAATAAACAGCATACGGCATACCGGTCATTTCCATACCTTCATAAGGTGTGTAATCGACATTCATATGAAGTTTATCCTGGGTAATTGTAAATTTCTGATCCGGATCGAATACAACGATATCGGCATCCTTGCCCACGATGATTTCACCCTTGTCCTTTAATCCAAACATCCGGGCAGTTCCCGTAGAAAGAACATCCACCATCCGTTCGAGGCTGATGCGGCCTTTGACAACACCTTCCGTATGCATGAGCATGAGAAGTGTTTCGATGCCTGGCGCACCATTGGGAATTTTTTTATAGTCATCCTTTCCAAACATGTCTTTTTTACCATGGAAGTCAAACGGGCAATGATCCGTTGCAACCACCTGGAGATCCCCACCCTTCAAGCCCCCCCACAAAGCCTCGCTGCTTTCTTCTGTTCTCAGTGGCGGTGACATGACGTACTTGGCGCCGTTAAAATCCGCCTCCTTGTAGCGATCTTCATTCAAAAGTAAATACTGGGGGCAGGTCTCTGCAAACACATCGATGCCGTGATCTCTGGCTTCCTTAACCCTGAAAAGCCCTTCTTTGGAAGAAAGATGAACAATATAAATCCGTGAACCGGTCAGTTCCACCATTTTAGCGGCCCTGAAAACAGCCTCTTCTTCGGCAATATTGGGCCGGCTGACGGCATGGTAATAGGGTGCCAGCTTTCCTTCCTTTTCGAGCACTTCGTTCATGTGCTGAATGATGTAGACATTTTCCGCGTGGACTTGTACCAGCCCGCCATATTTTTTCGTCTCCTCCAGGAGTTTGATCATAGTGGCATCATCCACCCTGAAATCATATACCATGAATATCTTAAAGCTGGGTGTGCCGTAATCCAGGATTGCCTTTTTGACCTCCTCGATAACCTCCGGTCTCGGATCCATGACAGCAGGATGCAATGAGAAATCCACCGCCACTTTTCCTTCGGCCCATGATTTTTTCCTCTCCAGAGCCTCCAGCAGGGATTCACCTTTTTGCTGCAGATCAAAGTCGACCACCGTGGTGACACCCCCACACGCGGCTGCGATGGTACCGGTTTCGTAGTCATCCTGTGCACTCGTTCCCATAAACGGCATGGAGATATGCGTATGGGGATCGATGGCTCCGGGAAGCACATATTTCCCTTTTGCATCGATGGTTTCGTCTGCGACAACGTCAAGACCCTTTCCAATGGATTTGATCTTATCACCTTCCGTATAAATGTCCGCAACATACCGCCCGGTCGAGGTTACAATCGTACCGTCTTTAATAAGTACACTCATTGGGTCCCTCCTTGGTAAATGCTTCAAACTTGATCTCACTCTCCAGGTTTTTATCCATTACCCGCGTCTCGTCACGGCGCCATGCTGCCGGCATCTCCTTAAACGAAATCAACCCGGGCACGGGACAAACAAAGCTGCAGAGCATGCAACTCAAACACTTGTCTTCCATCAGTTTCGGCCTGCGCGCTATTGCATCCCACTCGATTGCCTGGCCGGCGGCATCGGTGCATACGGTGTAACACTGACCACACCCCACACATTTATCGAGATCGTACTGAGCAATACCCTGGCGGTTCAGATCAAAATGATCGGTGGTTTTCAGGTTTGGCAGTGCCTTGCCCACCAGATCGCTGACCCGTGTTATGCCGCGCTGGGCCATAAAGTCCGACAACCCTTCGATCATGTCTTCAACAATTCGGTAGCCGTAGTGCATGATGCCGGTGGTCACTTGTATCGTCGAGGCACCCAGCAGGATGTATTCCAGGGCATCGATCCAGGTCTCGATGCCTCCGATCCCGGAGAGTGGCAGCGCAAGACCTTCGCACCTGGCCATGTCGGCAATGAAATGCAGCCCGATGGGTTTGATGGCCGGCCCGGATGTGCCGCTGACAGCCCCTATGCCGAATATATTGGGTTTTGGAACCAGGTCTTCCAGACCCACCTCTGATATGCCGCTCACTGTGTTGATGGCGGAGATGGCGTCAGCGCCACCATTCTTAGCATAAATAGCCGGTTCCGTCATATCCGTAATGTTGGGGGTCATCTTGGCGATCACCGGGATGGAAACCGTGTTCTTGACCGTCATGGTAAATTTTTCAATCAGGTCAAACGCCTGACCCACATGATGCCCCGATCCCTCGATGCACATATGGGGGCAGGAAAAATTGAGTTCCAACATGTCCGCACCATTGTCCTCGGATACCCTGGCCAGATAGGCCCACTCTTCATTGGAAAACCCCATGATACTGGATATCAAAATGTGCGCTGGATAATGTTTTTTCAGATAGAGAAAATCGGCCAGGTTGTCCTTCAAGGGCCGATCGGAAATCTGTTCCACGTTCTGAACCCCCACGACCCGTTTGGCACCATAATGAAAAGCGTTCATCCTTGGGGATGGGTGGATGATTTTCAGCCGATCCGAGTTGAGCGTTTTGAACATCACGCCGGACCAACCGGCTTCAAAAGATCGGGCAACCATTTCAGCACTGTTGGACACCGGTGACGAGGAGAGCAGAAATGGGTTTAAAAACGTCTTCCCGCAAAATTCAATGGATAGATCGATGGGTTGACTGGACACTATATTACCTCCTATTGGTAATAAATTTTCATTAATTTTAGAGAAAAAGTCATGACATTTCAATGGATCTGTATTGTTTCATGCTTCCTGAGTGCTGATAATCATGAAAATTTATTCAGGTATTCCTTAATACTCCGTGCGGCCACCTTCCCGTCCTGTACGGCGTTAACCACCAGCGCCGGTCCCCTGACGATATCACCGCCGGCAAAAATTCCCTCCACCGACGTTTTAGCTGTCTTGGAATCCGCCTGGATGAGATTTTTCGCGTTCAGTTTGATGTTTGGATACCACGCCGGCGACTGGTCATCAGCCTTGTTGCCGATGGCTTCTATGACCACGTCGGCGTCCAGAATCCATTCGGAGCCCTCGATGTTGACCGGTGAGCGTCGGCCGGATGCATCCACGCCGCCCAGGGCCGTACGGACAAGTTTAAGACCCTTTACACGCTTGTTTTCATCGATGACAAAATCCATGGGCTGGTTCAGCAGCAGAAAGTGGACACCCTTCTGCAGCGCCGCGATTCTTTCATCCTCTTCAGCCGGCATCTGGGTGTAAGAGCGTCGGTAAACAAGATAAACATCTTTGGCCCCCAGTCTGGCAGCCGATTCCACGCAATCCATAGCCACGGAACCGCCGCCGATGACAGCCACCGTCTTGTTTTCAATTTCCTCTGCAAAAGATTCCAGCCTTCCATCACGCAATCCCTCCAGATACTTCACGGAACTGTAAAGCCCCTTGATAGGTGGTCCCGCATCTCTCAGGCTCACGGCGTCCCACAATCCAGGCGCCAGAAACACGGCCTGATAGCCTTTCTTGAGGAGATCCTCTGCGCCTTCCCGGCTATCAATGGGAGAGGAACACTTGAATTCAACCCCCAGATTTTTGATATCCGTCATCTCGGCCCCCAGAAAGTCCCGGTCAAAACGGAACGAAACAACACCATAACGCAGTACACCGCCGGGCTCCTTGCGTGCTTCAAAAATCGTTACCTGATAACCGTCCTTGGCCAGTTCCGCAGCACAGCTCAATCCCGCCGGCCCCGATCCCACCACGGCAATTTTTTCAGGCCGCGGTTCTGCTTTCTCGAACACCCTGAAATCCATTTCCCGGGCATGTTCGATAAGAAATCGCTGGATCTTGCCGATAGCGATGGGCCGACCGATACCCGTTGCACTGCACTCTTTTTCACACAGCTCGGCTGTGGGGCAGAGCACGCCGCAGGCACCACCGAGAATGTTGTTTTTCTTAATCGTTCGAATGGCCCCTGTGATATTTCGAAACCGGAATTTTCGAATGAATCCAGCCGGGTCTGTTTCCGCAGGGCATGCCTTGGAACAGGGCGCGTCATGGCAAAGAAGACAGCGGTCAACCTCTGCCAGGGCCTGTCCAAAATCAAATCCCTTGTTCATCTGCTTGAAATGATCTGCACAATTCACTCAATGGCCTCCTTTTTATAAACAAACTCTGGGCATATAATGACATATGTCCGACAAAAAAAACATATAGAAAATATGCCATGCTTTTACAATACAAATTACACCAAAAACACTTGACGCAGAATCCCTACATAAGATACATGTTGAACCAAAAATAGCTACAATTTAGATACTACCTCAGGTAACAGGAAAGGGGACCGACATGCCACGACTTATTAAGTGCGCCCATATTCAAGCCTCGAATCCAAAACACGACGGAACACCCTCCGAAATCAAGCGCGCCATGATCGAGAAACATATTCCCCTCATCCAAGAGGCAGGGGAAAAAGGTGTGAATATCCTCTGTTTACAGGAAATATTCTATGGACCCTATTTCTGCTGTGAGCAGGACACCAAGTGGTATGCAACAGCCGAAACCGTGCCAGGCCCCACCACCGAGCTGCTGGCCGAATATGCCAAGAAATACAATATGGTGATGATCATCCCCGTTTACGAGGAAGCCATGCATGGTGTTTATTACAACACGGCCGCAGTTGTCGACGCCGATGGTAAATACCTGGGCAAGTTCAGGAAAGTTCAGATCCCTCACACATGGCCCGGTTTCTGGGAAAAATTCTATTTCAAACCGGGCAATCTCGGTTTCCCGGTATTTCAGACCGCCTATGCCAAGATCGGTATCTTCATCTGCTATGACAGGCACTTTCCCGAATGTGCCAGAATTCTGGCTCTCAACGGCGCCGAAATCCTTTTCAATCCATCCGCAACAACCGCCGGGAAATCCCAGTATCTCTGGGAACTTGAACAGCCCGCCCAGGCTGTGGCCAACGGTGTTTTTATTGGTGCAAACAACAGAATCGGTGTCGAAAAGCCCTGGGAATTCGGACGGTTTTACGGTTCCAGCTACTTTGTCGACCCGCGCGGCGAAATGCTCGTAAAAGGCAGCGAAGACAAGGATGAAGTCGTTATCGCAGACCTTGATCTTGATTTGATCCGTGAAGTCAGGGATGGTTGGCAGTTTTTTCGGGACAGAAGACCTGAAATGTATACGGAGATTTGCCGGCAACTGCCGTAATAGAGCAGGGTTCGAGGGTGGCTATAAGCTTTAAGGGTAAGCTACAAGCGGCATAGAGCTTAAAGCTTATAGCTCAACAAGTATCGCACGTAGGGGCAAATGTCGCGCGAAGCGCTAATGACAGCCGAAGGCGAAATATCGCCCGTAAGGACTAATAGTTCTGACCGTTGAATGACAGCAACATGTAGCACAACGCCGAAGTTGGGCTTTTTACGAAATCGTCAATGTTAACCAGACCCAATTGTATGGGCAAACAGGAAGGAGGGGCAAGTACCATGAGCGAAGAAAAAAGTGAACACAAACATTGGATTGTTTACCCCATCGGGAGCAAGCCCAAATGGGGCCTTGCCGTACTGCTGGGTATCCAGCAGTATTTGACCATGTTCGGGGCGACCGTACTCATCCCGTTCATCGTTGGCGGCGCCATGGGTCTTCCCCCCGAAGAACTGGCGTTGTTAATCTCAACCATCTTTTTTACTTCGGGATTGTGTACGCTGATTCAGCAGTCCCCCCTCGGGAATAAACTGCCTGTTATCCAGGGTGGGACGTTCTCTTTTCTCGGGCCCACATTCGCAATTCTCGGCCTGGTGCACGGCAGAAAAATTTGCAACCGGTGCCGGCATTCCACTCTGGCAGGTCAAAATCCAGATGGTTTCCGGCGCCATCATGGTCGCATCTGTTGTGGAAATCGTTCTGGGCTACACGGGCATCATGGGTCAGGTCCGAAAAATCATCAGCCCCATCGTCATCGGCCCCACCATCGCCATGATCGGGCTTGCGCTTTTTAATATCGGTGCGCCCTGGATGGCAGGCAACTGGATCATTTCGCTGGTCACGCTGATGGCCCTGATTCTCTATTCCCAGGTATTTTCCCAGCAAATCAAAGGTCTTCATGCTGTTTCCGGTCCTTCTGGCCATCGCAACGGGATGGATATTCTCCCTGCTGGGCACCATCACCGGACTCATCCCTGACGGCAATGCCGCCAACCTGGCCGGCAAACTTGGACCTGATTGCATCAGCCCCATGGTTCAGTTTCAAACCCATGATGCCGTTTAAATGGGGATTTCCGCAGTTTGGAAGTTCGGTGATATGGGCCGGTGCTTTGGCATGCTGGCCGGTTATCTGGCCTCCATGATCGAATCCATCGGTGACTACTATGCCTGCGCCCGTATTTCCGAAGCACCCGTACCCACGGGCAAAATGATATCCAGGGGCCTTGGCGCCGAAGGGTTGGGCTGTTTTGTTGCCGGTATCCTGCAGACCTGCAACGGCACCACCACCTATTCTGAAAACATTGGCTCCATCGGCCTGACCAAAGTGGCCAGCCGGAGGGTTGTGCGCTGCGGGGCAGCCGTCATGCTGGTTATCCCGATAATCGGCAAATTCGGTGCTGTGCTGGCAACCCTGCCCAACCAGTGGTGGGGGCCATGTTTGTGGGCCTGTTCGGCATGATCGCATCGGTAGGTCTCTCCAACCTGCAGATCGTCAACCTGAACAACTCCCGGAACCTGTTTATCATCGGCATCTGCTTCTTTGCCGGTCTGAGTGTGCCTTATCAGTTTACACCCCATTCTGATGTCGGTACCGGCAGATTGTCAGCGGTACCCATGGATTGGAGTGAGCGCCGGGCAGTTTCATTGGTGTTCTGGGCAACATCTGTCAGGCGATCCTGACCACGGGTATGGCCGTCACCGCCATTACTCGGCATTATCCTCGACAACCTGCTCCCCGGCGCCACCCGCGCTGAAAGAGGCCTGGAAGTTTGGGAAACCGAAGCATCCGACGAAGCCTGGGAAGAGGCTGAAGCAAAATGGGATGCCATGGCAGAAGGCGAAATGAGGCCCGTATAACTTCGCTCTGCGAAGTTATCTAACGCGGCTGTGCCGCTTAATTTGCACTGTAGGATCTCTCAAAAAGGAGGGCAGGTTTTAAACCTGCCCTCCTTCTCACTTCAATTCTTGGCCCCTCGGCCTCTCGGACCCTTTTTTTAGTTACCCTCATAGCATGGAGTTAACCCTTGCCCAAGCCGTTTATGAACATAGTCTATACGCTGCTGATTGCCGTGGGTCTATTGGCCATGTATACGCTTTTGAATGCAGGCAGTTCAAACAGTCTGCTCAGGTCTGTTTTCCCGGACCCATCCAGGGACGTTTATGTTGCCGTTATATCGTCCCTGATTGTTTTTGTGCTTGGATTTGTGGTTTTTTTCAACCGGGACAGCCAGGGATTCCAAAACTTGATCGAGATGAACGGTGAAAGGGTCAAACAACTCAGAAGCGAGGGCCGCACAGATGAAGAAATTGCCGATTCGATTCTTGCGGCCATGGGCAGTCGCAGCGGGTACAAACACAACCTGGCCAAAAAGAAATTGATGATATATTTGGCTGAGTTTAATGACTGTAGACTTTATTCAACTTTCTGAGACTTCAGCGAAATGCGCCGCTTAATTCAGAAACACGAAATGAAACATCCGCTCTATCCATGGTGAAAACCGAAAGTTGAGCTATTAGCTATAAGCCATAAGCCGGCTAAGAGCTAATAGCTACGAGCAAAGAGCTAATTCATGACAAGTATTTACGCCAATCAGCAATGGATTGATCATTGCATTCATATTTTTCGGAATCATCGCCTATATCGCCTTTATTCGATGGCGAGACCGGAAATGGATCGAAAAGCGGTTCAGCGGGCAGAAAATCCTGGCCATGAGCTTTGGTGTCAACTATTTCGGAAGAGCCAGCGAACCAGGAAAGCCAAGCAGGAGCAGCGGGTTTCTCCTGCTTCTGCCGGACCGGCTTTTTTACCGCAGTCGCACCGCCAGACTGGAATTGAACATCCCAGGTAAAAACATCGCGCATGTGTACCCTGACAACAGTATAAAGGGCGTTAACCTGCACCAGTCGGTCGTAAAAATCGATTTCATGAATGAAAACAACAAAAAAGACAGCGCTGCCTTTAAAGTCCCCTACCCTCCCCAGTGGATACATGCCATCGAAAACAATCTATTAAATAAGTCTTAGTAAATAAACATTAATAAATCAGATAGATAACAAAAATAAGTAAAATATTATAATATTTATTATATTTTCGTTTTTTAAATATTTTTATGTTTGTGTTGACAAAGCCATATCGATAACCTATTCAGCGGGCAGTGCATAGGGAGTGTCCATAATATATTCCGAATAAGTCCCTCAGCTCTTCGGAGTAACCGGAACGATATTTTGACAAATGTTATAGAATTGAGATCAAATTGAGGTATTATGTTTAAAATCGCTCGCACCAGCACGATTACGCAAAAAATTATCGACCAGATCAGGACAGCCATTCTGGCGGGCAAACTGAAACCCGGTGACATACTGCCCCCTGAGAAAGAACTGATGGAACAGTTCGGGGTCAGCAAGCAGACGCTCAGGGAATCATTGCGGGCATTGGAACACATGGGTCTGATCGATGTCAGGAAAGGGATCGGCGGCGGCGCCCATATTGTCGAGGTCGACATCGAGGTTACCAAACAGAGCCTGGCCAACTTTCTCTATTTCAAAAATCTTTCTATTGAAAATCTGTCCGAGTTGAGAAAACTTCTTGAGCCGCATGCAGCCGAAAAGGCGGCCAGAGATTTTTCAAAAGAGGACCTCGCGCATCTGAAACAGCTGAACGACACGGCCCGGGACAATCTGAACAAGAATTTTCTTGAGGAAATGAGCCACAATGAAATCAATTTCCACCGAGTCATCGCCAAAAACACCGACAACCCCATTCTGATACTCATTCTCGATTTTGTGGAAAACCTGCTGGAGGATTTTAAAAAAGTCCTCAAACCCGATCTGGTGTTTTCCAAATCCGTATTGGATGCCCATGACAAGATTTTCGAAGCCATCTCCAACAAAGATCCACAAAAAGCATCAGCCGAGATGTATCAGCATGTCCACGACGTTGAACTGCATCTCGCCAAGCTAAAACAGGATATCGATTTGTGGCAGGTCGGTCTCAAACATGCGTAATTTAAGAAAAGAATATAGCATCATCATTTTACACCAGCCTAAAAACAACAAAAAGGAGGAATTGCATGACATTACCACTGATTAAAAATTATATTAATGGTGAATGGGTAGCGTCGAATACAACGACATTCGGTGATGTGTGGAACCCGGCAAAAGGTGAAAAGATTGCCATGGTTCCATACGGGACAAAAGAAGATGTGGATGCAGCCGTCAAGGCGGCCAAAGAAGCCTACTGGGAATGGCGAACCACACCGCCCCTGTCCCGGGCCCGATACCTGTTCCGTCTCAAGGATGCCTTCGAAGAAAACTTCGAAGAGATCGCGGAAATCCTCACCATCGAACAGGGCAAAGCCATCGACGAATCCCGGGGTGAAGTCCGCCGTATGATCGAAAATGTCGAGCACGCCACCGGTGTCACCACGCTGATGTGCGGATACACCCTGGAAGATATCGCCAAAGACATCGACTGTTACGGACACCGCCAGCCCATGGGTGTGTTTGCAGCCATCGTTCCTTACAATTTTCCCGCCATGGTCGCCTGGTGGTTCCTGCCCTACGCGCTCGTCACCGGGAACACCTACATTGTGAAACCCTCTGAGCAGGTGCCCATGACCCAGACCAAAATCTTTGAGATCATGGAGGAAATCGGACTCCCTGAAGGTGTCGTGAACATGGTTCACGGTGCTCACGATGTGGTCAATGGCCTTTTGGATCATCCCGATATCGAAGGTATTTCATTTGTGGGCGCCTCTCCCACGGCAAAATATATCTATCAGCAATGCGGTGCCACCGGCAAACGGGTTCAGGCTCTCGGCGGGGCAAAGAATATCGTCGCCATCATGCCGGATGCCGATCTGGAACAGGGTATGCCTTCTCTGACCACATCGTTTTTCGGATGTGCCGGTCAGCGATGCCTTTCAGGTTCCGTACTGGTACCCGTGGGTGATATCGCAGATGAACTGGTAGAAAAATTTGTCGCAGCCGCAAAAGACATAAAGGTGGGCAACGGTCTGGACGAACAGACCTTCATGGGTCCGGTCATCAGTGCCGCCCACAAACAACGGGTCCTGGATTATATTGAAAAAGGTATCCAGGAAGGTGCAAAACTCGTGTTAGACGGCCGTAATTTTCAGGTTGAGGGATACCCGAACGGCTTTTTTGTGGGCCCCACCATCTTCGATAATGTAACACCGGACATGACCATTGCCAGCCAGGAAATCTTCGGCCCGGTGGTGAGTATCGTTCGCACCAAAAACCTTGACGAGGTCATCGAACTCGTCAATACCCGGAACTATGCCAATGCATCCTGTATCTATACCTCAAGCGGCGCAACGGCGCGCGAGTTCAAATACCGGGTCAAACCAAGCATGATCGGTATCAACATCGGTATTGCCGCCCCCATGAGCTTCTTCCCGTTCGGCGGTGCCGGCAACTCCATGTTCGGTGACACCAAGGGACACGGTCAGGAAATTTTTAATTTCTTCACCGACACCAAGGTTGTCATTGAGCGATGGTTTTAGACGCCATCTAAAGAAATAAGCCGATAGGGGCCGCCAGGGAACCCTGGCGGCCCCTCAAAAAAGGAGACAACATGCCACTGATCAGCTTTGGAAGTATTTTAAGTTTTGCAGAGGAGTTGGAAAAACAGGCTGAGGCCTTCTATGCCGCTGCAGTCGCAAATCCAACATTTGCAGAACACAAGGATCTATTTGATCAATTATTAAAAGATACCCGCAGCAACATCAAAAATGTGCAGCGTACCCGCCGTGAAAATGTTACGGAAATGATCCTGGAGCCCATCAATGATTTTACCCGGGCACCCTTTTGTGAAAAAATTGATCCCGCAGAAGCCAAAACCAGTGCAGAAATACTTGACGCGGCAAGGTGCCTTGAAAAAAATACCGAGAGATACTACACTGAGGCTTCTGTAAAAATTAAGGCGCTGTCCGAGGTTTCCCGTGCGCTGAAAATGATCGGGAAAAAGCATACGACCCATCTGAAAAAACTGGATACCGTATAAAGGAGGATCAACCCCATGAGTGAATTAGAAACCAGGGTAAAAGAAATGGCCGCCCACACGTTCGGGACATGGAATTGGCAAAAAAACTGGCAGCAGCCAATGCTGATCAAAGATGCTGAAGGTGTCTATTTCTATGACAGCAACGGCAAACGTTACCTGGATTTCTCTTCGCAGCTCATGTGCTCAAATCTGGGCCATAAGAACAAGGCCATTATCAAGGCCATCCAGAAGCAGGCTGAAACCCTGCCCTATATCGCTCCCGGATTTACAACGGAAGTGGCGCTCGAGGCTGTAGAGGCTCTGCGTTCCATCATGCCGGAGGGATTGGACAAACTGTTCTTTTCCACCAGCGGTACGGAAGCCAATGATGGTGCCCTGGTAATGATCCGACAGTCCAAGGCCCCGGCATACAAGGTCATTTCACGCTACCACTCGTATCACGGCGCTACACCGGCCGGTTTGGCATTTACGGGTGATCCCCGCAGATGGCCCATGGAAAAAGTGCGTTATACCGTAGACGGGGTATGCTTTGCGCCGGATTGTTACTGTTACAGATGTCCGTTCGGCCGGACATATCCTGACTGCAATGTCCAGTGTGCGCGCTACCTCGATTACATGATAAAAGAGGAAGGCAATGTGGCTGCGGTCATCGTCGAGCCGGTTGTGGGCACCAACGGCAGACTCGTCCCGCCACCCGAATATTTCCCCATATTGAGAAAGATCTGTGATGACAATAATGTGCTGTTGGTGGCGGATGAAGTGATGACCGGGTGGTTCAGGACCGGGCCGGCATTTGCCATGCAGAACTGGGATGTGCTTCCCGATATCATGACAACGGCAAAAGGGTGCACCTCGGCATACACGCCTCTTGGCATGACCGTTGCCAGTAAAAAAGTAGCGGATTTCTTTGAGGAAGAGTTTTTCTGCCATGGGCACACCTATGCCTATCATGCGCTTTCCCTCTCCGCTGTCAAACCCGCTATCGATGAATATCATAAACTTTTTGCATCAGGTCTACCCCAAAAAGTTAGCACGTATCTGAAAGAAAGGCTTTTTGAGTTGGCTGCTCGCCATGACTGTGTGGGTGATGTACGGGGTATAGGTCACTTCTGGGGTCTTGAAATCGTTAAAAACAGAGAAACCCGTGAGCCCTTCGATGTCAAAGCCGACAAGCTCTCGGGAAAGGCCTTGATGACGGGCAAAATATCTGCCGCTGCCATGCAGAAAGGTCTTTACATCGTTGCCTGGTACGACACTCTGACCATTGCACCGCCACTTATTATTACGCAAGAACAGGTCGACGAAGCCATGACCTTGCTGGACCAGGCTCTTGAAATTGGAGACCGGGAAGCCGACAAGACAGGTGTTGCCGTATCCACAAGCTCTGAATTCTAAATAATAAATTCGAGGACCGGCCCGAATTTGATTATAGGTGTTATGGAATGACCCTTGCCATAGATAATCTATTGAGGGATTACGATCCGCGGTTTAAGATTTTCCATGAGCTGATGGCCAAGAAAATTCGGGAAGTGCTCCTCGTTTCGACGCCTTATGATGCCTGGGTTATGGAAGAGGATGTCCGGCTATCGGAAAGAATCATCAATGAATATCGTGGCCTGAACTTGAGTAACCCCCCCAGGCTTACCTGGGTGTCCTCTGTCGAAGAAGCACTTACGGCACTCGAGGATAGAAAATTCGACATGGTTATCACCATGCCCAGTATCGCGGACATGGACTGTATCTCCTTGGGTGAACGGGTCAAAAAAACACACCCGGACCTTCCGGTCATTCTCTTCGCCCACAGTGCCGTTACCTCGGTTGATTTCTATCCCGGTCACACAAAACCCTGCAGGGATCGATCGTGCTTTTATCTGGTCCGGCAATACAGATATTCTTGTTGCCCTGATTAAAAGTGCTGAAGATCGGTTGAATGTGGATTATGACACATCATCCGCGGGTATTCGGGTGCTCCTTTTTGTGGAAGATTCTCCCCGATATCTTTCCTCTTTGCTGCCCATCTTCTACCGGGAACTGGTCAGTCAGACCCAGGCAATCATGGAAGAAGGTCTCAATGAAGAGCACCGGCTCCTGAACATGCGGGCCAGACCCAAAATCCTTATCGCAGACTGCTATGAGGATGCGGTCAGTCTCTATGAAAAATATAAACCGTATATATTGGGGGTTATTTCCGATGTGCGCTTTCCCAAAGGCGGAAAACTATGCTCCGACTCCGGGATCAATCTTTTGAAAAAAATCAAGACCGATCGATGGGATATTCCCTTGTTGCTCATGAGCTCGGAACCCTCTAATGCCGACAAAGCCGCGTCGATCCCTTCCTTTTTTGTGGATAAGAACTCCCGTACGCTGCATGCCGATGTTCATTCTTTTTTCATGGAACATCTTGGATTTGGTGATTTTATTTTCAGAATGCCGGACGGCAGGGAAATTTCCCGTGCCACGAACCTGAGGACATTGGAAAATGAAATGAAAAAAATCCCCGATGAGTCCTTGGTGTTCCATGCCAATCGGAACGATTTTTCACGATGGCTGTTTGCACGTACCGAAACCATACTGGCATCCAAACTGCGTCCTGCAAGCGCGGAAGATTTTTCATATAACCCCGAAGAGATTCGGAAATACCTGGTTTCCAAAATCCACATACGACGACAACGCCGGCAAAAAGGTGTTATCGTCAATTTTGATGCACACGATTTTGACCCTGACACGGAGTTCTTTAAAATCGGTAATGGATCTGTCGGCGGCAAGGCAAGAGGACTGGCCTTTGCATCGGACCTGCTTCGGCACCAATCGGAAATGATACAGAAATTCAGCGATGTAAACATCATCATTCCCAAGTCACTGGTCATCACCACGGATGGTTTTGAAGCCTTCATACAACGCAACCGTCTGTTGGAGATTGCCGACATTGACATGCCGGACGAAGAGATTGCCGAAAGATTCCTGAAAGCTGAATTTCCAAAATGGATCAGGGATGATCTGGAAGTTTACTTCAGAGACATTCACTACCCCATCGCCGTCCGTTCTTCGAGCCTATTGGAGGATGCTCAGTTCCGTGCTTACGCCGGTCTCTACCGCACCTATATGCTCCCCAATGACTGTCCGAGTTTCATCAAAAGAACCGAGCATGTTATCAATGCCATCAAGCTCGTTTATGCCTCCACTTACTTTAGAGGACCCAAATCGTTTTCACGGCGGGTAGGACACCGGACCGAGGAAGAAAAAATGGCCGTTATCATCCAGAGCATGGTGGGTGATACCTATGGCGAACATTTTTATCCTGCCCTCTCGGGTGTTGCACAGTCCCACAATTATTACCCGTTTTCACATATGAAACCGGAAGAAGGCATTGCCACCATTGCCCTGGGGCTGGGGAAAATGGTGGTTGAGGGAGAAAAGACACTTCGCTTTTCTCCGAAATATCCCCAGCTTTTGCCACAGCGTTCAACGGTTGAAGACATCCTTGAAAACTCCCAACGCTATTTCTATGCCCTGAAACTGGAAAAGACATGCTCCATGCTCAGTATCAACGACACATCCCATCTGGATAAACGGGAAATGTCCGATGCTGAAAATGAATACCCGGTTTCATTCCTTTCCAGCACCTACATCCCGAATGAACATCGCATCAGAGACACCTCCCATGTACCAGGGCACCGCGTCATCACATTTTCTCAGATTCTGAAATATAATTCTTTCCCCCTATCGGATATTATCGATGCCTTTTTAGATATAGGTCAAAAAGGCATGGGGTGTCCGGTGGAACTCGAATTTTCAGTCAATCTCAGTCAAAAGCAGGAAGCCCGCTCCACATTTGCCCTGCTGCAGCTCAGACCAATGACTGCCAGGGCGGAATTGGAAGTGGTCAATATCAGTGATGAAGAGATCGAAAAAGCTTTTTGTTATTCGTCCAATGCCCTCGGCAATGCGCATAAGGGCGACATCACAGATATCGTATATGTCAAACCGGATGTGTTTGATCCGGCCAAAACCATCGAAATTGCCCGTGAGATAGGCGAAATAAACAATTTCTTTTCCAATGCAGGCCGAAAATACCTCTTGATAGGACCCGGAAGGTGGGGGTCTGCAGACCGTTGGCTGGGAATCCCTGTGGATTGGACCGACATCTGCAACGTGGACGTCATTGCCGAGACAGCATCGGAGCGTTTGAATGCAGAGCCTTCTCAGGGATCTCATTTTTTTCATAACATCACCACCATGGGAATCAACTACATTTCCGTTTCCGAAAAAGATGGTGGTTTTTTCAAAGGGGACTGGCTGACCTCTTTGTCCGCAAAAAAAGAATCAGCACATGTGCGTTATGTAGCCCTGGACAAGCCCATCACCATCAAGGTCGACGGCCGAACATCGCGATGTGTGATGATGAGATAACTATTAGCAATCAGCTGTTAGCTCATAGCTCTTAGCCTGGCTAAATGCTAAGAGCTAATGGCTACCTGCTGATTTTATTTATATTTTTAACAGATTTAAAATTTTTACGTTACCGATAATTGTTTTCCCAACCAAATAAACGTTATAGAAACAATAAAATCCTAGGAGGCACCATGTCTGACATCATCGAAATTGTAAAGTCAAGGGATCCGAATGAAAAAGAATTTCACCAGGCCGTGACCGAGGTCATGGAATCGATCAAACCTGTTCTCGACAGAAACCCCGAGTACCGGGATGCCAGGATTCTGGAAAGACTCGTGGAACCGGAACGGGTCATTATTTTCCGGGTACCCTGGATGGATGACAGGGGCGGTATCCACGTTAACCGGGGCTTTCGAATCGAAATGAACAGTGCCATAGGACCTTATAAGGGCGGCTTGCGGTTTCATCCGTCGGTCAATCTCGGTATATTGAAGTTTCTGGCCTTCGAACAGGTGTTCAAAAATGCCCTGACCACACTTCCCATGGGAGGGGGAAAAGGCGGATCCGATTTTGATCCAAAGGGCAAGTCGGATAATGAAATCATGCGCTTTTGCCAGAGCTTTATGTGTGAACTGTCTCGCCACATCGGTCCCAATACCGACGTGCCTGCAGGCGACATCGGTGTGGGTGCAAGGGAAATTGGCTATCTGTTCGGCATGTATAAAAAGCTCCGCAATGAATTTACGGGGGTGTTGACCGGAAAGAGCCTCAATTGGGGGGGAAGTCTTATTCGACCGGAAGCCACCGGCTATGGATCGGTCTATTTTGCATCAGAAATGCTTGCAACAAAGCAGGATAATCTGGAAGGTAAGGTTTGTCTCGTTTCAGGCTCCGGCAACGTTGCCCAGTACACCATTGAAAAACTCATCGATCTGGGAGGCAAGGCCATAACCTTTTCTGATTCCTCCGGCTACATCTATGATGCAGAGGGCCTCGACAGGGAAAAGTTGGCCTTTTTGACAATGCTGAAAAACGTCAGACGGGGACGTGTCAAAGAGTATGCTGAAAAATACCCATCAGCAGAATACATCCCGGTGGATCCATCCCTTGACTTCAATCCCCTCTGGAACCATAAAGCCACGTGTGCTTTCCCCAGTGCAACCCAGAATGAAATCAACGAAAAAGACGCCCAGAACCTGGTCAACAACGGAGTGTCCCTGGTCAGCGAGGGGGCTAACATGCCGACGGTTCCCGAGGGTATTGAAATATTTCTTGCGAACAACCTTCTCTACGGCCCGGGTAAGGCGGCAAATGCTGGTGGGGTATCGGTATCCGGTCTCGAAATGACGCAGAACAGCATGCGGATTTCCTGGAGCCGGGAAGAAGTAGACAACCGTCTTAAAATGATAATGAAAAAGATACATCAGACATGTCAGGAAACCGCAGAGCAATACGGTACTCCGGGTAATTATGTGAACGGAGCCAATATTGCCGGTTTTGTCAAGGTTGTGGATGCCATGCTCGATCAGGGACTAGTTTAGAAGCTATCTCAAAAAAGTTTTTTGGCCCAATTTCTGTGTTGGTCCCTTGCTTCAAATCCTCAGAATACTACAGTATGCCTGCGGGTTGAAGTTCGGGCCCACCTTGAACTTGAACCAAAACCCTTTTTTTGAGATGGCTTCTAGTCTTTCTTGTCCTTGGCAGTCAATTTCTGATATGCGGCTTGAATCTCCTTGAAGCGATCCTCTGCCAGAGACTGAAACTCTTCTCCCAGATGAAGCACCTTGTCAGGGTGGTACTTCCCTGCAAGGTGCTTGTATGCTGTCTTTATCTCTTCCTGTGATGCCCCTCGGGGGATTTGGAGCACCTCATAGGGATCGTTTGGCTTGTTACTGTTGCTCGTTGGTGACCCGTTCCGGTCACCACGTTCACTGGATTGCCCCGTCTCTTGTGGTTGACGAAAAAACAATCCTTTGCCTCTGTAGAAAAAACGCCACAGAAAATATAAAATAACAAGATCGTCTATCCACCCCCACCCGAGAACAACGTCGGGAAAAAAATCATAGGGCAATAAAAAATAGACAAGAGCTAAGAGTGACAGCGCGAGTTTCATGAAATCTAAGCGTTATGCCAACTGGTAGACACCCCTGGCAATCCTCTTTATTTTTCCTTCTTTACTCGCCCTGTGAAGAATGTTGCTGATCTGCTTATCGTTGAGGCCCGACCGTTCCTTTAGTTTGGAAATCGAGATTCCTTTTTTATAGCGCTTCATAAAGGTGAGAACTTTATTGGTCGGTGTGACCGACACGGCCGGTTTCCCGACAGGTTTTTTGGCTGATTTTTTGACTGTTTTCTTGGCTGTTTCTTTTTTGGGTGCCAAGGTTTTTTTTGCAGCTTTCTTCTTAACTGCCTTCTTTGCTGGAGCAGCCTTTGCTTTTTTTACCGCTTTCTTCCTGGGCGCTGTCTTAGTTTTTACTTTTTTAGCAGCTGCAGCTTTCATGAGCTTGTCTGCTTTTTTGGACAATTGATCAAGTTTCTTCGATAGTGCATTGATCTCTTTGTTAACAGCTTTTAGATCATCAGTGAGTTTCTTCATGCCTGTTTACCTCCGTGTTAAGGGTGATAGAAGCATTCGCTTTTTGCTAAAACCGGCTTGGCCTTGACCAAGTTGGAGAATTCGGGAACTATTCGACAATATCAAAAACCACGTTTGAGAGTTGGGCGACACAACCTGTCCAATCACCAATCGATTAATCGTCTGTGTACTGTACGGGAGGAGATGTTTTATCCGAGGAGTCGGTCTCGGAAACGCATGGGTTTTTAACTGAGATATATTTCTACTATAGTTAACCTATAAGAGGGTTCGATGCAAGAAAAAAAATGAACCGCATTGTCAGCGGCGACTATATGTCACGCTCCCGCGCATTGACGTAGAAAAACAAACTTCTCCTCATTCCCATCGATTCCCGCCTTTGTGCTTTAAGTCGATGTATTCCACGGTTCCGCGCCCGCCAATAAAAGAGTTGAGCAACCAGCTGATGATGCTGATGAGAAACGCACCCCCCACCGATGCCCAGAACCCGTGAACATCAAAACCTGGTATGATGGCGGAAGCTAGCTTCAGCATAACGGCATTAATGACAAATGTAAATAATCCCAAACTTAAGATATTGACAGGCAGCGTCAGTATCAGGGCGATGGGACGAAAGAAGGCATTAAAAATTCCCAGAGCAGCGGCTGCAAAAATGGCCGAGAAAACACCTGCCACCCTGATACCGTCGATCATGTAAGACGCAACGATTATTGCCGCTGTCAATGTCAGCCATCTTATTGTCAATCCATTCATGGCAAATACTCCCTTTAGGGTTCGATCTCTTTCAGTTTTTTATCAAAACAGGATTCGGCCCGTTCCTTATCATGATAGAGTTGTTCCATCTCAGCAAAAAGACTCTCAATATTTCTTTGACCTTTATGAATCTTTTGAGATATCTCAGCAATTTTTCTGCCATCATTTGACTGTGAGGCATTTATCATGGCCTCATTGAGAATATGAACGTTTTTTTCATGAGTGTCGATGTCTTCCTCGATCTTCTTGATTCGTTTCTCAAGTGGTTTTACTTTTCGACTTTTCTCCACAACAATCTCAGATCGCATTCGGCGAATATCTTTCTTGTTTAGTTTGGCCGAAACTGACATGTCTTCCGGTATTTCTGCCATGTCTCCTTTTTCATCGACTTCATCGCTCCACCCCTCTTTATCGAGAAATTGCTGATAACTTCCTTCAAAGAGGTTTACCTGCTCGTTTTGAAATACAACGAGTCTGTCCGCAAGGGCATGAAGGAACATTTCATTGTGTGTTACAATAATCACCGTCCCGTCAAAACTATCCAGTGCCGCGAGCAGCGCATCGCATGAATCCATATCCAAATGGTTGGTGGGCTCATCCAGAAGTAGCAGATTGACAGGAACGGCCAGAATTTTCCCCAGAAGAACCCGGCTCTTCTCACCACCGGACAGGACACTAATTTTTTTGAGTGCGGCGTCACCTTCGAACATCATGGCACCGCAAATATCCCGGGCTCTCTGACGATCGACATCTTCATGGGCATAAGCAATTTCTTCTTCAACAGTTCGTGTTGCAATGAGAGATTGAACATTGGTTTGTTCAAAGAACCCGATATCGATATTCGGATTGTAGACAATGCTCCCTGCATCCGGCTTCATAACCCCGGCCAGGATTTTCAGCAAGGTTGTTTTTCCCTTACCGTTCTTCCCGACAATGCAGATACGGTCACCTGAATTCACGGAAAAACTTAAATCTTTTATCAAAGAGACTTTTGGATCATATGAAAAAGACAGATGTTCTGCGCGCAACACATGTTTACCCCGGAAAGGTTTACTTCGAAAGGAGAATTCCAGGTTTTTCAATTGATCGAGCTTGTCTTTTTTCTCCATTTTTTCGATGGATTTTATTCTCGATTGAACCAAATTTGCAAGCCGCGCCTTTGCTCTGAAACGCGATATGAATTGATTGATCTCCTTTTTACGACGCTCATCATTTTGACGTGTTTTCTCATAAACCTCTTCATCCTGTGCTATCTGGGTATAGTATTTTTCCGTACTTCCGGTAATTTTTCGAATCTTTTTTCGATGAATCCCCAGAACATGGGTCACCACTTTGTCCATGAATCCCCTGTCATGGGTTATGAGCATGATTTCGTGGGGCCATTTAACAAGGTATTTCTCAATCCAGCGTATGGAGGTGATATCCAGGTAGTTTGTTGGTTCATCGAGCAACAAGAGATCGGGTTCGGAAACAATGGCCTTGGCCAGATTGAGGCGTACCTGGAATCCACCGGAAAATTCCCCCGGGTGGCGCTGCATATCACGTTGAGAATACCCCAATCCTGCCAGAATTTTTTCCACTTCCCAATGGTTATGTTTTCTGTCGGCAGGCAGTCCTTTCATCCCCTCTTCCAGAACCGTACGCTCCGTGAAGGCCAACGACTGCCGCACAATTCCTATTCGATAATTTCTAGGAATCGTTATGGCACCTTCATCGCAAGATTCTTCCCCCATAATCATCCGGAAAAGAGTCGTTTTTCCATGACCGTTTCTACCCACCAGTCCAACACGTTCTCTGGTACCTATTTTAAAATTGGCACCATCAAAAAGTTTTTGTCCGGCAAAGCTTTTTTGCAGGTTTTCTACTTGAATCATAAAATCGCTTCGCGCTTTTATCTGACGCGGCAAAGCCGCTTTATAGTGTTTGTCAGAATACCGTTCCGAAACTGCTTCGGCAAATAACGTCAAACAACCGCTCGAACTTGCAAAGAAGCGTTCGTAAGGAACAGCAACAGTGGAACTAATTATATCCTTGAAAATTAGTACATACACTCGCTCAGGTCAATCAGGAATGTGAGAAAGGAAATAAGAGAGGGATTTAAAAAATGGGCAGAAACGATCTCTTCGGAACTCAAGATCCTTGATAACTGCGGCCTTGAAATCCTTGTAACCACTGCGTGAAAGGAGGCTTTCCCGGTATTGTTGAATATCGATGCTTTCAAGACGCATCTGAACTGTTTTGAACAAACGGGGTATCAATTGCCCCGGAGACTGGATATGATGGAGACCGCCACTGTAGGCCATCAGGATCCTGCCACGGGGGATCTTTTGAATGAGATCTGCGATACCGCCCCGAACGGTCATGGGTTTGCCATTCTTGTCGAGACCACCCCGGCGCATCATACGGCCTTCCGGCATGATGATGACCATCGAATCCGAATGGATATGATTTAACAGATTCAACCAGGTCTGATCCTTCATTCTCGAAATGGGAACAACATTTCCGGCAACCAGTTAAAAAAATTGCCCATGACAGGACGCTGAAGTGCCTTGTCCGCTACCGGCATCAAGCCCTTTGAGGCGATCCGTTTTAGAAATTCGTTTGGGAACCATCCGACAAAAAGAGGTTCAAAAAGACTTGTATGATTTAGAAAGGCCACCAGGCGAATACTATCCCAGGACTGATCAAGTGATTCACCTATCCAGGAAATATCAAATCGGTAAAAACAGCGGCTCAGCATCTTGACAGATCGAAGAAGCCCATATACCAAATTTTCGCGCGTCATCCTGACGCCTCTGTATGTCATCATCATCTTTAGTATCTATGTTCCGGTGGGTGCTGAAAAGGGATGAAAACAATGCCCAAAGGAAACCCTGTATTTTTAAAAAAGCGACCTGGAAAAGTACAGAACAGCTTTCGATTTTACAAAAGTTTTACAATTGGGTATGATAAGAAATTGTTAAACCGTTTTCCGGGGTATTGAATATGAACCGTACAAAATGGCTGATCCATCCTGTTTTCATACTGGTCATCTCGATTCTGGCGCTTGTCACATCGCTTTTTCTCTATATTTACTGGTATATTGAAATCAGCAGTGGTCTCAGATCGATTGTCACGCGTTTCAACCTCGATACAGGACAATTTCTCACCTCCCATACATGGTTCGTTATCATGGTTCTCACGGTACTTGTCGGTGTGATTATCATGGGAATTTTCATTATATTTGTCTATAATCTGAAAACACTGCGGCTGTACCGGCTGCAACATAACTTTATCAACAACTTTACCCATGAACTGAAAACACCGGTTACATCCCTTAAGCTGTATCTTGAGACATTTCTGAAATATGAACTCTCCCGGGAAAATCAGCTGAAGTACATCCATTATATGCTCAGTGATGCAGGACGTCTTTCCGAAGATATCAACCGCATTTTGAATCTGGCCCAGATCGAAAGCAAAAGCTACGCAGGTGAATATGCCTTCCAAAACCTGCCGGAAACTATCGAGAATTTCTATCAGAAAAACTCACATCTATTTAGAAATAGTGATATTAAGGTCCATATTCCCAAGAGTGACCCCTATTTCTATCTGATTATTCCCCCGATGTTTGAAATGCTTTTAATGAATCTGGTCACGAACGCCATCAAGTACAACGATGCAGCCGTTCCGCGGATCGATATTACATTTGAAAAAAAGCAAAACAAACTCATCATTCGATTCAAGGACAACGGTATCGGTATTGACAAGTCAGAATTAAAGAAAATATTCAAAAAGTTCTATCAAGTAGGACGTGCAGATGATATGTCGGCAAAGGGCAGCGGCCTGGGACTCTACCTCGTGGATCACATAGCGAAAATCCATAAGGGGAAAATTACGGCGGAAAGTGCCGGCCCAGGCAAGGGCGCCATTTTTAATTTAATCCTTCCCTTGAGGAATTGACCAGCATGAAACCGAATGAAAAAAAACGTGTTCTTGTCATAGAAGATGATCATCACATTGCCGAGGGCCTTAATCTGAACCTGTCATTACAGGGTTACGAAGTCGCTATCGCTCCGAATGGTGTGACCGGCATTCAAATGTGGCGAGAGTGGCGACCGGATCTGATCGTTCTTGATATCATGCTTCCCGGGATTGACGGCCTCTCCATTCTGCGAAATATCCGCCTTGAAGACGAAAAAATTCCGATTTTAATTTTATCGGCCAAAGCAGAGACCGATTACAAGGTCAAGGGTCTCGCCTACGGGGTTGACGACTATCTTACCAAACCCTTCAGCCTGGAAGAGTTTCTGCTGCGTGTGGACCGTCTCCTTAAAAGAGCTTCCTGGAGCAATCCAAACGCGGATTTCGCAAACGCTCTTTCTGAAATTGAAACCACTGTGTTTTCTTTCGGCGACAATCAGATCGATTTTAAAACCATGACAGCGACCTGCAAGATCGGAAAGGTTCGTTTAACGGAGCAGGAAGCCAAACTTTTAAAATTGTTTCTGATGAACCCGGGGAAACCGCTCTCACGCGAAAATCTGCTCCAGATCGGATGGGGATATACCAAGGGAACGACCACGCGAACCGTGGATAATTTTATCGTCCGATTCCGAAAATATTTTGAAGACAACCCTAAAAAGCCGTCTTACTTTATCAGTATCAGATCGATTGGCTATGTCTTCTATGCTGACCAGGAAAAAGGACCCAGCCATGCTTGAATCTATCTCCCATAAAACGATGATGTTTGAAAACAATACGTTCGGGACAAAGAACCAGGAGTTGATCCTTGAAGAGCCACTGTCATTGCGCATCGATGGCAATCCATACGCAGTTGTCATGCGGACACCCGGGGATGAAATCTACCATGCGGCAGGTTTTTTTCTGTCCGAGGGTTTGGTCGATCATAAAGACAATTTCACCACCATCGGATACTGTACCGAAGAAGGCGTCAATGTGGTAACCGCCACACTCCAGCCGGAGCGAAAAAGCGTCGTAAAAGATCTTCTGGAAAGACGAGGCTTCGTCAGTCAGACCAGCTGCGGTATCTGCGGCAAGGAGTTGATAAAGGACATTTATCAGATTGTAAAGCCGGTAGCCGGACACCTGAGGTTGTCCATAGGGGACGTCGGGTCGTGCTTTGCAAAACTTGTGGATAAGCAGTCGCTGTACAAGACCACCCGGGGAGCCCATGCGGCAATGATTCTCGATACCCGCTTGAATCCCCTATCGTTTGCAGAGGATGTGGGACGACACAACGCACTCGACAAGGCCATCGGCAGGGTTTTCATGGAAGCACGGCTGCACGAATCCGCTTTGGCGGTGATGTCCTCACGCATCAGCTACGAGCTTGTTCAAAAAGCGGCCAGGGCGGGGCTCGAAATGATCGTAGCGCTCTCCCGCCCCACGGCACTTGCCGTTGAGCTGGCGTCACGACTGAACATGACGCTGGCATGTATCGACAAAAGCGATGTTGTGATGGTTTTCTGCGGAAGAGAACGTTTTCAATAGAACCGGCTCAATATATTCTGACGGAAACCTTGGTTTGGTGGCGACAATGCTCTTGACACAAGCTACCACTTTGTTACATACTAAAAAAGTCGTTATACGATGTTATTTGACCATGCCGAACAACGGCCGAAAGTCCGAACAGTCTTTATTCATAAAAATGGTGGTAACTCTATGGACAGCGTTGAATTCTCTTTGTTTCGGAAAAAGCTGCAAAAAACGCAGAAGGAACTTGCCCAGTTGCTGGGGACATCCCTCAAAGCCATTCACAGCTACGAGCAGGCCTGGAGAACAATCCCTCCCGCATGTCGAAAGACAGCTGTTTTATCTGGTATTGAAAAAAAGAGGCCTGCTGGACCATCAAAAAAACTGCTGGACCATCAAAAAATGCCCCCCGGAAAAACGCAAAGCCTGCCCTGCCTGGGAATTTCAGTCAGGCGACATGTGCTGGTTTACCTGTGGCACCCTCTGTGCCAACGAAGTACAGGAAAAATGGGCTCAAAAGATGCGTCTTTGCCGGTCCTGTGAAGTCCTTGCGCCTATCCTTGAAGCGGTTCGAAACTGATTGGAAACCAATCCAGACATGAAAATCGTATCCCTAGCCATCAGCAAGAAAAAGGGAACCCGCAAGACACCGGTTTCAGCCGTCCGATTGATGGAAGGGCACGGCATCCAAGGGGATGCGCATGCCGGTCCCTGGCACCGCCAGGTAAGTCTTCTGGCCACGGAAGATATTCAGGGCATGCAGGCCAAAGGACTTGATGTCGACTTCGGAGATTTTGCCGAAAACATCGCCACCAGTGGTATTGACTTACCCGGTTTGCCCATCGGAAGCCGCCTCCGGATAGGGAATACCGTGCTCCTTGAAATCACCCAGATCGGCAAAGAGTGCCACAACAAGTGTGCCATTTACTACCAGGCAGGTGACTGCATTATGCCCAAAAGAGGGATTTTCGCCAGAGTGATAACGGGTGGTGAAATATCCTGCAACGATGACATTCAGATCGAGGAAACCGAACACCAGCGGCTGCATGAGGTGTTTCGCACCACCTGCACCTAACCCGAACATTTCATTTTCTTGTCTCCTCTTGACCGGTGGTATCCGAAATCTGGGGTGATCCATCGGTAAACAGGTGCACATCCCGCTGCGGAAATGCGATAATGAAACCTTTTTCTTTAAATTGCTTATCGATTTCAAACCGAATGGCGGTTTCGACCTTGAAGATGTTGTCGATATCCGTCCAAACACGCAGACGGAACATCAATGCGCTGTCGCCAAAGTCTCTGAAAATCACATCCGGCTTGGGTTGCTTGAAGACCTTTTGTGTCTTTTCTGCTATTTTCAGCAAGGTTTCCCGGACCCCTTCAATATCAGATCCGTAAGCCACGCCGACATCGATACTGCGCCTCAAACGCTTGTCATTAAAACTCCAGTTGGTAACCTGGGAACTGATGAACTCGGAGTTGGGTATAATGATGGATGCATTGTCATATGTCTGAACAACCGTAGCCCGAACATTTATTTTTTTCACCGTTGCCCAGATACCGTTGATTTCGACATCATCCCCCACCTGAATGGGGCGCTCAAACAGCAGAATAATGCCGCTGATAAAATTGTTGAAAATATTCTGCAACCCAAACCCGAGTCCGATTCCTAAGGCGCCAAAAGCGAAAGCCAGCGTGGTGGTGCCCATGCCGAAGGTATGCAGGGACAGCATGATACCAAAAGCCCAGACCGCGTAAACACTGATCATGATAATGGAATCCTGGAGTCCAGTATTCAAGCCGCTTTCAGTCAGTATTTTCTCCCTTAAGACAAATCGCCAGAAACGCGCCAATGTGTGTGTGATGACCAAAACAATGCCCGCAAAAATAACGTTCATGATACTGAAATTTATTTTGCCGATATTGATGGGATAATTGAGCACATTCACCATGTTGACAATGACGGCCTGTCTGCCGCCCCAGGAAAAAATCAACAAAACAAAGATCAGCCCGAATCCGACGAGCCACGAAAGCTGCAAAACAAACCATTTAAAAGGCTGACCCGCCGTATCTTCGTCCAAGACGACATCAGCGGCCTGTGCTTTCAAGTGCTGCCGCCATTCTTTTAAGAGCAGAAAGAATATGCCGCCCCACAACATAATAACGAGACTTGTTCCCCAAGAGACATACCAATATACTGAAAATGATCCATAACCCAGCAGGCCCATGACGATTCCCCCGCCGACGACAGCATAAGAGAACACCTTACAGACAGATAGGACCGTGGCATAGCCGCGTGGTGATTTTCCTGTCGGGGTTGTTTTACTTTTTTGAAAATTTCTCCAAAAGCTGGTCGCCCACAGGAGCAGTAACAATCCGATAAACACGCTCAGAACAGCCGGCAACGTGCTGTCAACACCCGCCAAACCAACGATGCATAGGTAGAAGACCACCCCATATCGTACACCTGTCAACATCACAGACAAGCGCGCAGTGTCACCGGCCTGGATCCAATGCTGCTCTAATAACCAGTACCTGGCAAAAAACCTGGCCCACTTTGTGAACAGCACAACCATCAGGATCGATTCAAGGAAGCGTAAAACCCCAGCAGGTGCCGCCGGTGAAGTCAGAATGTATAGAGAAACAAACAGTGTCGCACCCGCCACCAATATAGAGTGCTGTATAATGAACACGCTGCAGTTGGTAACCTGGGAACTGATGAATTCGGAGTTGGGTATAATGATGGATGCATTGTCGTATGTCTGCACAACCGTAGCCCGAACATTTATTTTTTTCACCGTTGCCCAGATACCGTTGATTTCGACATCGTCCCCCACCTGAATGGGGCGCTCAAACAGCAGAATAATGCCGCTGATAAAATTGTTGAAAATATTCTGCAACCCAAACCCGAGTCCGATTCCTAAGGCGCCAAAAGCGAAAGCCAGCGTGGTGGTGCCCATGCCGAAGGTATGCAGGGACAGCATGATACCAAAAGCCCAGACCGCGTAAACACTGATCATGATAATGGAATCCTGGAGCCCGGTATTCAAGCCGCTTTCTGCCAGTATTTTCTCCCTTAAGACAAATCGCCAGAAACGCGCCAATGTGTGTGTGAAAACCAAAACAATACCCGCATAAATAACGTTCATGATACTGAAATTTATTTTGCCGATATTGATGGGATAATTGAGCACATTCACCATGTTGACAATGACGGCCTGTCTGCCGCCCCAGGCAAAAATCAACAAAACCAAGATCACCCCAAATCCGATGAGCCACGAAAGCTGCAAAACAAACCACTTAAAAGGCTGGCCCGCCGTATCTTCGTCCAAGACGACATCAGCGGTCTGTGTCTTCAACTGTTGCCGCCATTCTTTCAGGAGCAGAAAGAACATGCCGCCCCACAACATAATAACGAGACTTGTTCCCCAAGAGACATACCAATAAACTGAAAACGATCCATAACCCAGCAGGTCCATGACGATTCCCCCGCCGACGACAGCATAGGAGAACCTCTTGCAGACAGATAGGACCGTGGCATAACCGCGTGTTGATTTTCCTGTCGGGGTTGTTTTACTTTTTTGAAAATTTCTCCAAAAGCTGATCGCCCATAGAAGCAGTAACAATTCGATAAACACGCTCAGAACAGCCGGCAACGTGCTGTCAACACCCGCCAAACCAACGATGCCTAGGTAGAAGACCACCCCATATCGTACACCTGTCAACATCACAGACAAGCGCGCAGTGTCACCGGCCTGAATCCAATGCTGCTCTAATAACCAGTACCTGGCAAAATACCTGGCCCACTTTGTGAACAGCACAACCATCAGGATCGATTCAAGGAAGCGTAAAACCCCAACAGGTGCCGCCGGTGAGGTCAGAATGTATAGAGAAACAAACAGTGTCGCACCCGCCGCAAAATAGAGTGCTGTATGAGGAACACGCTGTGGTGCCTGATGGGAAATCGATCTTGTTCGATTTTCCCAAGCACACCTTTCAAATGGAAACGACCCCTATTCAGCAGCAAGAGTGTAACGCCCAAAAGAATAAAAAACGTCAGCCAGAAGGCACCATGAGACCGCAGGGCTTTTTTCAGTTCCGTTGACCATGTTTTGGCCGCTGTTCTATTTGCAAGGGACTGCCAGAGGCGCTCGATATCATCAGCTATCTTAGAAAAGGCGCCCCCATCCAGCGGCAACCTTTTCTGTTGCCAGGGTTTCTGCCATTGCTGGAAATCGTCGTTATCCTGGGCCTGATTCATTGGCTTTTTCAGGAAACTACTTCCGACAGCCAGCCGATGCATCTTGAACGTGAACGGATTCTCCTGCCCCGATGCGAGGCCGGGACCGCCGGACAAGCATAATACCAGGATCAACCAGCAGCAGGATTTCAAAGGGTTACGGTTCAATTTCCACCTCCTTGCCTTAAAACCACTTTTTCCGCTTGAACCAAAATATCATTATCAGGAACATGCCGAGAAGTGCCAGCATCAGTATCGGATAAGACCAGGCCCATTCAAGTTCCGGCATATATTTGAAATTCATCCCATAGATACCGGCAATAAACGTCATGGGAATAAATATAGTAGCGATGATCGTCAATACCTTCATGACTTCATTCATCCGGTTGCTCACATTTGACAAGTAAATATCGAGGGTCCCGGAAAGCATGTCCCGGAAAGTTTCTATCGTTTCGATGATATGGATGGTATGATCGTACACATCCCGGAGAAAAATAACGGTATCTTCGTGGATCAGTTCAGATTCCCCCCGTGTCAGCGTATTGATGATCTCCCTTAAGGGCCAGATGGACTTGCGCAGGAAAAGGACCTCTTTTTTCAGGCTCTGTATGACCGCCAGCGATGAAGGCTCGGGGTTTTCGATGACCGCATCCTGGAGTGTTTCAATTTTTTCCCCCAGTTCCTCGAGAATCTTGAAATAGCTGGTCCACCACCATATCCATCAATGCATGGGACAGATAATCGCTCCCTTTTTTTCGAATGCGTCCCTTTCCCTGCCGGATACGTTCTCTTACAGGATCAAAAACATCCTTTTCAACCTCCTGCAATGAAATCACGTAGTTGGACCGATGATAAGGCTGATTTGCTCATATTGTATGACCTGATGATCCGCATCCGGATAGGCCATCTTGAGGATCAAAAAAATATAATCGTCAAAATCATCCATCTTAGGACGCTGTTCCGTGTTCAGGATATCCTCAAGAACCAGTGAGATGCAGATTGAAACAGGTGCCCAGTTTTTGGATCATGTCGACATCGTGAATTCCGGAAATATTGATCCACGAAACCGAATCCGTTTCCATGAACTGCCCGCAATTCTTCGATGGTATCGACAGTCATTTCACGAAGGTTTGCTTCGTCATAGTCCATAATGGAGATTTTGGTATCTTCAACCTTCCTCTCACCCACATGCAAAAGAGTCCCCGGAGAAAGTCCTGCTTTTTTGGAAGATTTTTTAAATATCATAGGCACCTCCTTATTCACACCCTTAGTTACTAATCAATGTCGATGGAAATCAGCGTATTCGAAGGCAGGCAATCTTTGAAAAAATCTCGCAGCAGGCTTCGAGAAATGTTCTGCCGTGCGGCAGTGTTTCGCAGCGACCGCAAGAAATTCCATCCAATACAGATTCGCCCGCCAACCCTGCGGCAGACCACGGGGCTTGCGCACGCTGTTGTGGCTCAACCGGTGAGTCTCTCGAGTCTCCGGCAGACAGCTTGGATGGTGTGTTCATTTTTTGCAAAACAGAACCTGACCTGATTCTTGCCCATTGCCGGGGAGTGATAAAAGGCGGTTCCCGGAACGGTGGCAATGCCTGTGATGTCCAGCAGTTTCAAGCTGAAGCTGTCGGCACCCACTTCTGTGTATCGATTCATCAAGGCACCTGTGTGGGCCATGATGTAATAAGCCCCTTTGGGTGCCTCAACAGTGAAACCGACGGTTTTCAGGGCCGTGCAAATCCGGTTCCGTGCACCGGCATATCGCTCCTGGAGCGCGGTGTAGTATTCTTCGGGCATGTTGAGTGCGCAGACACCCGCTTTTTGGAACGGTGTGGGCGCGCCCACAGTCAGAAAGTCATGCACCTTGCGGATACGGCTGGTGATACCGGCTTCGGCAATCGCCCACCCCACACGCCATCCGGTAACGGAATAGGTTTTGGACAGGGAGTTGATGGTCACGGTCCTTTCGGCCATACCGTCTATGGATGCCATGGAGATATGCGTCTCCTGGTCGTACAGGATGTGTTCGTAAATTTCATCCGTGATGGCCATGGCATCCCACTTAATACAGAGACGGCCGATCTCCTCCAGTTCCTTGCGGGAAAAGACTTTCCCCGTGGGGTTGTTGGGGGTGTTGATAATAATGGCTTTGGTGTTCCTGTTGAATGCAGCAGCCAGCTCTTTTGATTCATAGGACCAGTCCGGGGATCTCAGTGTCACATAGCGCGGTCTTGCACCGGAGAGGATGGCATCCGGTCCGTAATTCTCATAAAAAGGTTCAAAAATAATGATTTCATCCCCCGGGTTCACCAAGGCCTTGAGCGTGGCAATCATGGCCTCGGTGGCACCACAGGTAACGGTTACATCGGTGTGGGGATCACATTCGATTCGGTTATACTGAAGGGCTTTACGGGCGATCGCTTCTCTCAGATCCGCCTCACCAAAGGTGACGGCATACTGGTTCCAGCCCTGCTGGATGGCGTCAATGGCCGCTTGACGGATAGCCGGCGGCGGGTCGAAATCCGGAAATCCCTGGGCAAGATTGATCCCCCCCCTGGCACTGCTGATACGTGTCATCTCTCTGATGACGGACTCGGTAAATTTGGTGGTGATCTCGGATAGCGGTTTCATGGTAATCTTTATATCCCGACCACTGTCATGAGGCGTTTTCGTTCAATTAATGAATTACTTGACCACGAGAAGTAAAGGAAATGCCTTGCTGAGACTGTGTTCCAATCATAACAGATTCAACAATAGGCGGATTCACGGGTTTGTCCGATTTCCATTCAACGATAAAGTTGGCACCGGAACCGCCGGTTTTATCTCCTTCTGGAACGATATAGCGTAATGATCCCAACGGTGCCAGCGTGGCAGGTTTTTCTAAATATACTTTCAGAAGTTTTCCTTGGGTTTCATAGTAATTGACGGTGGTGATCTGGATCGGGTTCTTTGGATCAATATTTCTGATACTCACGGTTACAGCAAGCAGAAAAGGTTTTTCGCGATTACCACTGTAAATATGGGAATAGGCCGGCACATAAATCGTCTGTCCTTTAGACAACTCAATTTGTCCTTCAGCATGTAAAGGCAAGGGCGCAAAAAAATAAACAACAAGAAAGAACAGTAAAGAAATAAACAAATAACTCTTTTTCATCTGTACACTCCATGCAAATGTGTCGTTTTTTGTCCAACATTCTGTTGCATATAAACCGAAACAGCGAGCGCATTCCCCGTAGGTTCTGCCGTTCGGCAGTGCTTCGCATGCTGCGGGGTTCGCGAGCGAATCTAAATTAGGCAGAATTCCTTACGGTCAATGCGGGATTTTTCAATCTTTCTGTAAAAAAATTCAATTTACCCTGATTTGACCATGGTATTCCCAGCAGGATAAAACAGGACAAATTTATCATAAGCGGCTGATAAGTCAACTCAGTTAACAACTGAAAAAAATGAATGGAATTTATGCCAAGAAAAAACGTGCTTTATTTTTGCCTTAAAGTTATAGCATAGCGGATTCTCAACGCTAACCGGAAATATCACGAACATGATCACCGCTGCCAGAACAGAAACCCGGCCCAAGATATTTTATGGCTGGTATATCGTAATGATTGCCTTTATAGCCAATTTCATGTCGGTGGGCACCGGATTCTACCTCATGAATGCATTCATGGAACCCCTGTGTGAGGCCCATGGCTGGACCCGCACCGACATCAGTCTGGCACCCGGGTATGGCGTGTTTTTCGGTCTTCTGGCCCAGATGGTCTACGGCACCATCGTCAATCGCGTGGGCGTACGCATCCTCATGCTGCTGGGGTCCATGGTTTCCGGTCTGGCCTTTTTCATGCTCATCCGATCGAATACACTGGGACAATTCTATTTCTATTTCATTGTGCTGTTTGTGGGCAATGCCGCCTATGGCGGCATCGTCGCCAATACCGCAGTAAACAACTGGTTTATCGCCAAAAGAGGCCGTGCCATGGGGTTGGCCACGGCAGGGGTATCGTTTTCAGGAGCTGTCCTGCCTCTTGTGGCGATGGTCATGATTCTCAGGCTGGGCATCGCGCAGGCATCGCTTTACATCGCTCTTCTGGTTGTCCTGGTGGGCCCTGTTGCCTGGCTGGTCGTAAAAGATTGGCCCGAAGACCAGGGTCTTCGCCCGGACGGCATCGATCCCCGGGTCCTCGATGGAGAAGAAACCGGTCTGCCGGGAGCAGGGAGTCATTCAATTTTTCCCAGCCCGGAAGCATCGTTTATTTCGCCAGGAAAGCCGAAGATGGCAGTGGCCTATCAAGCGTCTTGTCCGGAATGGAACCTTCTGGAGACTGGGAATGGCCTATGCACTTTTGACAGCCTCTGCCGTGGGTGTCATGTCACAACTCAAGCCGCGTTTTGCCGACATCGGGTTCAGTGACATGACCGCCATGTGGCTCATGGCGGCAACCGCCTTCACCGGTGCCCTGGGGAAATATATCTGGGGCATTATATGCGACTATTTTGACACCCGCTATGTGGCCACCCTGATTGCCGTGCTGAATGGTTTTGGTCTTGTTTTTACATTTATCCACGGATCGCTGCCGGCGTTGTTCCTGTTTGTTGTCATTTTCGGGTTTACCATGGGTGGCATCATGTCCACCTACCCCATCATTATCGCCCATATTTTCGGCAGGGAAGCGTTCCCCTTTGTCGTTCGGTTCGCTTCCCTGTTCCTGATCCTGCAGATATCGGGCTATCTCATTGCCGGGCAGAGCTTTGACCGGACCGGATCCTACAATCCGGCCTATGCATGTTTTTGGTTTTTGATCTTGCCGCCGCGGTTCTGATATGGTCTATACCAAAATCACATAGTAATAGAATTCCAAGAAAATATTTTTGAATAAAGGAGACCCGCCATGACCATGATGACCGCGGAACAATATGAAGAAAGTCTCAGAGGCTTGAACCTGGTGGTCTACATGTTTGGCAAGCGGGTGGAAAATGTGGTGGACAATCCCATCATCCGGCCATCCATGCAGGCGGTTGCCAAAACCTACGAATTGGCCCACCGCCCCGAACACGAGGATATCATGACCGCCACCTCTCACCTCACCGGCAAGAAAATCAACCGCTTCACCCATATCCACCAGAGCGTCGACGATCTGGTCAAAAAAAGCAAAATGGGCCGGCTGCTGGGGCGGGAAACCGGATGCTGCTTTCAGCGCTGTGTGGGCATGGATGCCCTGAACGCCCTTTCCATTGTCACCTATAATATGGACCGGAAATACGGGAGCGGCTACCACCAGCGGTTTTTGAATTATCTGGAATATGTTCAGGAAAATGACCTGACCTGCGACGGCGCCATGACCGACCCCAAAGGTGACCGCAGTCTGCCCCCGCATCAGCAGGCGGATCCGGATCTTTACCTGCACGTGGTCGAGGAAAGAGAGGACGGCATCGTGGTCAGGGGCGCCAAGGCCCACCAGACCGGGGCCGTCAATTCCCATGAAATCATCGTCATGCCCACCATTGCCATGCGCGAAGAAGACCGGGACTATGCCGTCTCCTTTGCCCTGCCCAGCGATGCCGAGGGCATCATCTACATCATGGGGCGGCAGTCCTGCGACACCCGCAAGCTGGAAGACGGCCTGCTGGACCAGGGCAATATTTTATTCGGCGGGCACGAAGCCCTGGTGGTTTTCGACGATGTCTTTGTGCCCTGGGACCGGGTGTTCATGTACAAGGAATATGAATTTGCCGGAGAACTGGTGGAAAAGTTCGCCGCCTACCACCGCCAGAGCTATGCCTGCAAGGTGGGGTGGGGGACGTGCTGATCGGTGCCGCCCAGACGGCTGCAGAATACAACGGTGTCGCCAAGGCGTCCCACATCAAGGACAAGATCATCGAGATGAACCATCTGAACGAAACCCTTTACTGCGGATGTATTGCCTGTGCCTCCGAAGGCCAGCCAGGAACCCAGCGGCACCTATTGCCGTCAACACCCTGCTGGCCAATGTCCACAAGCAGAATGTCACCCGGTTTCCCTATGAAATTTCCCGGCTGGCCCAGGATATTGCCGGCGGGCTTGATGGTGACCATGCCGTCCGAGAAGGATTTGAGATCGCACCGGAAACCGGCAAATGGATGGAGAAATACTTTACAGGCCAATCCGGATGTCCCGACCGAGAACCGGCATGCGCATCCTGCGGCTGATCGAAAATCTTGACCCTGGGAACGGCCGCCGTGGGCTATCTGACCGAATCCATGCACGGCGCCGGCTCCCCCCAGGCCCAGCGCATCATGATTTCCCGCCTGGTCGATATGATGGAAAAAACCAAAGCGGCCA
>CAWKCS010000036.1:0-57780 GCA_963848165.1 uncultured delta proteobacterium | reverse complement strand
CCGAAGATTGACACGGTGCTATAACCTGGTTTAAAATCCTGTTTAACAACAAAATGATACTTTCAGCCCAACCGAGGAAGAGATGCAAAACTTTAAATCATATATCGTGCTGTTATTGTTGATGGTTGTCCATGGTTGCTCGAATGTAACTGTCAGCCAGGATTATCCACCCACTGCAGATTACTCGGCTTTGAAAACATATGCCTGGCAGTCTGAAAACCAGGAAAAAACGGGCGACCTCAGACTGGACAATCCGCTTCTGGATGTGCGCATCCGTCGCGCGATTGATACGTCCCTGCTGGAAAAGGGGTATCGGCGGGTTTCCGACGTTCAGCCTGATTTTTTCATTGCTTACCACCAGGAAATTTACAGCCGAATCACTGTAGATCAACCCAGGTCCGGATTTGGATTTGGTATGGGGAGTTTCGGTTACGGTGGCGGGATCGGTTTCAGTACAGGCAGCAACACCGGCAGCCATGACGACAACATGCTGGTGATCGATGTCATCGATTCAGGTAGTGGTGGCATTATCTGGCGGGGAACCGGCACCCGTTCCTTTGTGCAGCACGCTGATCCGGAAAAAATTACCAAACAGGTCAATAAAACCGTTAACAAAATATTAATGCAGTTTCCGCCGCAGCAAAAATAAATCGATCAAGGGCGGTACAATGAACCCCAAGGTTGGGGTGATGCCGCGGCAGGAAAGGAATTTACTTGGATATCCGTCTTTGCAATAACATCATTGAAAATATATCCCGTGTGATTGTCGGCAGGAATCGAGCCATCGAACTGCTGCTGGTCACCCTCATCGCAGAAGGCCACGTGCTGCTGGAGGATGTACCGGGTGTTGCCAAGACCCTGCTGGCAAAATCCCTGGCAAAAAGTATCGGAGGCACCTTCAACCGGGTTCAGTTTACACCGGATCTCATGCCCACCGATATTACCGGCTTCAATGTCTATGATCAACAGTCGGCCTGTTTCTCTTTTCGCCCGGGCCCGGTCATAACCCACATCCTGCTTGCCGACGAGATCAACCGCACCATACCACGGACCCAGTCCAGTCTGCTCGAATGCATGGAAGAACGTCAGGTGACGGTGGATGGGAAAACCCATCTGCTTCCCAGTCCCTTTTTTGTCATGGCCACCCAGAACCCCATTGAACTGGAAGGCACCTTCCCCCTGCCCGAAGCCCAGTTGGACAGATTTCTGCTGAAAACCCAGCTGGGATATCCTGACAAGCAGGAAGAAATTCAGATTCTCGAACGTTTCCAGCAGACAGACCCCCTTCAGGAACTTATGCCTGTGGCATCACCCGAAGATGTCAGCCGATTACAGCGGGACCGCAGAAATATCGTCGTTTCAGGACCTGTCCGGGAATATATCACCGATATCGTTCGGGCCACACGCAATCACACAGCGATTCAATTCGGCGCCAGCCCCCGGGGTTCTCTGGGGTTGATGCGGGCTGGACAAGCCCTGGCAGCTCTCCGCGGCAGGGAATATATTCTGCCTGACGATATCAAATCGCTGGCGCTCCCGGTTCTCACCCACCGGCTGATCCTTAAGGAGCAAGACCGGCTGCGGGGCGAAAACGCCGGGCATATCCTGGAAAGTATTATCCACCGGATCCCAGTTCCGGCTGCGGCAGGATCGACGAATGACACCTGAACAGGATCAAATCAAGGAGCCGACCATCTTCAATTCCCTGCTGGTCTGCTTCTTTGTAAGCATTCTTCTTTTCATCGCCCTCCTGTTCCGCCAGCAAGACCTCTCGTTGCTGGCAATTCTGATCCTGCTGGTCATGGGCGGATCAAAAGCCTGGAGCACCCTCAATTTTTACCACATTGCATGCCATTATCATGCGGATAAAAAACGGGTCTTTCCCGGAGAAGTCGTCTCCATGGCATCCACCATAGAGAACAGGAAATTTCTTCCGGTTTGGATCCGCTTACGCTGGCCGAAACACGCAGCCTTTGAAGCTGTCCACGACATGGAACCTATTTCCCGGCACGGGGCAGGTCTCCTGTGGCACCAGCAGATGCAGATTCAACAGGAATTTACTGCCATACGCCGGGGGGTTTTCCAATTCGGACCCCCTCGTCTTGGATCCAGTGATTTCTTCGGTTTTTTCCACAAGGAAAAAAAACTGGGAAAACCGGTTCAGGTGCTCGTCTACCCACGTCTTGTTCCCATCAAAACCATTTTTCTTCCCAAACAGGACTGGTTTGATACACCCGGCGCGAACAGTCCCATCAAAGATCCCGTCTACATCCTTGGCACCCAGGATTACCAGCCGTCCAGACCTTCCCGACATATTCACTGGAAAGCAAGTGCGCGGCGCTTGCAACTCCAGGAGAAGGTGTTTGAACCGTCTGAATTCGGCACGATCCTAATGGTCCTGGACGTGGGCTCGTTTGAAAAAAATTCGGCCGAGGATGCCTTCGAACATACCCTGGAAGTCATTGCGTCCCTGTCCATCAAACTGGATGAATCCGGCCAGGCCGTGGGATTGTTGACCAATGGCATTATGAAAGGCGGTGGTGCTTCCACGGTAACCCCGGCCCGAAGCACCCGCCAGCTTCCCGCGATACTGGAAGCCCTTGCCCGTTTACAGATGAAGCAGCACAGATCTATGACGCACATCATACGGCAGGCCCCATTCAAGCAGCGAGGTGTCAGCTGCGCCATTTTTTCATATGCGTACGGGGAGGACACCGCTGAATCGAAACATATCCTGCAGGAACGGCGTATTCCCGTAACCACATTTGTCAGTCATTCCCATGTCGCATCCGATTCCGCCCAACAGCAGACCATGACAGGGATTCATCCCATCAATGACATCCGGCTTCAGGGGGAAAAGCCGTCATGACGTCCGGCAAAAAAGCACTCTTGGTTCTGGCCCGTACCGGTATGGAAATGTCCTGGCGGTATGCCTGGGTCGGATTTCTGATGCTGCTCATATGCCATCGGGTTTTTCCTCTTGGCGAAGCTGCCGGCGCGTTCATCATGGCCATTGCCCTGAACCGTCTGTCTACAAATCACAACTGGCGCTTATATCAAAGCCTTCTTCTGGAAGGGGCCGGCCTGGTTCTTTTTTCACTGCTGATCCTGTACCGCTTGTGGTATGAAAGCTTTTCCTTTTTCAGTTTCACCTGGTTAAGCGTCTTTTTTCAGGACCCAATGGCCCGGCCTCACACATACATGCTGCTGCTGATTTTTTTCTGTCTGTTGCTGATATGGCGGGGCGGACGGGCGCTGGTGAAAAATCCCATGGATTATCATCACGTGTGTATCCAGTTCGACAAGGGGATCGGTCTTTTTATACTCCTGCTGCTTGTCAAGTTTCTGATTCAGGAAAAAGCCGGTATTCTCGTAGACGGTCTGGCCATCGGGTTCCTGGTGTGCGCTTTTTTTATTTTCAGCCTGCTTTCCATTTTCCTGGTCCGCAAACAGCCTGATATTGAAAAATCCTTTATGACCGGCTACCACGGTATCGGTATCACCTTGAGCCTGACATCGCTCATAATCCTTTTCGGTTCAGGAGCCACTTTCTTTTTTTATCCCACCTTAACCCAGGTAGCCGATTCGCTGCAGGTCCTTCTCAAAGATGCGTGCCGGGCCAATGGTTCCCATATTTGTAGCCATTCTCTTGTTCTTCTTTGCACCAGGAAAAATGCGTGATGAAGTCGGGGAAATTACAGGTTCCCTATCGGATATGAGTGGTTTTTCCGCGCCCACCGTAGGTAAGTGGGAAACGCTCTTACTAAAGGGTATCAGTTTGGGCTTGATGGTGATTATCAGTATAATTGCTGTGGGTCTTTTCGGCCTTTTTATACGGTATCTGCTGCGCCTGCTGCTGAAGCAAAATACCCAAAACAGTTCCCGGATGTCTCTGTCCTGGCTTCAAGACGTGATGCGATGGTTCATTTTACTGCCCGTTCGTGTCTGGCAGGCTTTGATATCCTTATTGAAAAACGCCGAAAGTGCGGCATCGGTATATACTGGATTGCTCAACTGGGGACGCCGCAGCGGGATGCGCCTGCTGTCCGGTGAAACCCCCGCCGAATATGGCAACCGCCTGATGCGGCACTTTCCCGATCTCAGTAATGAAATCGCCTGGATCATCGATGCATTCAACAGGGAGATTTACGGCCAGATGACCACCGATCGCGATATTCTGTTCCGCCTGCGTTCGGCACAGCGACGAATGAAGCGCCTCCGATATTGGCCATCACGTATAAAAACTTGTTTTTCCCGATAATAACACCATAGGGGACGTCCTTGACTAATTGGACTTATGTCGGATCACCCTTCATCTTGCAAGATAGAAATGGTCCAAACATGCTTTCGACAAGACAACGTAAGTCCTATTAGTCAAGGACGTCCCCTAAAGTTTGCTCGAATTGTCATCTGCACCAACACGATAAGATCTGACCTTAAACATGTGGATTTATCGTTGACTTTGGTACCACAATACGATTAAGAATTACTCCTGCTTTTTATACCGCTTGTCATAATAATGTTCCGAAAATAGGATGGCGGCATAAGGGGTTGTAGCAGAAAAAAGGTCCTCAATCGGAACGTTTTTCTGACAACCCCTATATATCAAATCAAAGGGATTGTGGGAACATGCAGAAGAATGATACAAAAAAAATAGATTGTTCGGATATAGGCTACCATGGGACACCTATCGATGCTTTAACCAGAGAGGAATTGCTGGAAGCATTCCTTGAGTTAGCACAGACTGTTGTTAATTGTGCTTCTACCAACAATCAGTGCAAAGCCATATTTACCGTAAACCAAGATCAATAAATTGAAGGGGTGCTTATTATCGCAGCATGAGAAGTACCCATGATAGTGATGGTCTCTCTAAATAATTTTTCTTTGCCCAAGGGCTGTGCTCGTCACAGCCATCTTTTTTTGTTATTTCGGGAAACAGCACCCTATCTGATCGCCATTTTTTCTCAAAACTGCAGCTATTCAGCAGACGGAGAAAAGCAGAAGCACTACTACGTAAAGCGAATCCGTAGGTATTTCCACGGTTTCATCATCACCCTATGTCCAATGATACCACCCATAACGTGTCTGACCTGTCAGCGTCACCCAAGCCCTTGGAGTGGCTGATTGGAAACGTGCGCCACGCCAGAGGCTGGATCCTTCTTTCCGTATCAGCAGGCTTTGCCAGCGGATTACTGCTGATCCTCCAGGCTGCGTTATTGTCCAAAATAATTCACGGAGCGTTTATCGATGGTCTGTCACAGACCGTGATGAATCCACTTTTTCTGATATTGTGCGGTCTGGTTGCCCTGCGCGCCGGACTGGCATGGGCAAGGGAGGTATCGGGGTTTTATGCCGGTGCCGGTGTTCGCCAAGAGGTCCGCATGGCTCTGATACACCATATCGGTGCCCTGGGACCTGTTCAGGCTGACCGCCCCCACAGCGGTGCTCTGTCCACCGCCATTGTCGAGCAGGTGGAAGCCCTCCAGGCGTTCTACGCCCATTATCTGCCCCAACTGGCCCTGGCCGTGTCGATTCCGGCGGCCATCGCAGCCTTTGTATTTCCCATCAGTTGGGCTGCCGGGGGACTGCTGCTGCTGACGGCGCCACTGATACCGTTGTTTATGATTCTTATCGGAATGGGCGCCGAAACCATCAGCCAAAAACATTTTCAGGCCTTGTCCCGCATGAGTGCCCACTTTCTCGATATTCTTCAGGGGCTCCCCACCCTCAAACTCTTGGGCCGCAGCCGGGCTGAGGAAACATCCATCGCAAAAGTATCCGACGAACACCGACTGCGCACCATGAAAGTGCTCCGGGTGGCATTTTTATCCACGGCCGTATTGGAACTGTTCAGCTCTTTATCCATCGCCCTGGTGGCTGTCTACCTGGGAACCACGTATCTGGGATATACCCATTTCGGTCTGTACGGACAGATTCTTACCCTGAAACAGGGTCTGTTCATTCTGCTGCTGGCACCCGATTTTTACCTGCCCCTGAGAGAACTGGGAACCCATTACCATGCCCGTGCAGAAGCCATGGGCGCAACCCAGGAAATTTTAGATATCCTCTCCCGGCGGCCGGCCACAACCTTCACCGGCAATAGACCGCTGGAGACTTCCACCCCCCTTACCGTGGAATGCCGCGGGATCCATTTTGCCTATAGTACCCGCAAAGGACAGGTGTTAACAGATGTCAGCATGAAACTGGCGCCGGGAGAACACGTGGCATTGGTGGGAGAGAGCGGAGCCGGGAAAACCACGCTCCTGAACCTTTTACTGGGATTTATACAGCCTGACCAGGGTGAAATACGCGTCAATGGCAATCCCCTCTCGGAATTGATGTTGGGAACCTGGCACCAGGCGCTTGCCTGGGTCGGGCAGCATCCCATGCTGTTCCATGACACCATTGCCCGCAACATCGGTATGGCCTTACCGGGGGCAACACGAACAGATATCGAACAGGCGGCCCGTTTTGCCCACGTACTCGATTTTGCCCGCCATCTTCCCAGAGGTCTCGACACGAAGGTGGGTGAACAGGGCTGGGGACTATCCCGGGGTCAGGCCCAGCGCGTGGCACTGGCGCGTGTGTTTTTAAAAGATGCGCCGATCCTGTTGCTGGATGAACCGACTGCCGGTCTGGATGTCGACACCGCCCGATCGGTGATGCAGACCATCGCATCCTTTTCAAAAGACCGGACAGTTCTGTTGATCACCCATCGGCTGGATCAACTTCAAACCGCTCACCGAATTGTTGTTATGGCCGAAGGCAGACTGGTGAGCAATAAGCCATGTAAGCCATAAGCAGCTTACTGCTTACAGCTTATTGCTTATGGCTTGATAAAATCATTTACCATGAAAAATATACGTAAAAACCTTATACCGTTTATCCGCCTCTTCCGGCCACACTATGGCCGCATGGGATTGGGCACTTTTTTGGGATGGTTGGCCGTCATGGCCTCAGTGGGCCTTCTGGCGTTGTCGGGCTGGTTCATATCCGCTGCGGCATTTGCGGGTCTGTCCCTGGGCACCGCCTATCTGTTCAACTTTTTTTACCCCAGTATCGGCGTACGGCTGTTTGCCTTTACCCGGACCCTTTCCAGATATGCCGAACGCATCGTGATCCACGACGCCACCTTCCGTATGCTGGCCACGCTCAGGCTCTGGTTTTACCGGAAGATCGAGCCCCTGGCTCCCGCCCGCCTGATGCAATACCGCAGCACGGACATCCTGAACCGCATTGTGACAGACATTGAAACCCTGGACAATCTTTATGTCAGGGTGCTTTCCCCCAGCATGACGGCGTTATTGACCATCATTGCCGTGGTCCTGTTTCTGTCTTTTTTCGATATCTGGATTGCAGGAACCGCCCTCCTGTTTCTGCTGATATCCGGACTCGCCCTTCCCCTGGCAGCGGCCGGAGCCGGAGCCGACATGGGCCGGCAGCTGACCCTTGCCACAGCCGGAATGAGAATACGGGCCGTCGAAGCTATCCAGGGTCTTTCCGAGCTGATGGTTTTTGGCGCCTGGAACAGGCAGATCAATGCACTGGAAACGGAGAACAACGCATTGATCCAGATCCAGGGCCGGATGAGTCGTATCCGGGGTCTATCTCTGGCAGGAACCACCCTGTTGACAGGCCTGGCAACACTGACCTGTTTATATATCGGGGTACACCAGGTGGGTCATGGCATGCTGGATGGTGCCAATCTGGCCCTGGTCGGTTTTGCCGTACTGGCATCTTTCGAAGCACTCTCGCCCTTGCCCGCCGCCTACCAGTATCTCGGACAAACAAAAAAGGCCGCTGAAAGACTGCTGGAGATCGTCGACGCGCCACCCGTTGTCATCTTTCCGGACGTATCAAGCACTCCTGGGCAACACTTCCATATTCACTTCAACAGCGTTGATTTCCGTTATCGGGATTCCGATCCATGGGTTCTTGAAGGATTTGATCTGCACATCGAACAGGGTCAGCGGGTAGCCATTCTGGGTGAGACAGGCGCCGGTAAATCGACCCTTTTCAATCTCCTGGTACGCTTCTGGAATCCAGTAAAGGGAGGTATTCAGATCGGCGATCACGACCTTATAAATTTTGCCGAATCTGATTTGCGACAGACCATCGGGGTTGTTTCCCAGCAGACCCATCTGTTTCATACCACCTTGCGTGAAAACCTTTTAATGGCCCGGCCCGGGGCTGACGAAGCAGCCTTAAACGCCGCACTGGAAAAGGCACAACTGCTCGATTGGGTCAATGCCCTTCCCCAGGGATTGGATAGCTGGATAGGAGAAGCCGGCAGCGGTCTTTCCGGCGGCCAGGCCCGTCGGTTGAGCCTGGCCCGGATGTTTTTGCAGGATGCCCCCATCTGGGTATTGGACGAACCCACCGAGGGGCTGGACCGGGTCACGGAACAAAAAATGATGCTGGCCTTGTTCCAGGCAGCTCAGGATCACACCCTCTTGGTCATCACCCACCGAACAACCGATCTGGAACACTTCGACGATATCATCCTCATGGAACAGGGTCGTATTATTGCCCGGGGGGAGCATGATGCCTTACTTAGGACAAATGAAAGATATGCGGCACTGGTAAAGAAAGGGTCGGAGAATCTAAGGGTTTGAGGGTCGGAGGTTTGGAGGGGTGGAGGGTAGCTGACGGCAGATAGCAAAAGGTGCCTACAGTCTCTCAGACCCTCCAAACCTCCGACCCTGCGCTTTCTAGTACATAAAATCTTCCTGCTTCACCTTGTCCTTAAACAAATTATAGGTCCAGATCTGATAAGCTAGCACCAGCGGCACAAAGAGGATCACCACCACCAGCATAATCTTTAAAGTCAGGGGACTGGATGAGGCATTGTGGGCGGAAAGGCTGTACGCCGGATCGATACTGGATGGAAACAGGTTTGGATAGAGCCCGATCACACCAAAAAAGGTAGCCCCGACAATGGTCAGGGCGGAAGCAAACCAGGCTTTAAAGTCGTTCTCTTGATGCAGGAACAGGCGCACACTCAACAGGGCGACAACGGTGACGATAATCACCATGAATAATATGGGCCGGGTCAGGTAATTCTGATAAAGGGGTGTGGCAAACCAGGAGGCCACCAGAAATATCACGGCAACTGCCGTCAGGACCGGCCAGATACCCTTTGCCATTTTAACCGCCCGATCATGCAGATCTCCTTCACTCCTGATGATAATCCAGTTGGCACCATGCTGCACAAAAAGCAGCAGGAACAGTACGCCGCCAAGGAGGCCATATGGATTCAACAGGGTAAACAGCGTGCCGTGATAAAGGCCCTCGCCGTCGATGGGAATGCCCTGAAATATATTGGCAAATGCCACTCCGAAAAGGATGGCCGGAGCAATACTACCGATAAAAATGCAGGTATCCCAGACTTTTTTCCACACGGGATGGTCGACTTTATTGCGAAACTCAAAAGAAACGCCTCGAATAATCAGCGCAAACAGAATCAGCATCAAGGCAGTGTAAAGGGACGAGAACATCACGGCGTACACCAGGGGGAATGCGGCAAAGGTCACGCCTCCTGCGGTGAGCAACCAGACCTCGTTACCGTCCCACAATGGGCCCATGGCATTGATCATCGTATTCTTGTCCTGATCGGTTTTTCCCAGGATCGGATATAGCGCGCCAATACCCAGGTCAAAACCATCCGTCATAAAATATAGTGCCCACAGAAGACCCCAAAGAAAAAACCATATTGATTCTAAAACCATTTTATCCTCCCATATTGTTAAAATTTGAAACGCTCGATCTTAGTCGATCTGCTTATTCGGAGGCGAACTCCGGACCTTTTTTGGCCTTCTGGAACATCAAATAGAATCCGGCAGCCCCCAGGACACTGTATACCAGGATAAAGGCTATCAGAGAAAATGCCACCTGTGAAACCGCAACAGGTGAGGCGCCATCAGCGGTTCTGACCATACCGTACACCAGCCACGGCTGACGGCCGATTTCCGCCACGATCCATCCGAGTTGGATAGCCAGATAGGGCAGCGGAATAGCAAACAACATTGCTTTCAGATACAGCGGGTTTTCAAGCAGGTTCTTGCGCTTGAACCAGCCGTAAATCGTCAGGAGGATAAAAAGCGTTCCAAGACCCACCATTCCTTTAAACGCAAAAGAGGTAACCAGCACCGGCGGTCGTTCCTCTTTAGGAAAATCCTTGAGGCCCGGAACCACAGCGTTGACATCGTGCTTGACCAGGAGACTTAACAAACCGGGTATGGCACCGAATTCAACAGCGTTTTTCTCATTTTCCGGGTCCGGCCAGGCAAACATATAAACCGGCGCCATATCGGTTGTTTCCCACAGGGACTCCATGGCAGCCAGTTTGGCGGGCTGCTTTTCAGCCACCATAACACCATTCATATCCCCTAAAATAAAAACCACCAGAGAAAAGATGAGGCCAAAACCCAGACCGGTTCTGAACGACTTTGTAAAGAATTCCCTGTGGTTGTTTTTAAGCAAATGATAGGCGCTGATGCCCATGATAAAGAAACTCGCCAGCACCAGGGCGGAACTGAGTGTGTGAAGGATTTTATAAATGGCGAACGGCTGGGAAACCACCGCACCGAAATCCACCATTTCCGCCCTGCCGTTGCGAATCGTGAACCCCACCGGACTCTGCATCCAGGCATTGGCAATCAGGATCCATACCGCGGAAAGGTTGGACCCGATGGCCACCAGCCACATGACCCCTGCATGGGCCTTTTTGGAGAGTTTCTTCCAGCCGAAGATCCACACACCGATGAAGGTGGACTCCAGAAAAAAAGTGGCTGTGGCTTCGATAGCCAGGAGGGAGCCGAAGACATCCCCCACATAGGCTGAATAGCGCGACCAGTTGGTCCCGAACTGGAACTCCAGGGTGATACCGGTAACCACGCCCACGGCAAAATTGACCAAAAACAGTTTGGCCCAGAATTTGGTCATCTCCAGGTAGGTTTCATCCCCGGTCTGGACATACCGGGTTTCCATATAAGCGATAATGATGGACAACCCCAGGGTCAACGGGACGAAAAGGAAATGAAACATGGTTGTGGTTGCAAATTGCAATCGTGATAAGGTGACTAAATCCATATGCTTCCTCCTGCTATCATAAAACCGTTATACGTTTTTATAAGGGTTACACTTGTACGAATTAAGATATTTTAATGCCCTCTTCGGGGAGTGCCTTCACTCCACCCGCTGTGCTGTTGCATAATCAGTCAACCCGTTTCATGGCTTCCATCAATTCTATGGTACAGCTTTTATCGGCCAGAATGCCTTTGAAATCGGCCTGCCTGAGGGTTTCTCTGAGTTGATCCCTGGCCGTTTCCCAGACCCGGTGGATGGCACAGGCGGATATCCGGCTGCAGGATTCCGGTCGGACAACGCAGTCATTGAGATAAATTTTACCGATGACCGCTTCCACAACATCCAGCATGGTCAATTTTCCCGATGGAACAAGCAGCCGGTAGCCCCCTTTTGCCCCCTGAACGATCTCTATAATCCCTGCCCTGGCAAGTTGCTGAGCGATTTTACCGAGAAACTGAGCCGGGATATCCATGGCGCGGGCGATTTCTTTTTTGTTGACGACAACACCCATTCCCTGAAACGAGAGAAACAATGCACATCGTATGGCATATTCTCCTGCTTTTGTCAGGCGCATTTTAACTCCTATAGTAAAGAGGCGGGTAACCAAGTCCCAAAACAACAAATTGGTTGCCTTGTGAGCGACAACCTCGCGTGTTGAAAGATCGTTACACAATTCTATTCGGATATATAATATACGATTTGTCCTATATCGTTGAAGACACCTCGTGTCAAGCAATAAATTCGCCCTGTCAATTTATAGGAATTGACATTTTTCATCACCTCGGATAGGTAATCAGATACAGGTTCCAATGTCACAATGTTACACACAATACATTCATAGTTGAAAATTTTCCAATCCTGTTTGAAGAACCTCGCAGCAAGCTACGAGGAATGTTCTGCCTTTACGGCAGTGCTGCGCATCGACCGTAAGGAATTCTGTCTAATTTAGATTCGCTCGCTAACCCCGCAGCATGCTACGGGGAATGAGCTCGCTGTTTCGGTTCAATTGATCTTTGGCTGTCAGTCCCTCAAAGCAACAAATCAAACTCATGTAACTTCGCTGGAGTATCTGTTTACATGGATCGTCGGACCTTTTTGAAAATAGCCGGCATGGGAAGTCTGGCCTTTGCTTCTTCCTGCACCTCCGAGAGCGATAAAAAACTTTTCTCTCTGGTAAAGGCCCCCGCAGACATGGTTACGGGGAAAGCCAACTGGTATGCTTCCACATGCCGTGAATGCCCCGCCGGGTGCGGCATTCTTGCCAAAAACCGTGAAGGTCGGATCATAAAGATAGAAGGGAACCCGCTGCACCCCATCAACAAAGGCAGGCTCTGCATGCGGGGCCAGGCTGCTCTGCAGGGGATTTACCACCCGAACCGGCTCAAGGTGCCTCTGTTCAAAAAGAATGGCCGGTTCCAGGCCCTCTCATATTCTGAAGCGACATCGCTCCTGAATTCACGGGCAGTCGCTGCCCGTAATGGATTCAATCGGGCACGCATGCTCACGGAAACAGTCGGTCAAGGCCTCATGCAGTTGTTCACCGACGCATTGCAGAATCTGAACAGTCCACCACCACTCGTGTTCGAACCCTATGCCTATGAATCGTTGAAGACCGCCAACAAACTGGTGTTCGGTATCGATGGTCTGGCGTCTTATCACATGGATCAGGCAGACCTCCTGGTCTCTTTTGGCGCTGATTTTCTGGAAACCTGGCTGTCTCCTGTGGAATACGCATGGAAATTCAAAACCATGCACGCCCATCAGGCTGACACCAAGAATAGTTATATGCACGTCAGCCCCTTTCAATCCCTGACCGGTGCCAATGCGGATCTGTGGCTTGCATGCCAACCCGGAGCAGAGCATCTCATTGCCCTCGGTTTGATAAAACAGGTCCTGGCCGCCGGTATGGGGCAGTCACTTTCCCCAACCCTCCGGCAGGTCTTGACCACATCCGCAGCCCCTTTTGATCGCGATTTCGTTATTCAGCACACCGGAATACCTCCACACGGGTATGACATTCTGGTCCAAAGCCTCATGCAAGCACGCCGCCCGCTGATTCTCGGATCAGGTACCGGTGCCGCCGACACCCATGGATTAATGACCCAGGTATGCGTCAACCTGCTCAATCTTCTTCTGGACCCCGAATTACGGCTGTTGGACTTCACCCGGCGTCATCGGGTGGAAACGGCCGCCAGGCGGGCAGATATCCCGAACTTCTTCAGCACACTCGACAATGACACCGTTGAACTGCTGCTGATTAACAATGCCAACCCCGTCTTCAGCATGTCATCCGACAGTTCCGTGACGGAAGCCCTTGAAAGGAGCGACCGCTTTGTGGTCTGCTTTAGCAATTTTCTGGACGAAACCACCGCATCGGCGGACCTGATCCTGCCGGTACGCATGCCCCTCGAGACCTGGGACGAATACGGCGGGAAAAGCGGGATGACATCGACCCTGCAGCCGGCCATGGGCCAACTGACCCAGGCCCCTCATCTGGGGGATGTGATGCTGAAAACCTGCTTCGGGCCGGAATATCCTTTCAAGGATTACAAAGATCATCTGGTTTCCATGCTGGCCGGAACTTTTGATATAACGGATGAATTCAAGTGGGCCAAAACCCTGCAGCAGGGGGGCCGTTTTGACATGCCGCATTCGCCGACCGACCTGCGGCAACCACCCACCACAGACACCATTGCGACACTGCTTACCCAACGACCTGAACTCAAGGCACCGCAACTGACATTTGCAGCCGCACCCTCCATCCGTTTTTTTGACGGACGGGGTGCCAACAGACCCTGGCTCTGTGAGATCCCGGATCCTTTATACCGCATTGCCTGGCAGACACCGGTGGTCATGCATCCTGAAACCGCCCGGGCCAACAACGTCGGGCAGGAAGATGTCATCGGTATTGAATCCAGCTTTGGCAGTCTGGAAGCACCGGCGGTTCTTTCCGAACTGGTGATACCGGGGCTCCTGGTCATGAACATCGGGCAGGGTCACCAGATCTTTGGAAATGAAACTGAAGTTGCAGGCGTGAACCCCCTGCAGTTGCTTTCCCCAATGGCCCACAAGAATTCCGGCGGCGCCGACCTCCATGTAACCGGCATCAAGATACGCAAAACAGACCGTACCATGAAACTGGCCGGCACCTCGGGCAGCCTGACACAACACGGGCGGACGCTGGCCCTTTCCGTGACACTGGCGGAACTGCGGGATGGGAAGACACCCTCCAGATCCGGCCTCACCATGGGGAATTTTCCCCTCACACTTCCCTTACCCGAAGGTTACGACCCAAAACGCGATGTTTTCCCCCCCCATGACCACGATACCTATCGCTGGGGAATGGTGGTGGATCTGGACAGATGTATCGGCTGCGGTGCCTGTTCAGCCGCCTGTTACGCTGAAAACAATATCGGGGTCGTGGGAGAGAAACGGATTCTGCAAGGCCGTGAGATGGCCTGGATGAGCGTCGAGCGCTACCATGCATCCGACCAGATGGAAAGGGTGACCTTTCTGCCCATGATGTGCCAGCACTGTGACAACGCCCCCTGCGAGTCGGTCTGCCCGGTGTATGCCCCGCACCATTCCAAGGAGGGCCTGAACAACCAGATTTATAACCGCTGTATCGGTACCCGCTACTGTGTTCAGAACTGCCCTTACAAGGTGCGCCGCTTCAACTGGTTTACCTGGGAATGGCCCGAACCCATGAATCTTCAGCTCAACCCGGATGTCACTGTCCGCAGCAAAGGGGTCATGGAAAAATGTTCCTTCTGTATTCAGCGCATCAAGGCGGCCCATGACGTTGCCAAAAATGAAAACCGCTTGATCCAGGATGGTGAGGTGGCGCCGGCCTGTGTACAGACCTGCCCCACCAACGCCCTTGTTTTCGGGAACCTGATGGACAAAACCAGCCGTGTCCGCAAACTGACCGAGAATCCCCGTGCTTACCAGGCCCTGGGGTACCTCAATACCAAACCGGCTGTGATCTACTTGAAAAAGGTGGTCCAGGAGATATGACCCGGCTAAGCTACGCAAAAATCGATCAAACCATTCTGGACACGTTAACACCCCCGAAATGGACCTACTGGGGCATCTTGGTGTTGCTGCTTCTGGGTGTCCTGATTGGAGCGGCCTGCTGGACGTACCAGATTTTTGTCGGCATCGGGGTGGGGGGGCAAAACAACCCGGTGGCCTGGGGAACCTATTTGATAAACTTTGTCTTCTGGGTGGGAATCGCTCACTCGGGCACCTTGATTTCCGCTATTCTGCACCTTTTCAGGGCCGGGTGGCGCAATCCCATCGCCAGGGCAGCGGAAACCATGACGGTATTTGCGGTCTGCGTGGCAGGGTTGTTTCCATTTATCCATCTGGGGCGCGTATGGCAGGTGTATTACATGCTCCCCATACCGAGTCAGAGACTCCTGTGGCCCAACTTTCTTTCACCGCTCATGTTTGACGTGATTGCCATCAGCACCTATCTCACCGTGAGTTCCCTGTTTTGGTACACAGGCATGTTGCCGGACCTGGCGGCTGTGCGGGACCGCTCTACGGGAACCCGCCACAAGATATTTAGCTTTCTCTCCTTTGGCTGGTCAGGGGCTCATGAACAGTGGCGTCATTTCACCCGCGGATATCTCTTTTTTGCGGCCCTGGCAACGCCCCTGGTCATCTCCGTCCACAGCGTCGTCTCCTGGGATTTTGCTCTGGGTATCGTGCCAGGATGGCACACAACCATTTTTGCACCCTATTTTGTCGCCGGCGCTATCCATTCCGGCCTGGCCATGGTCCTGACCCTCATGATCCCCTTGCGCAAGTTGTTCAAATACGAGGACATCATTACCATGGAGGTTCTGCAGAATGTTGCCAAGACCATCGTATTGACCGGTTTGATTGTCGGCCTGGCCTATGGCACCGAATATTTTATTGCCTGGTACAGCCACAACAGCGTTGAAATGGAACAGTTCCGCTGGCGGGCCCTGGGAGATTACCGCTGGGGGTTTTTCTTCATGGTGCTCTGCAATACCCTGGCCCCGCTGCTCTTTTTGTTTAAGAAAATTCGCACCACCATTGCATCTCTTTTTATCATCTCCCTCATCGTAAATTTCGGGATGTGGTGGGAACGGTTTGTCATCATCGTGGGCGGGGTCGCCCACGGGTTTGCACCCCATGCCTGGGGGCTCTACAGACCCACGATGATTGAATTCGGCATCATGTTCGGTACCTTCTGTCTCTTTTTCTTTTTGTTCATGCTGTTTGCAAAACACCTGCCCTCTGTTTCCATGACCGAGATGAAAGAGACCCTCGAAGGAGGCCACGACCATGCCGCATGAACGACATATCATGGGACTTTTTAAGAACGAAGATCACGTGGTTTCAGCGCTTGAAGCATTGAAGACATCTCCCTATGAATTTGTTCGCGTCAACACCCCCATCCCGAGCCATAAGATCATGCAGGCCTTGAACTTGAAGAAAAGCAAGGTGGGCTGGTTTACCCTCTGCGGCGGGATTATAGGATTCATAAGTGGATTTGGCCTGGCCGCTTTCACCGCCACACGCTGGGATCTGATTGTCAGCGGCAAACCCATTATGGCCATTATTCCCTTTGTGGTGGTGGGTTTCGAAGCAACGATTCTCTTTGCCGTGTTCGGAAACGTGATCGGGCTTCTCACCCAGATGCGGATGCCGAACAATAAATGGCTGGAGTATTATGATCCGCGTTGCTCCGGTGAGCATTTTGGTGTTCTGGCCGCCTGCGAAGCCCATCAGGAAAATGGCCTGCAGGATTTCTTCAGGGAACGGGGTGCGGAGGTCAAAGCATTTGGATCATCTCCAAAAGAGTTGATCTAAATGAAGGGTTGGAGGGTACAATAGTGATCGAAGGATTCAGAGCACTTGAACCCTGGAATCCTTGATCCCTTGAACCCTTTATCCCAAGAATTGGGAAAAGAACCAAATATTTCAACACTGGATAAACTCATATGATGGATACCAACATAAGCCAACATATTGCCTTAAAAAAACCCCCTGCATTCTGGGTGTTCATTGCGCTGTTCATTGTGGGGGCCGTGACCTTCCTGTGGGGACTGACCAGTCATCACCCGCAAAGGGCCTGGCAGGCCTATCTGATCAATTTTCTGCTCTGGTCGGCCATTGCCCAGGGGGCACTGCTGTTCTCGGCGGTCATGCATATAACCAAAGCACGCTGGAGCGGTCCGCTTTCAGATCTTTCGGAATCCTTTGCGTCATTTTTTCCGATTTCCTTTGTGCTGTTTCTGATCCTCTTCATGGGAAACAACCATATATTCCCATGGCTGCATGAGGATCTGCACGGTAAAGAGATCTGGCTCAATATCCCCTTTCTTTTTGCCCGGGACGGCATGGGCCTCCTTATTCTGTATCTTCTGGGTTTCGGGTACCTGTTTCATGCCTTACAGCTCAAACTGGACCGGCAGGAACCCAAAGGCAAGATCCGTCAGACAATTTTCAGGCACTGGCAGAAAAAACAACTTCCAGCGGAAAAGATCCACCGGAAAATGACGCTCTGGGGCGGACTCTATATCCTGGCGTTTGCCCTTGTCTTGAGCCTCATGGGATTCGATCTTGTCATGAGCATGGATCCCCACTGGGTCTCCACCCTCTTTGGCGCATACCATTTTGTCAAAGCCTTTTTTGTCGGCCTGGGGGGGCTGATCATTCTTGCGGCGATTATGCATACCCGGAACGGGGAAAGCTCCCCATTAACATCCGCCCATTTCCATGACATCGGCAAACTCTTTTTCGGCTTCTGCCTTTTGTGGGCTGATTTCTTTTATGTTCAGCTGCTGGTCATCTACTATGGCAACATCCCCGAAGAAACCTATTATGTGATTACCCGTACCATGCTGGCACCCTGGAACAAGCTGGCCTGGATGGTTTTTATCGTCTGTTTCGTGGGCCCTTTTTTCATTCTGCTGAATAAAAACTGTGAAAACACGACCCGTTTTCATGGCCGTCATATGCACCATCGTCATCGTTGGGATCTGGTTCGAGCACCTTCTTCTGCTGGGCCCGGCCTTGAACCACGGTGCATCATCCATCTCCCTGGGTTTTTCAGACGGCTTGATTTCCCTGGGTTTTTTCGGGCTCATGGCCCTGGCCGTCGGCTCTTTCTTTCATGTCTTTCCGGAGCTGGCCGGAAGAGAGAGGACAGAACATTGAAAAAAAACAAGACAGCCATTCTGTTGAGCGTATCAGCGCTGATTTTCACGGCCGGCTTCCTGTTTTTATTCTATGGAATATCTTCCGATGCAATGGGACCGGAACAACCCATACCGTTCAGCCACAATGTTCACGTCGGCATAAAACAGATACAATGTCAGTACTGCCATCCCTATGTGGCCTATTCAACCTTTCCGGGGATACCGCCGGTGGAAAAGTGTCTTCACTGTCATAACTATATCATTGCCAAACACCCATGGATACAGGAGGAACACCGCTATTTCGATACCGGGAGTCCCACACCATGGCAAAAAGTCAACTACGTTGCCGAACACGTTCTTTTCAACCACCAGCGACACATCAACAAGAAAGTGGCCTGTCAGGAGTGCCATGGTCCGGTGGAAAATCAACATCGCCTGCCGGCTAAAACCTGGCGTATGGGCATGTGTCTTGAATGCCACCAGCAAAAAGGGGCCAATCTGGACTGCTGGCTGGCATGCCACAGCTAATTGAAGGAGTGACTTTGGCTACCGAAGAAACTGAAAAAAAGATCTACCAGAATCAGACGGCCAGGGCCTTTGTCTTGACGTCGGCTTCCTGGTTCGCCGTGGCGACAACCTTCGGACTTATTGCCGCAGGATACCTGATGGCACCTGATTTCATGGCCAATATCGAATATATACACTTCGGACGCATGCGGCCCATGCATATCAACGCCGTGCTGTTTGGATTCGTGACCCCCGGTCTTCTGGCGGTGGCTTTCTACTATATACCCCGCATGCTGCGCACGGAGCTTTATAACCACAAGCTGGGTGTTCTGAGCGCCATCTTTTGGAATATCACGGTGACTGCCGGTATGATCGGAATATCCCTGGGACATACCCAGGGGCGGGAATATGCAGAGCTGCCCTGGCTGGTGGACATCATGGTGGTCATCTCCTTCGCACTGGTGGCAGTCAACCTGCTCATGACCATCGCCAGGCGTAAAGAACCCATCCTGTATGTTTCCATCTGGTATGCCATGTCGGCCGTCATTCTCACGGCCGTTACCTATTGTCTGGGCAATGTCATCTGGAAACCGGATACAGGCGCCCTGGTGGGCATACCAGATGCGATTCTATTGTGGTTTTACGGCCACAACATCTTCGGCCTCTTGTTATCCCCCCTGGCGCTGGCTGTGGCCTATTATGTGCTGCCCATCGCCACCCGCAGCCCCCTTTACAGTCACACCATGTCTCTGGTGGGGTTCTGGTCACTCATCATCGTCTATACCCATGTGGGTACCCATCACCTGCTCCAGGTCCCGGTGCCCACCTGGTTGAAAACCATCTCCATCGTGGACAGCGTGGCCATGGTGATTCCGGTGATGATTGTATTAATCAATCTCTGGTACACGGTGAAAGGCAAGCTGGGGGACATTCACGCCGACGTCGGTGCCAAGTTCGTGTTCACCGGCACCATCTATTATTTCTTCGTCAATATGCAGGGATCCATGATGGCACTGCCGCATGTCCAGCGTATCACCCACTTCAACAACTGGGTTGTGGGGCATGCGCATATCGGTGTGCTCGGTTTTGCCGGCATCATCGCCCTGGGAGGCATCTATTTCATTCTGCCCAGAATGACCGGCAAACCGCTCTACAGCAGGTTTCTGGCGGATCTGCAATACTGGCTGGTTCTGATCGGAATCACCGGTTTTGCCGTGGTGCTCACCACTGCGGGTCTTATTCAGGGCAATGCCTGGTATAACGGTGAAACCCTCTACCGGACACTGCCTGAAATTCAACCCTACTATATTTTACGAGCGTCCCTGGGCACACTGATCGTGATCGGTGCTTATCTTGGTTTGTATAACGTGATTCGATCTCTCTATTTCAATCGTGGAGCTTCAACATGAAGATGACGCCAACCGTCATCATTGTCGGCATTCTGTCGCTGCTGACGGCCATTATCCTGACAATTGTCTACTGGCCGTATACCCAGCGTGTAACAGAGCCTTCCGATATTTTCCGTGAACGGGTGCCCGTGGAGGTTGCCGGACGCAAAATCTATCTGGAAAACGGTTGCGTATATTGTCACAGCCAGTCCATTCGTTCCATAGACTGGGGCCACGGCGCAGACCGAATTGCCCAGCCGGGTGACTATATTGCCGATGAACCCATTGCACTGGGGTCGCAACGTACCGGCGTAGACCTCTCCCAGGAAGGCGGTGAACACCCGGATGACTGGCATATCACCCACTTTGTCAATCCGCGCTACACCCGGCCTGCCTCCATTATGCCACCCTTCCAGTGGTTAGGCATGGAGCGTATCCAGACACTGACCCGCTATATGCAGAGCCTGGGATTCAAGAATGCGGACAGACGTATGGAGCGACAGCGTTACTGGAAAAAAGAAGCCATCAAGGCCTATGAATCCGGACCTGACATCAACATCCAATGGCTGTCCGATATCACCCCCGAGGGATGGCGAAACATACCGAACCCGTATCCCACTACCCGCGCCGGTCTGCAGCGGGGGCAGAAAATCTATCAAAATTTCTGTATCGGCTGTCACGGACCCATTGGTGACGGGATGGGCCCCGGACAACCCTGGATGTATCCGCCCCCCTTGAATTTTACCGTGTTGAAGGGCAGAGGCATCTCGGGCGGCATTCTTTACTACCAGATCATGAACGGCATCACCGGAACCGCCATGCCCTATTTCAAGCGGGACCTGGAGTCACAGAAAATATGGGAGGTGGGTGACTACGTCGCGGTCAACTTCATCAATCAAAGCGATGCCAATACGGAACCGCGGGGAATTGATTCTGCGTGGGAGCCCTGATCGATCGTTTTAGGTTTTACGTTTTAAGTTTTAGATATGAAGCTATGAGCTGTAAACAGCAATAAATAACGCGCGCAGCGCAAATGTTGTCCGAAGGACAAATGACGCACGCAGTGCTAATAGCATCCGAAGGATATACGTTGCACGCAGTGCTAATGACATCCGAAGGATCTATGACGCCTGAAAGGAAATTATGTACTTCCCCTATTACATCGCCTATATGACGGCCGGTTTTGTCATTACCCTTGTGGTTTTTTTCTGGGCATTGAACCAGGGTCAATTCAAGGACCAGAATCGTGCACGCTTCATACCGCTGGAGGCCGATGGCAATACCAAGCCGGTAAAGGCTTCACGCTTTGCCCGGCTGGAAACCATAGCGCTGTTTGCACTGGTAAGTATCGGGCTGGCAGCATCGGCTGCCGTTGTCACCTTTGCGCTGCTGAAAGCACTGTAACACTATTTCGACCTTTCGTGCTTTCATGTTAAATGTTTTTTCTTTTCCGGTTTATCCGGGTTAGGGTAAGGCCATGCGATATTTCGAACTGCTGGGTGTTCAGCATTATATCATGTATCTGTTCCCTGCCGTTGTGTTCGCGCTGTTGTTTGCCATCGGTCTGGGGTTTTACCATTTCCGAACAAGAGACGCTGAAGATCGTGAGACCCGCATCATCGAAACTTTTCCCGATGGCATCCAGGGCCGCAATGCCCCGTTTCCGGCCATCGCCTACTTGACCATTGCAGGTACCCTCGTCTGGGTGTTGGCATATATACTCACGATCGGTTTTCTGGAGATAAACATCTGATGGAACATACAGGACATCACCTATCGACAATAAAAACCTGGTCCATCGTTATTCTGATGGTGGGATGGGTATTCTTTAAGGGCTGGCTGGCATATCATGTGGTAGGCGATCTTGGCCAGCCGGACTGGGACTACCGGCCCATAAAGGACGTTCCGGCTGAATCGGCATTTGCCGTCAAAAAACCATACCATCCTCTGCCGTCCGCTCAGCATGTGCTGGGTCGACAGGGGCAAGAGGAAAACCCATCACATTTATCCGTGGTGCCGCTTCAAGGTGTTCAATAGATGAAAAAACTGGTTGGACTCTTTCTCTTGGTTGGTATCATCAGCCTGGCAGCCTACCAGGCCCTGATGTTCTACGACAATAACTTCCGTTACGGTCGTATGCGGGAAACCCCGGGGGTAAAACCCCACGAAGTCCCTCTGCTGGTCCTGGAACCAGGTATCGTTCCTATCCATGGCGGAGATGCAGCCTACCGGTTAACCCCGGCAGTTGATCTGGTATCATCCCTCAACAGGCAGGCATCCACCACCATTGCCAGGGGCAAAAACCTATACGGTGTATACTGCGCCCAGTGCCATGGCAACAACTTCGATGGCAACGGTACCGTTGGACAGAGTTTTCAACCCTTGCCTGCCAATCTTCGAAGCCCTGCGGTTCAGGCAAAAACAGAAGGTGAATTATTCAAATCCATCAGTTTCGGGATACCGGGTGGTCGTCAGCCCGCCCTCGACACAACCATATTGCCTGATGACCGCTGGCATATCATCGCCTTTGTTCAATCCCTGGATTCATCTACCCCATAATGCATCCCCCGGATGTATTCCAACTTTTTATTTGATACTGTATTTATAATAATTTTTGGGCTATAAAAATTAGAAACTGCACAAGACCGGTGGGTAATCCCGATACGATCGGCAAACTGTCTGAGACCCTTAGAGACCGTTATACCGAACAGGTTGAAAGTAGCCCACATAAATACATTAGATGCAACTGCACGGAATCTATCTTCAAGATATGGCCATGTTCGGTATTACGGACTCTTAGGGGCGAGTTTTTGCTGGTTGGATCGGGATTCATCCATCGGGCGGAATTCCGTTCTGTTTCAGAGGTAGCACACCTTCAGTTGCAGTTTAATGGATAGGTAATCCATGGATAAAAAAACCTGCGATCTATGTGGCTTGTCCCTCCGGCATGGCGCCGTCAGTGCCATCATTTCCGAAAAATCGATGCAATTTTGCTGCTTCGGCTGCAAACAGGTCTATGAAATGTTGTTGGCGGCATCAGGCGACCTGGCTCCGGATGAATTCAGGGAGACGGACATTTTCAAACGCTGCATGACGGCCGGTATCATTCCGGAATCCATGGACGACCTTGAAAAGAAGAAACTGTCAACCACACCGGGAAAAGAGCCCGGCCGGATCCGGAAACCCGAAATCGCCGATAACGAACCCGTGTCTGAATCGGATAACGGGCTTATGGCTCGATCTGAATGTCCGTGGCATGTGGTGCCCGGCCTGCGCCTGGGTGGTTGAAGAAACATTGAACAAAGAACCGGGTGTAAAACAGGCAAAATGCCAATTTACCACAGACCGCATCAAACTCAAATACAACCCGGTTCTCACGTCACCACAACACCTCATGGAGGTCATGGAAAAGATTGGATATCATGGCAGCCCTGCCGAAGACGGACAAAAAAAATCTGAGTCCAGAAGAGAATTTATCCGTCTGGGTATTTCGGCCTTTCTGACCATGAATGTGATGATGCTTTCTTTTGCCCTCTATACCGGTTTTTTCACCCAGCTCTCGTCAGACACCATCCATCATTTCACCTGGCCCATTGTCGTCATGGCTTCGGCTGTCTTTATTTACGGCGGTGCTCCGATTCACCTTAAGGCCGTGTCCGGGCTGTCGACGGCATCTCCCGGCATGGAAGTACTCATCAGCATGGGCGCCGGCAGTGCTTTTTTTTACAGCCTGTTCAACTGGCTCACGGGAAGCATCCATCTCTATTTCGACACCGCGTGTATGTTGATTACCCTGGTTCTGGTGGGCAAGACCATCGAGCAGCGAACCAAAGACAGGATCAATGCCCAGATCAGAAGATTTTTTGAACTTCAGCCTTCCAAGGTAAGGATTTGCACGGAGCAATTTCCCCAGGGCAAATATGTGAATGCCAGGCTGTTGTCCCCCAGAGATATTTTTCGAGTCGAAGCAGGGGAAATCGTCCCGGCAGACGGTAGAATTTTTAAGGGAGATGCACGCATCGATGAAAGCACCCTGACCGGTGAAGCAAGACCGATTCATAAACAAAAGGGGGACATGGTAAGCAGCGGGACAACGATCATCTCAGGCGCCCTCCAAGTATCGGCTCACGCCGTAGGTGAGAATTCCCTGGTTGGTCAGTTGATATCCGTCATGGAAGCCTCCCTGGATCAGAAGTCGAATATGGAAGATATCACCGATAAGGCTCTGAAATATTTTGTCCCCGCCATCGTATTGCTTGCCATGGGCACGGCCTCGGTTTGCCTGCTCCTTGGCTTCAGCGTTCAGCATGCCATCATTCGTGCCGTCACCGTCATGGTGATCTCTTGTCCTTGTGCTCTGGGTGTTGCCATTCCCCTGGCAAGGGTGGCCGGGATTTCTCTGGCGGGCAGAAACGGTATCCTTGTTCACCATTTCTCGGTCTTTGAAAAGATCAAAAATATCGATGCGTTTGTTTTCGATAAAACCGGCACCCTCACCAGGGGTGAATGGGATTTGATAGAAACGGAGATACTGAACGACTGGCCGTTGGACAAGGTTCTCTCCCTTGCCGCCGGTCTGGAGTCCCATTCACACCATTATGCCGGAGAGGCCATTGTTCATGCTGCCCAGGAAAACAACATTGCCCCTGCAACAGCCACACGCGTAACGGAAACAGACAATGGTATTTCCGGTTATGTGGAAAGCAGTCTTGTCAAAATCGGGTCTGCTGCATTTTTTCCCGGCCAAACCGTCACGACCCATCAATACCATGGCGATGAAAAAACGGATACGAGACCTGTCATTTCCACCGTACATATGCGTGTTGATGACAAACCCTGCGCCCTGTTTCATTTTGGCGATGCTGTTCGTTCATCAAGCAAAACCGTTATTCAAGACTTGAAGGATCGCGGTATAAAGCTTGCCCTGATATCGGGCGATAGCCAACGGACAACCCGAATGGTCGGCAATCTTGTCGGTATCTCAGACTGTCACGGCAGGATGCTGCCTGAAAATAAAGCTGAATTTGTTAACACCTTACGGGACCAGGGATATTGTGTAGCCATGGTCGGCGACGGTGTCAATGATGTGCCGGCGCTGGCTTCCGCCGATCTGGGAATCGCTGTTCATTCCGGGCATCGAATCGGTATGGAAGCCTCCGGTATTACATTGATGGGAAATGACCCCGCACAAATACTCACCTTCTCTACACTCGCCTCACATGTCTCCCGCACGATTCAACAGAATCTCGTTTTTACCTTCATGTACAACATCATCAGTATCCCCATCGCCATGAGCGGTCTGTTGAATCCGCTGGTTGCGGTCTCCGCCATGCTCATGAGCAGCTTAAGCGTCACGGGAAATACCCTTTATCTTACCCGGCGGGTATCAAAAAGAGGGGTCGAGAGGGTCGAGGGGGATACAAGGGTCCGAGGGTAGCTATCAGCTATCAGCGGACAGCAGCATCCGAGCTTCCAATCGTCCTGGCGTCCCAGCATACAAGGCGTCCCAGCATACCCGTTTTTTCGAGTACTTGTTTGACGTTGTTTGCCGAAGCAGTTTCGGAATCAAATTCTATCAAGCGCTATGAAATCGCGTAGCGATTTAATTTGGGTTGACAAATCAGGCGATTAATTTAATTTTGAACCGCCCGTTTGCGACAAGGTGTCGAAGTTCCTCCTGGCAGGGGTGAAAATATACATTAGCTCGAACATTTGATGAAAGAACCCAACGAAAATATCGACTTTAAAGAAATTTTGCATTTCGATGGTCATTCTGTGGACTGGTGGGATCTCAAGGGCCCCCTGAAAGCCCTGCATGAGATCAACCCGCTACGCCTGCAATATATCGAAAAGCACGCCGGTATTGCGGGTAAAACGTTCCTGGACGTCGGGTGCGGCGGCGGGATCCTGTCGGAATCGCTGGCATCGTCCGGTGGATATGTTACCGGAATAGATATGACGGGATCCGCCTTATATGCAGCCCGGGAGCATATAATGAAAACACACCAGCAGGTCCAATACCGCCGTATAACCGTCGAAGCGCTTTCAGAAGAAACCCAAAACCGCTATGATAGCATTACATGCATGGAATTGCTGGAACATGTCCCCCGACCGGCATCGGTGCTCAGGGCCTGCGCTCAACTTCTTAAACCGGGCGGTGATATGTTTATCGCCACCATCAACCGAACCTGGACGGCGTATGTACTGGTAATCCTGGCGGCTGAGTATCTATTGAGAATTGTTCGCAAGGGTACCCATACATATCAAAACTTCATTCAGCCCCAGGAAATCAGCCATTGGGCAGCAGATATTGGATTGAAAACAATGGATCTTTGCGGCTTTTTATACAACCCGTTTACAGGAAACACGCGCCTGTCATCCTTCACCAAAATGAATTACCTGATGCATTTGAGAAAACCATGAATGAACCGATCAAAAAACAAACGCACCGACTGGAAACCGCCTGCCTGGCTTGACAAAAACGAACGCAAGAAAATGTTCGATGCCTATGTGGATTCATCGGACACTGCCTACTTTGGGTTCAAGCGGCATCGGGCAGCTGAAAAAGCAAAATCCGTTTTATCTCATTTCAACCGCGTGGCCCCCAAGTATGATTTTATGAACTCCGTTCTCAGCTTCGGGATTCATCACGCCTGGAAGAGAACGGCCATCCGTATGCTCCAGCTGAAACCGGGTGATCAACTCCTGGATGTTTGTGGCGGTACCGGGGATCTGGCGGTCATGTCTGCTCCACACATCGGGAATGGCGGCCATGTCTTTATCTATGACATCAATCGCGCCATGATGGCGACCGGAAGAGACCGGCCTGAAAATCAAAAAATCCGCTCATGTATTCACTATATCGAAGGTGACGCGGAACAGATAGCCTGTCATGAAAATCGGTTTGATGCGGCCATTGTCGGGTTTGGCATCCGGAATCTGACCCATCTTGAAAAAGGTTTTCAGGAAATGTACCGGGTTTTGAAACCGGGTGGGAAGGTCATGTGTCTGGAATTCTCAAAACCCACCAATCCCCTGTTCCGCTGGTTGTATGACTTCTATTCCTTCAATATCATGCCCTTTGCCGGTTCCGTCCTGGCCGGTTCGCGAGAGTCTTATGCCTGCCTGTCCCAAACCATTCGCATGTTTGCATCTCCGGATGAATTGAAAGAGATTCTCGAAGGTATCGGGTTTGAATCGGTTTCGTACAAACGCCTGACCAACGGTATCGCCGTGATCCACATGGGTCGCAAACCTCTCAGCAATCGTTCGATGCGTTAAGTCGCTTGTCGATATCCAAAAAGGATTAAATGCATGTTTGACTACAACCGGAAAATCGATTTGGATAGCGGAAAAATCGTCCGGATTGACAACGCGCTGGATGCAGCATCTCCTATATTCTTCGGATATGATATCGAAGAGCAATTCATTGAAGTCCTTGAACGGTCGACACAGGATATGCCCGTTGACAGGCTTTTTTTGTTGACCGACCGCATTATCTTCGACCTTTTCGGCGAAAGGTATTTAAGCAGGCTCAGTGAAAGGTTTCCTGAAACGGAACTGTACCTGCTCCCCGAGGGAGAACAGTGCAAAACATTTGAGGTTCTTCAGAAACTGTGCAATCAGCTTGTAGAGAAAGGGGTGAGTAAACAGTCGCTGCTGATCGCATTCGGCGGAGGCTCCATCGGAAATATCACCGGTCTTGCCGCCGGTCTGATATTCCGAGGCATTCGATTCATTGAAGTTCCCACCACGCTTTCCCACCAGACCGATGGAATGCTCAGCAACAAGCAGGCTGTGAACGGAATGTTCGGGAAAAATCACTTCGGGCTTTACCATACCCCTGTTTTTTCATGGACGGACACGCGATATCCTGAAACAGAGCCGTTGAGGTTCAAAAAGTCCGGCATCGTCGAAGGTATCAAAAACGGGTTGATCGATCAGAAGGAATTTATCCGGTACCTGGAAAAAACCATCAAAAAGGATGGCGATTATTCTTCACAACAACTCACCGATCTTTGCTTCAAACTGATCATTTCAAAGCTTGAAATTCTCAAAAAAGATCCAACGGAAAAGCATTACGGAATTATTCTTGAATACGGACATACCTTTGCCCACGCCATCGAATGGCTTTCTAAAGGTGCCCTGGCCCACGGAGAAGCCGTTTCCATCGGCATGAAAATCGCAGCGGAGCTTTCTGCTGAATTGGGATATATTGACAATGACGCGCTGGCCCTTCATTACCGTTTAATCGATGAGTTATTGGCACTGAAACCCAGGTTTCCCGAAAATCTTGATCCGCAGTCCATTCTTAAAACCATGGGTGTCGACAATAAAAAAACGGGCAAACATGTGAGATATGTTCTTCTAGAAAAAATCGGACAATGCAAAAAAGGCAATGGAGATTACCTCATCAGCGTGGATAGAGCGATCGTTCAATCTGTGATTGAGGCGTTTATTAAAAAGTACTAAGGCAGCCAAAATGGAGAAAAATGAATTGAATACATCGCCCGGAGTTTCATTGCCCGGGACCTCCTCTTCTCGCCAAAGCCGATGGCTCCGCACCTTGAATGTGACCGATGCGCCGGCTCATACAGATGACCCCCATTGCGGATCCATCGGCCACGTTCTGCCGTTTCCCGAGAGTTGTCGCTTGGCGGAAAAATTCGGATATGATGCCGTCAATGCGGATCGTTTCTTTTTGAAAAAACACGGCCCTATTCAAGTAGTCAGCCTGCTGAAGCAGCACAATATAAAGCCGGGCGCATTTGCTTTTTCAGCGGCGTTCAATGCCTGCTATTCCGACTCGGATTTCGAGCAAAGCCTTACAGGGTTCGAGCAGGATGTATCGTTATGCAGAGAGGCGGGTTTCAAATGTTGCGTGGGATATGTGCAGCCATCGTCCGATACGCTGGACTATTACGATCACTTCACACTTTTGTATGGACGCTTGAAACGCATAAAACCCCTGCTGGAGGAATATGATGTGCGGCTTGGGTTGGAATTTATCGGCCCCACCACCATGCGGGTACGTCGAAAATTTGACTTCATACACACCATGGACGGAATCAGGAGTCTCATCGCCGCAGCAAACGCACAAAACTGCGTGGGTTTCAAATTGGATACCCTTCACTGGTATACCAGTGGTGCAGGATTATTGGATATTGAAAAGCTTTCTCCCCAAGAGGTTGTTTATGTGGAGCTCAACGACGGTCTGAAGGGGGATTACAACCGGTTCACATTACCCGAGTTTCAACGGGAATTGCCGGGAGCCGTCGGAACCATCGATATAGCCGGAATGCTCGGAAAACTCGATGCCCTGGGCTTCGATGGACCGGTGGTGGTGGAACCGTGGAATGCGGAGCTTCGTGAAATGAGCCCTGAGGAAGCCATAGAGAAAGTAAAGCTTGCTTTGGATCTCAGTTTGAAAAAGGCCGGGATTAAATAGAAGCTGTCTCAAAAATGTCCTTTGGCCCAATCTCTGTGTTGGGACGAAAACCAAATGAACCATCCAGAAAATCCTGCTCATAGATAGCGCCCAATATCTCCGTAAGAGCCCCTTGGCGGATTGCGCCGCGCTCTTTCCATTACGCCTTGACAGAATGTTCTAATCTTTTCTATATAGTATTGTCAAATGGTTAGGAAGATCAAGTTGTTATCATACCAACACAATACGGCTTTTTACAGCGCCACATCAGCAAAAGGGTATAAAATGAAGACAGTGGTCAGCGACATCGGCTTGTGCCTCCTATGGATTCTAATCAGCGCCTGTTCCCCGCCTTCAGAGAGCACGGGCATAGCCGAACCCGGGCCTATACCGGTACGGGTTATGGAAGTCCATCCCGTTCAACTGCCCCTGACTACCGATGTCGTGGGACGCCTGGCACCCAACCGGGAAGTGACCCTGGCCGCCGAGGTGGGTGGTGTTATCGCGGGATATAACGCCGATATCGGCGACAGGGTTGAAAAAGGCAGCGTTCTCATCAGCCTGGACCCCAGTGATTATCGACTGGCTTTGAAGGAGGCTGAAGCCAATTTAACGGTTGCCCGCACCCGTCTGGACCTGGCTTTGAAAGCCTACAACCGCTCTAAAAGTCTTTTGCCTCGCAAGGTGATTACACAGGATGCCTATGAAAATGCGGAAGCGGAGTACCTGTCGGCCGGAGCCTCACTGGAACGGATGATGGTACTGGTGGATATTGCCAAGGCCCAACTTGTCAAGACCCGGATACGTTCACCCTTCAACGGCCACACCGCAGCGCGAATGATCGAAACCGGGCAGCTGATCGGTGTCGGGCAGCCCTTGATGAAAATCATCGAATCAGACCCCATCCGGGTCAAGGTCTGGTTGCCCGAAAAAGAATATGTGCGTCTGGACAGAAAAGATCCGGTCTCGATTGTGATAGAAGCTTTTCCAGAAACTGCAATCGCCGGTACAATCGAACGCATCGGTATTACGGCGGACGAAAGAACCAACACCTTTGGCGTGGAAATTACACTGGACAATTCGAACCAGGTGCTGAAAGCAGGCATGACCGCCAGGGTGCGTATTATCACGGACACTATACCCGACGCCATCCTCATACCCCAGAGCACGGTGCTCTACAGATCCGACCGGAATGAAGTCTTTGTTGCCGGGTCGGACAATCGCGCAATTCTGCAGCAAGTCGTGCTGGGCCTTTCCTCAGGTGACAAGATCGAGATCACAGAAGGCCTTTCAGCGGGCGACCAGCTGATTGTCACCGGTGGGCAGTTCCTCAAGCCGGGTGACAAGATAATGATTTCGGCTTTTGCCCGGGATGAGGCAAAATGAATATCTTCCGCTTCATTATCCGGCAGGGGCGAATCTTTACCTTGATCGTGATTGTCCTGCCCATCATCGCCGGTACTTATGCTTATCAATCCCTGCCCAAGGAGGGAGAGCCGGAGATTGCCGTCCCCCACGCCATCGTTGTCACGGCATACCCGGGCGCTTCGCCCAGCGAAATTGAAAGCCTGGTGACCAATCCCCTGGAAGAGGCCTTGAGCGACCTAAAAAATGTTGAAGAGATGCGTTCCTCATCGGCCGAGTCCGTGTCCGTGATCGTCATCGATTTTGCGGTGGATGCGGATCTGGAGCTTTCCTTGCAACGGGTCCGGGAAAAAGTAACCGATGCCCAGAAGGAACTGCCCGAAGAGGCGGAAGATTCAACGGTGTCGGAAATCAGCTTCAGTGACATCCCCATAATGCTTGTATCCGTGGTCGGCGATATGGATCCTGTTTTGCTCAAACGCCTGGCCGAAAATGTTGCCGACGAACTGGCTTTGATACCGGAGGTGCTCTCCACGGATGTCGCCGGCGGCCGGACACGCGAGATCCAGATCTACCTGGATCCCAATCGGCTCAACCAGTTCGGTTTGACTATCCTTGATGTTTACAATGCAGTCAAACAGTCGGACATCAACATTCCCGGCGGTATGGTCAACGTCCCCGAACGGCGTTTCCTGCTGCGCACATTTACTGAAATTAAAAAGGTAGTCGACTATGAACGGGTTCCCCTGATCCGGCAAGGAGACAGGGTGGTTTTTCTGGGTGATGTCGGAATCGTCAAGGACGGTCACCAGGAGGATATCAGTTATTCCCGTGTGGATGGTGAATCTTCCGTCTCCATCGGCGTGAAAAAACGGGCCGGAGCCAATATTCTGCAAACATCGGCCAAGGTTCGTTCGGCGATCGAGACCATGCAGGACAGCTTTCCGGCAGGTGTTCGTATGGTGGTCACCGCCGATCAGGCCAAATACATTCAGCAGGGTTTCGACACGATGAACAACTCGGCCGTCACTGGATTGATCATCGTCATCGTTGTACTCTATTTTGCCATGGGGTTCAGGAACTCGATCATCACCTCCTTATCCATCCCCCTGTCGCTGTTGATCACGTTCATCCTGCTCAAGATTTTTGGCCAGACCAACAACAACATGGTTCGATTTTCACTGGTGCTCTGCATAGGCCTGCTTGTGGACAATGCCATTATTGTGGTTGAGAATGTCTATCATCACTATCAGCTGGGGAAAGAGCGACTGACTTCGGTCATCGACGGCGTTTCGGAAATCGCCGCACCGGTTGTCTCCGCGACCCTGACGACCATGGCCGCATTCCTGCCTATCTTACTGATGACGGGCACCACGGGCGAATACATGGGTTTTCTACCTAAGACGGTGACCATCGCGCTTTCAGCTTCCCTGATCGTTTCTCTGGTTGCCAATCCGTTGCTGTTATCCCGATTCATGAAGCGATCAATCAAGGACGGGAGAATTGTTCGGCCTGAGGAAGATTTGGCCTTCTTTAAAAAGATATACGTGCGCATGGTTTCGTGGGCCTTGAATCACCGTTTTGTGATCGTTGTGCTGATCCTTTTAAGTATGTCAGGGGCCATCAGTCTTGTCGGGCTGAATGTGGTCAAGGTCGAAATGTTCCCGGATATCGATTTTGATTACATCTATATCCCTATCGAAACCCCCACGGGCACGGATGTGGAGCTCACCAACCGCATTGCCAGACAAGTGGAAAACATCGTCGCCGAAATGGTGCCGGAGGCCGACCAGGTAGTTGCGACAGTGGGATACAGGGGTCAGAGTGCTTATGAACTGTCCTTTGGGCAGGGCACTGTTAGCCATTTTGCCGAAATTACAGTGGAGCTTCTGGACGGCAAAGAGTTTGCCCGTGCTTCCCACCAGGAGATTCAACAACGTATCAGAAAACGGCTGGATAATATTCCCGGTGCCGCCATTCGCTTCCGACCGCTGTCCTGGGGGCCGCCCACCTTTGCGCCGATTGTAGTAAAAATCATCGGTCCGGAGATTGCAGTATTGCGGGAGATTTCCATTGAAATAAAGGCGCGCCTATCCCGCATTAAAGGAGCTGTGGATGTCAAAGATGACTTTTCGAATGCGCCCCCGGAGCTGCGGGTAACGGTTGACCGCGAAAAATCTGCATCGCTGGGCATCTCGCTGGATCTATTGGCCATGACGCTTCGTGGCGCCACTGCCGGCCTGGATATCCGGGAATTCCAGGATGAGATGGACGTATCTAAAAAGTACGATGTCAGGGTACGGTTTTCACCGGAATCGCGGACCACGGCCAGGATGCTGGAAAATATCAAAGTGCGGTCGGATGCCGGCATGCTGGTGCCACTGGCCAATATTGCCGAGTTTTCACAGGGACCGGGGATCGGTAAAATTGGACACGTGGACCGGCGCAGGGTCGTGCGCGTTTCGGCGCGTAACGAAGGCCGACCGGCGGTGGAGATTACCAAGGAACTCATCGGACAGCTTTCAACCTATGAACTGCCACAAGGCTACACCATCGATTATTCGGGAGAACACCAGGAAACCGAGGAATCCTTTGCCAGTTTGAAACTGGCCTATTTAATTGCCTTTATCCTGATCTTTGCCCTTTTGGTGACACAGTTCAACTCCTATTTTCAACCGCTGGCCATCATGACAGCCCTGCCACTGTCGATTGTAGGCGCCATGATCGGACTGCTGGCCACGGGTAACAATTTTTCGATCATGAGCTTTGTGGGTCTGGTCGGTTTGACCGGCATCGTGGTCAATGATTCCATCGTTTTGGTTGATTGTATCAACAGCAAGCGCAAGGAAGACCTGAAAATATTCGAAGCCATTGTGGCAGCAGGACAGCAACGGCTGCGGCCCATTCTTTCGACCACCCTCTCGACCATCGGCGGTATCATCACCCTGACGATTACCGACAAGCTGTGGGAAGGACTGGGGGTGGTGATCATCTTCGGCATCGGTTTTGCCACAGTGTTAACCCTGGTGGTTGTTCCGGTGATGTATTCGCTTTTCGAAGAACTGGGCTACTACACCACTTCTGCATTCAGGGGCCCCCGGTTTCAATCCATGCCCGAAGGAACAAGTTTTTTTCTGTCCAGGCGACGCTATGCAAAATTTTGGGTTGCATTGATAACTCTTGCACAGATTGCGGCATTTGCAGCCGGGGCCTATCTGCTCACCCCTGAAGTGATACGTATAGTGTCCACTGCCCATTTCCAGGCCCCGAATCTGATCAAGCTGATGATCGAAGTAGTGGTATTTGTTCTGGCACTGGGGTTACAGGGTGTCGGGATGCTGCTGGCTCTCATGTTTCCAACTTGGGCAGGGTTGTTTTTTTTGATGGGCCGCAGGACGGCGGAAGGGCACTATGCAGACATCACTGACAGGGGAATAACCTTGACTTCACCGGTCGAATCGCTCTTCTTGCCCATCGAATCGATTGATCGGGTAAGCTATTCCAGACTCACCAGACGGTTGACAATTCGTGCGGGCAGAAGGCGCCTAAAACTACACGGTGTTGTGGCGGATAAAAGAAAACCGAAAAAAGTACCGCTGAGGACTTGGCTGGCGACTACCCCGCCCTCCCGTGCGGAACTCCGGGATGGAATGCGTTATCTGAAAACCACCATAGATTCATTGATAAATGGCTTGCGTTGATTTCTTTATGGAGTTCAGAATTATAGAAAAATCGGGATGGGTTGCTTTTTAGATATTAACGAAAGGAAAGAATAAAGCGTACCCTGCAACAAACTACAAGGACACGCTCCAGTCTCCATCGATTTTATATGAAGCATTTTTTCAGATAATTATCGGATCAGACAGCGGATTTCTGTTTGGCTTTTTCCCAGTCTTCCAGCTCAACACCTTCTTCCACATCTTCCCAGCCACTGATCATGGCTTTGGTGTGAGCAAAGATGGTATGTCCGGTGGTGGTCATGTAGACATGTACGATAATGAATGAAAAAATGGCAAAGGCGCCGGCCATGTGAACCCAGGCGACAAGCGTAAGAGAAATACCTGGAATACCCCAGTTCGTCCAGGAGTTGTAACCCCAGTAGAGAAAACCGGTAATCATCATTACCGGGAGAAGAAGCGCCGCCAGATTCAGATAGACCAGACGCTGAAGGGGATTGTGTTTGGCCTCTTTTCGTTTGGGAAACGGGTGGGACTCCCCTCGAAAAATCCCATAGGCATAGTACCGGATCACTTCGATCATTTTCTGGGTTGTGGGGATGTATTGTTTCCATTCTCCGGTCGTGAACACCCAGAACACAAAGAATGCAAAGGCAATAAGCCAGGTGAGACCGGTAAAATTGTGTACCTTGACGGCTGTGTGGAATCCCAGCCAGGTATACACGCCATGCACCTCCAGTCCGGTCACAAGAAGAATGAGAATCAACGCCATCTGAAGCCAGTGCCAGAAACGTTCATAGCGTGTATAAAGATAAATATTTTTCATCTTGCCTTCCATGATTGACTCTCTCCTCCTACTTTTTGTTATTTCCGTTGGTGAATATCCGGCCGATGCCGTGCAGGGAAACCCCCACAAGCGACCCCAGGATCACAAGCCAGCCCAGGGTGTCCAGCAAGCCCGCGCTGTCGCGGCCCGGCATGTAAAAGCCGGCCAGGTTCGCCATCCTGCCTTCATCACGCGTGTGACACTCGCTGCATGCCACCACGTTCTCTTTGGGGGCAACCATGTGCGTGGTAGGATAGACATAGGTCGTTTTCACAAAATCAAATTCGCCCGAGAACGGTAAATCAAGGGATTTGGCACCGTTCGAAAGGGCACCCTGCCAGTCGAGGGTGCTCCAGTAACCCTTGGGTCCCGACAGCAACGGCGTCAGCAGCGTCTTGTGCACCTTGTCGTAGGGCTGGACCCCCTGGTGGACCTTGAAGGGAAAAATACGCGAGTTTTCATCGTCCCGGTCACCCAGTGGATGACTGAGGGCAACAACCCCGGATGGATCAATCGTATCCACTGCCGTGAGAGATTCAATGGAACCGTTGAACCAGAAATATTGCGGTTTCAGATTTTTCTCCCACTTCATATTTCCTTTGATGGAAAGATAGTCTTCTTTCCCGTAGGCGCCCTTGGTTTTATAGGGTTTGCCGTCTTTGGTTTTTCCGGAAGTGGACCAGTCCCAGGACATTTTGGTCGGATTGACGCGCGCAAATGTCGGGATGTGGCAACTCTGGCAGGCCACCTTGTCCGTGTGGTCGTTGGCCTTGGATCCGGTCTTATGGGGCGTACTGCTGTGGCAGGATTCGCAGGTGATCTTGGACATCAGGTCATCTTCGATCAGGCTTTTGCGATGTGTATAAGCCGGCGTCGTATACATCCTGCCCGAAATATTGTGCTGACTGGTGGTGTGGCAGCGAACACAATCGAAATTCTGACCATCGGTCCCCATATGGACGTCCAAGGCCTTGTTGGGTTTGGTCATGGACGAGTCGAGATCACCATGCTTTACACCGTCACCACCACCGCCGTAGAAATGGCAGGAACCGCAGTTCTTCCGGGTGGGAAGGCCCACACTCTGAACGGCCAGCTGAATTTCGGATTGAATTTCATTGGCCAGTTCCTTCATTTCCGGATCTTCCTCCGAATCTTTCAGAAAGGCATTGAAATCCTCGAAGGATTCTTCCCAGTTGACTTCCTTGGAGCCATGGCAGACCAGGCAATTGGTGGATTCGGTTTCTTTTCCCCAGCCGGGATGGCAGGAAAGACAGCCCTTGTCTTGTCCGTTGTTGGCTGAAATACAGAAATTGTTCAGTGAGTAAGCTGATTTCCCCATCTGGACACCTTTTTCATTTGTGCCTGCCTTCCATGTCCAGTGGATGGTTTGATGAAATTGTGCTTCCGCCTCGGAATGACAGGAAATACAGGCAGCTGTCACCTGAGACCCTGACGTAAACGTCTGTTTTAACACCTCGTGCTTGGCGTGATCAGTGGTATTCCAGTGTTCGGCAATTTTGGTAGCCTGCTGCGCCATGGTGCGGCCGGGTGCCTGATCTGCCGTTTCCTGAGCTGCCCAAGTTACGGATATCAAGCCTAAAAGAACCCAAACCGGTAGGAGAATAAAAAGAACGCCAGTGATTGGAGAGTTTGATGATTTCATACAAAATTTCCCTTCGTTTCCATAGACCCTGCCGGGTCGGAAAGGGGCAACAGACTAGAAGCTGTCTCAAAAATGGCTTATAGTGTTGCCCCCTTATGGGTCTTAGCAATCAATGGGCCTTTAATCAAGAGGCAGGTTTCTTGATGGTGTATGAACCGTCCTTTTTAAAGGTGGCTTCGGCTTCAAGATAGAAGACGTTTTTCAATTCCGGTCTGATATCCTGAACCATGTAATAGGCTTCACCGCTTCTGGCACCCGTGGAACAGACAAAAACCACGGGTTTGTCCGACGGCAGAGAACTGATTTTCCCTTCGAGCGCATCCGTGGGAATATTGACGGCCGTTTTGAAACTTCCGGCAGCAAACTCATCAGGATCGCGAACATCGATCAACATGATGCTTGCAGGGTTTTCCATGATAATTTTTTCAAAGGCAGCGATGTCGATGGTACCCTCTCCTGCACCGGCTGTTACCTTGACCGGCTCTGCTGCTGCCATTTCCTCTTTCCATGCCGGGTATCCCGCGGCAAACACCATGACATCTTTGTAGCCAAGCTGAACCGCCTTCCTGGCGGATGAGTGACTCAGCTTACACGTGTAACCTTCGCAGTAGAAAACCAGCGGAATACTTTTGTCAGCGGGTAGATCACCTGTCATCTCATCGAACTTGCTGTCGGGCATAGCTGATGGCGCCCGGAATGTGGCCTTTGTCATACTTGGGGCGTTTGGGTCGTGAATCGATAATCACGACATTGGCCTGGGTCTCCACCAATTTTTTTACAACGCTGATCTCGACAGCATAGTAGTTGCCGGGCGTGCTTTTCCATTTCGGGAATCCGTCTTCAAATACCTTGACGTTTTTGTAACCGAGTTTTTCTGCCTTCCAGGCAGATTTGTGACTCAGTTTGCACGTGGGGCCCTCGCAATAAAAAATAAGCAGGGCTTCCTTGTTCTCCGGCAGACTGCTCAGCATGGTTTCGAACTTGCTGTCCGGGATGCTGACGGCTGAAGGAATGTACCCCTTGTCATATTTCGGACGTTTGGGTCGTGCATCGATGATCATCGTGTCGGCAGGTACCGGCACCTTGGCATACTGCTGAACAAATGCCACATCAACGATGTCGTGAAATTTCCAGGAAGTGTCTTCCACGGCGCTTGCGGCTTCAGGCGCTTTGGGTGCAGAGGCGCAACCAAAAGTCACCAGCAGCAGCGCTGCAAGGATAGACACCACCAACAAACTTTTTCTTACTGACATGTGAAACCTCCTTTATTTACATTTATTTACATTTTGCAGGTGTGGGTGAGTCAGAACCATGTTCATAGAGATAGGTAAAAATATCCACCAGATCCGTATCGCTGACACTGCTCCACTCCTCTTGACAGCCAAATTCAGCAAATTCCTTATTGTCGAAAATCGCCATCCACTCAGCCTGGGTGTGAGCATCGGGATTAACGGTCGGTTTGGGGGAAGCCACCTCACCTCTCTCCATACAGGTTTTGTACAGCTTCCGGTAGGTGTATTTTCCTTTACGTTTATTGCCCATTTCCATGGCCAGTCCTGTGCCCACAAAGCACACAGACACCAGGATGGCCACTGCAATTGATACGATTTTCTTTTTCATTCGATTATCTCCTGATTATGAATATAGGGTTAGAATCTGAACCTTATCTCTTTGTTTGGACACATATGTTATAGCAACCTGCATGCCAGTTAGGCAAAAAAACAAAAATTATTATAACTCACTGTAATAAATCTATTATTTTAATTACGAAAGATCTGTAGACCCACAAAGGTTACAGGATAGTTAACATATGTTACCCATTGCATGTTGCCGATGACTGGTCAACTTTTTATGACGGATCAGAAAACAACATATCGGTAGCAATCCTGCAATATCACCGACAGCTCCCGGGGAGGAACGACAACCACACCACGCTGATGATGATCGAAATGCTTTGCAGCAGTCTGCTGTGCGGTGAGAGCACACAGGGTCATCTGGACCAGACGACTCAGACGCGTGCATGCGTCTGTTTTAATGAACTCGCACCCCGATCCCAGCAGATGAATACGGACCTGTTTCTCTTGTCCCAATGCGGCATCAGCCAGTTTTTCAACAAAGCCAAAATACCTGTTCGAGTTGACGATGATGCCCAGCCTTTTTTCTGCTCTCATCCGGTTTACCACCAACAAATGACCCGGTCATAGACAAAGATATCCTTCACCAGGCGAGACCAGTCGACCGCGGTGCCGGACACCTCGTCCTGATAAAGGCTCACCACAGCGATTTCATCCTCGCCAGCCGAGGCTTCGATCAGTCTTGCGACACTTTCATCCGGCTTGCATTTTAGAATGTGTAATACCTTTGCCATAGTGACACCGTCGTACCGCAAAAACCGTTTCTATGATTTTATCGGCCCTGTCCTTTTGTATGAACCCATCCATGTTAACCTGATATTTATCTCTCTCTACAACAGCAATGTCCATGCCACTTCATAGAAAATTTATAACAACTTGATTTAAAACATATAAATCATTTTCTATGTTCGCTTGCTTTTTTATAGAGCCTGAACTATATTTACATTTGTTAACTTTTTCGGATTTGAGATTAACATTTGGCCGGGAGTGACCCAATGGATATATCAAAATACTGGAAAACCATCGTCGACACCCTTCAGGATGGCGTCATGGTCGTGGACCCCGGCGGGAGGGTGTTGTCTGTAAACCCTGCCGCGGAACAACTGACCGGTTACAAGGCCGATGAGTTGATCGGCAGATCCTGTCGTGTACTGGACTGTACCGGATGTGAAATCATCGGCCAGGGTGAAGGAGAGAAATGGTGCGGTCTTTTCGTAAAAGGGAATGTCAAAGCCAAAAAGTGTTTGATTACCAACAAAGACCACCGATCCATAAATATCATAAAAAATGCAACGATCCTATATGACCAAGACAGAACCATCATCGGCGCCGTGGAGACCCTCACCGACATGTCTGCCCTGGTATCCCAGCAGTTTGAAATTTCACAACTGCGCAGAAGCCTGCATCTGGACGAGGGATTTCACGGTTTGATCGGAAAATCGCCTGTCATGCAAAACCTCTTCGAACTCATTGAAAATGTTGCCCTGACAGAGGCGCCCGTGATTATCAGCGGCCCAAGCGGCACCGGTAAAGAACTGGTGGCCCGCGCCATTCACGAAGCCAGCGATCGAAAAGAAAAGCCCTTTGTCAAAGTGAATTGTTCGGCTTTGAATGAAAACCTGCTGGAAAGTGAATTGTTCGGTCATGTCAGAGGTGCATACTCGGGGGCTGAAAAAAACAGGATCGGCCGTTTTGAGGCCGCCCACGGCGGCACCATTTTTCTGGATGAAATCGGTGACATCAGTCCGACCATCCAGGTCAAGTTGCTGCGGACGCTGGAAGAGAAGGAGATCGAGAGGGTCGGTGATAACCAGCCCATAAAGGTTGATGTAAGGGTTCTCTCGGCAACCAACAAAGATCTGGAGTCGTTGGTGAACCAGAATCGATTTCGGGATGATCTGTATTTCCGCATCAACGTGTTTCCCATCAACTGCCCGCCACTCAAGGAACATGTAACGGATATTCCCATTCTCGTGCAGAATTTTATCCGCCTCAACAACCAGAAGAGCGGCAAAACAATCCTGGGCATGACACCGGAGGCCATCGAAAAAATTACGGCCTACGAATGGCCTGGAAATGTCCGCGAACTGCGCAATGCCATCGAGTATGCTTTTGTTCTTTGTTCCAGCGGCGGAATTGGTGTCAATCATCTGCCACCGAAAATCGCCGGTACTTCACTGGAATGTGTTGCGTCTGAAACAAAGAGTGATCGCCCGGGAAAGGAAAAAGCGTCAGCCAAAAAGGCGGCCCTGATCAAGGCCCTTCGTCAGACGCATGGCAACCGGTCCGAAACAGCCCGTCTCCTGGGTGTAAGCCGGGTGACGGTCTGGAAACAGATCAAAAGATTCAAGATCGATCTGTTCAAAGACCTGGCTACGTAGCAGGGCTATGATACGTCCTGAAACGCAGGTTTAAGCATTGTATTAATTTCTTCGGGGAAAGCCATGCAAAGGGTTTCATTGTAGAGATTGCGGATGGCGCCCACATCGGAGGCGCCCAAGGCCTGGTTAAAAAATGTGCGGGGTGAGAAGAGCAGATGAAAACGTGTGAAGTCATCCCCACGGGCTCCACTGAAAAAATTCATGTTGAAATTATAGATTCCCATCTCATCATAGGCGCGCATGGCGCGTGTCAGGCCATCGGTGATATCGGCCAAATCGCGGTCAGTCAATTCGATGGTCGAAGTGATTTGGTCGGTAATCGCCAGCACATCACCGGCGACCCCCATGGGAGCATAAGCCGTAAGCCAATGGGTGCGGCCAATTTTGCCCAGGTATCGCTCTCCGCTAACGGTTTCATGTGCGACAAGGTCTTCCCAGAAATTTCGCTGCGTGGTTTCCCTGTATGCCCGGGCGGCCTTCAATTCTTCCTGTAATAAGTTAGGTGCCTGGGAACTGACAAAAACCTGTAAGTGCGGATGAATCAAAGAACTTCCTGCAGCGGGCATGTAGTTCCAGTTGATTAGGTGGTACACCGATTCGGGGTGGCCGATAGTCTCAATCCGGCGAAAAAAACGCATGGCTAATTCAAACCCTTTACGGATGAATTCAGGGGTTATCTCGGCCATGGGAATAAAATGACGTGCGCCCAGCGTTGTAACCGCACCCACACTATCATAGGGCGCAAGATTGGGGAAAAGCACACAGTCATCGGCGATCATACGCCCTTCAGGAACCATTTCCGGGGGAAACATGGGGGTCACCTCCATTACTTTTGCGGGGCAGAAGGGACACCATGCTTCGGTTCCGGCAACCAGGGCTGCAAAATCCGGTTTTTCCCACTGCAGTTTCATGAAGTGGCAAATGCGCGCGCTCCGGCCCGTTAGGGGGTCCCGACGGATTTCACTGGGGATGCGCCTTTCCTTCATGTTTTCGCGAGGATCCAGTATTACCGTTTCCTTTTTGACTGATTCAAATTTCATCGCTGTTTCTCCTTTAATAAAATATCTCTGTAAACACGTAAACCGGAAAAAACAATCATCCGCCGGCATGGCTACATCCTGGATGATTATGCCTGTGGCTCAATACCACAGTCCCTTCCAGATAAAATACATACCCACTACCATCATCAACACGGCGCCGACCTGGTACACTTTTTCGCGCTGCCGCAACCAACGCAGATCCGTGAGTCTCGATACCAGAAAAAGCGCCGGTATGGTGCCAAGACCGAAAGAGAGCATGAGACCCGCTCCGGAAAACACACCGCCCAGGGTGGTGTCTGCCTCCATTCCGGAACGTGCGGCCGCAAGCAGGGCGGTATAGACCGGTCCACAGGGCAGCAGCCCGAGGAGCAGTCCGAGGGGTAGATACATCAGGGGATGCTTCTTTTTCTGCAACAGCTTTTTAAAAACCCCGGTGATGAAGGTGCCAACCGGGGGCGCCGCCCGGAAAATGATACCGGTAGGCACCCAGCCGGTCATTGCCAGACCCATCAAGATGATGATGACACCCGCTGCCACCATGACCCCTTTTTGCAAACCATCGATGCTTTCCGCAAAGCGGGTGAAGGAGGCCATGCCACCCACCACTGCACCCAGGAGACCATAGGTCAGGGTTCGGCCGGTAGTGTAAAACAGATGGGGCCAGACCGATGCAGCACCCTTTAAATTCAGTGAAAGCGATATAACGATAGGCCCACACATACCGATACAGTGCCCAAAACCGATGGTCACACCGGTTGTGAAGAAGAGAATATATATGGAACTAGTAGATAACATCGAAAGTGAACACAACGCTGCCGATACCCGGCAGGGTGACCGTGGCCTGCCAGATGGTCCTGCCGCTTTTACAGCGGACAATTACCCCCTGACCTTCATATATGGCCGCGTCATTTCTTTTGAGTATGACCTGGTTCGGTCCCATTTTCATGCCGGGCATACCCAAATCGATGAAGGGTGGTTTCGAAAGCGGGTCGCCGCTTATCTTGACCTGAAACGTCAAGTCCTTCATGGCTTTCACGGGTTTGGGAAAAATGTTCAGATCAACAGTTCTGCCGTTGATCTGTTTCCGGCAACCGCCTGATTGGATATCGCAATCCAGATTGACTTCCGTTGCCAGGCAAACACCGGGCTGGTAAGCGGAAAAAACCAGGAGGCCGAAAAACAGAATGCCCATACGGACCAGGGGAAAATTGAACCTACATGCTATCATGGATGACTCCTTGATTGCGCTTCGCGCGACATTACGCCTTCGGCTGTCATTTGTGGTCATTTGCACTTCGTGCGTAATTAGCGCTACGCGCGTAATTTCATTCTGCATTGCTGAGCCCATAGCACTATGGGTTTACCTAACACTTGAAACCTAAAACTTAACACGTTCTTTATTGCATCAATCCTATCATGCCCAAGTCACGATACAAAGCAGCGTGAGCGGGAAATAGCTTGCCCGGTTGAATAGTGCCATGGCCTGTTCCCTTTCGCGGGTCAGAAGCAGCCTGACCACCGGAATCAGGAGTAGATAGATACCGGCCACAAGCGCTGAAAGGGAAGCGATCCATTTCCACGCTGGAAATTTAAGCATAAAGAGATATGCGATCAAGACAATTGAAATAGACAAGGCCGCCAGCGCCAGAAAAGCCGCCTTCTCCGCACCCAGTTGCACCGGAATGGTTTTGGCCCTGAATTGACGATCCAGCTCGATATCGGACCAATCGGCCGGGATGTTCTGTCCGCCGATTTCCCAGAAAAAAAGACCCAGGAACAAGATAATCACATAGAGCGGGGATGGATGGGGATCAACGGCGAATAAGGCAGCTACGGGCCCCGAGTTCTTGACGAATCCGCTCACCACGGATCGCCAGGGGCTTACGTGCCATAAGAGGCAATAGACGGTTTCAAGAGCAGCTCCCAGCAAAAAGATGACCACACACATGGGGTTCAGAAGATAGGCACCCACCAGGGCAACTACGGACCAACCGACCGCCCACAGGATGCCCTCCCGGTAGGTCAGAAGTCCTTGCGCCATGGGGTGCCTTACCATCAGGGAATCGAGATAGTTTTCGGCAGTTAGAGCACTTTCGCCACCTTTGGCCATGTCGGTTCTAAAATCGATGATGTCGTTCAGGGCATACACGGCGGTATAGCCTGCAAAAGCCGTCATCAGGCCGATGATTACCACATGGACGGGGGGAAAACCACCGAGATAGAGCAACACGGCAAATGCCGGGGTTGCCATGTCCAGCAGACCATGGGGGGTGCGCGAAAGAGCAAGAAAGCGTTTGAGCTGTTCCATCCAGCCTACCGATTTAGATGTTGATCCTTCATTCATAGGCATAGATCTTATCTTTACCTTAGTTTTGTCTATGGAGCAAGTATTAGTAAACCATAAGCGATAAGCCATGATCTGTATACGCTTAGCATGTGTCTTGCCTAACACCTAAAACTTAAAAACCTAAAACAGCGACAGCTTATAGTTCATAATTTTCCTTTGACACGAATAGGATATTGAGTCATATTAATTACATTCAAACAACCTACCCAAAAACGTCTTGGTCACAGGATCCAATAGATGTTAATAACGCCAATATTACAAGGAGGTCATCGTGAAAAACGGTACTTGCCCCAAGTGTGGATCCAAATCAATCTACTGTGGCGATAAGATCCCTTTAAAAAATGGTCCCTTCGGAAGCAATTCCATTCCAGTCAGCATTTTTTCCATGGCTGCCCTGGACAACTACGTTTGCACCGACTGCGGCTATCTTGAAAGCTATATTGCCGAAAAGGACAAACGCAAAGAGATCACCGAGGATTGGCGGAATCTACAGGCAGCAGAAACTGCCGAAGAGGAAAAAAAAGAGACCAGGATCCAAGGGTCCGAAGGGAAAATTTGTCATTTGCTGCGCGTCATTTGTGGTTATTTACTTTGTGTCATTATAGATGGTTTTAGGTTTTATGTTTTAAGTGTTAGGTAAACCCCAAACTACGAGCCATTAGCGGCAATAAATTACGCCCGCAGGGCTAATGACCATAAATGACAGCCGAAGGCGTAAATGACGCGCGAAGGCGCAAATGACGCACGAAGTGCAAATGACAATGGATTGAAAGGCTGATTTTATGAAGTTTGTTGACGGAATGCGACGCATGCGCGGCATGCGAAGGCTGGGACATATCTCCCGTGTCATGGTGAAGCATGGACTTGGCGATTTCATGGACCGGCTGTTCAAACACGGATCGAATGGCATAACATCGCCGGAAAGCACCGAGTATCCTCTGAAATCAGGATTCCCATCTCCTGTCAGAATCCGAAGGGTACTCGAAGAACTGGGCCCCAGTTTCATCAAACTGGGACAGTTGATGAGCACCCGGGCGGATATTTTCCCACCCGAATACATCCAGGAATTCATCAAACTCCAGGACAGTGTGCCACCGGTAGCCTTCGAGGAAATACGGCAGGTGATCGAAGGAGATTTCGGGCAGAACCTTGATGATATTTTTAAATCTTTCAACCCCGAATCCATGGCAGCAGCCTCCGTGGCGCAGGTCCATATGGCAGAATTGCATACGGGTGAGAAGGTAGCCGTAAAAATCATCCGGCCCGGGATCGAGAAAAAGATCAGGCAAGACATCGGACTCATGCTCACGCTGGCCGAGAAACTGGAGCGTAAATTCGACATTGGACGAAAAATCGGCTTTATCAACCTGGCACGTGAATTTGAACGAACCATTTTCAAAGAACTCGACATGCTGACCGAAGCGGGCCACATGGAACGCTTCTCCGGCTATTTCAAGGAAAGCCATGAACTGGTTATCCCCAAGGTTCATTGGGCCTGCACATCCAAGTCGGTTCTGGTCATGGAACATATCGACGGGATTAAGATGGATCAGGTCGAAGCCATGCAGGCCCATGGTATCGATCCAAGAGAAATTGCCATGATCGGGCTGAGAAGTTTCTCCCGCCAACTGATGGAATTTGGACTTTTCCATGCAGATCCCCACCCCGGAAACACCATTGTCATGTATGACGGTCGTGTGGCCCTGGTGGATTTCGGGATCACGGGCTATCTGGATGAAGAGTCCATGATGCAGATTGCCAATATCTTCCTCGGATATGCCGAGCACGATTACGCCATGATCGTTGAAGCCTTTGCCGGCGCCGGGCTTATCGACCCGGAACACATTGACATGGATGCATTTCGTATCGACCTCAAAGACATCAGCGAACCCTTTTATGGAAGATCATTGAAGAACATCTCCGCGAAAGATGTGTACGATCAAGTAATGCAGGTGGTGTTGAAACACCAGATCCGTCTGCCGAGAAATTATTTACTACTACTGAAAACCTTCATCCAGACCGAAGCTCTCGGAAAAATTCTCGACAGTGATGCCAACCTGCTGGAGGTAACAAGACCCTATGCCAAGGCACTTCTGGAACGGGGTTACGATGCACAGAAAATACTCAACAATATGGGACGGGATGCACGATATTTCAGCGGCTATATGCGTCTAGTACCGAAGTTCCTGCATGACATTCTGAAAATGACGGCTCGGGGCAAACACCGGATTGAAATACAGCACACCGGCATCCAGGGCATGGATGACAAATTTGAAAAAGGCCTCAATCGACTCGTTCTGGGTATGGTGATATCCGCTTCTTTGATCGCCGCGGCTCTGGTACTCAACGCCGCCCAGAGCCTGATGGAATTCAATATAACCCTGTTGGGCCATACCCTCTCCATGACAACCCTGCTGGGTCTCATGGGTTACTGCCTGGCCACCTTTCTCGGCCTGTGGCTGATAATATCGATATTTCGTTCGGGGAAACTTTAAGCTGTAGGCTGATAGACCATTAGACATTTAGCAGCTTACAGCCTATAGTCTACAGCCTTATAGTCTACTGTAGAAGGTTGATATTTACAAACATATGCCCTATGTTATGATTGTCATCTTGGAAAAACCACTAGAAGCCATCTCAAAAAATAAACGGGAACGAAGCTCATGAAAAAATATAACACGCTATGGGTAGCTATCATTATTCTGGCAATTTACGGGACAAGCTTTGCGGAAACCCCACACCAGTTGGGGCCATTTATTCTGGGCCAGGACATCGCCGAATTTGTCGATTTTGTTCAAATGGATACGTCTCTTCCCATTCGATACATGGAGAGTATCCGGGAGGTGGAAATAAAGCCCATAAAAGGATTTAAAAGCGGCCTTATCGCATACTGCACCTGTGCCAAGCCAAACCGTGTTGTTCGAATAAAGCTCAAATACAGCGACGACACCAAGGCCTTCTATGAAAAACTGAAAAAACGCATCGATAACCGTTTCGGCAAAAGCGACGAATACCGTGGAGACCCCTTTCACATCGTCATCGGGTGGAAGTGGTCATTCATGGATGCGGACAACAATAACATCACCCTGATCCTGCAGCACAACACCAGGGATGAAGAAGAAAAAATGGGCAATTCCATCAAACTCACCATGACAAATCTGCTCGAATTCGGCAGGGAATGTCACCAGAACAAGACGGAACCGGCCGGTGACAACGTGTCCGAACCGCTGGAACTGGAACAGACCGGGTGGGATCTATTTGTGCCCAGGTAATCCGGCAAATTCATGAATAGAAGGTTGAAAGACATCGCCTGGAACGGCATTCACTTATCGGTGCCGTCCACATGGGAGATTGGCCGGATTGACACCCGGCATCTTTTTTTCGACAATCACGCCGGTCCCGCCATGGAAATCAAATGGGGGCCCGTGAAGGGTCGTTTCTCCCACCGCTCACATCTAAAAAAACTCATCGCTCAGCAAAAACACCACCCGGGCAAGAACCTTGAAGAATGGCATCTGCCCCCCTCCTGGGAAAACGCCCTTTCAAACTTTATTGCCAAAGGATTTTCCTGGCAGTCGCAGACTGAAAATGGGCGGGGCGCCATTCTGTACTGTCCTTCCTGTAAGACCGCCGTTATGTTTCAGATTTTCAATATTGCCGGCCACATGACCGATGAAGCAATTCTTGAAATATTGAAAAGCCTGCAAGACCACCGCAACGACGGCCAAACAGCATGGGCGGTTTTCGACATCCACGCCTTGTTGCCCAAGGCCTTCCAACTGGACAATTTTCAATTCAAGCCCGGCAACTATGAACTTGCATTCAGCAATAGATTTCAAACGGTCAAGCTGTTTCGCTGGGCACCGGCGTCTGCATTTCTGTCACAAACCAACCTGTCCCGGTTTGCAGCAACCGCCCTGGAATTTAACCATGAAAACCTGGTCACAACATCGTTTCTTGAACACCCTGCTGTAGAATGGCGATCAAACCCAATCGCCGGGGGACACAATTGGCTATACCGGTTCAAACAAAAACCGACCTTCCATTGGCTGCGTGTTTGGCATGTGGTGGAAAAAAATCGGATCCTGGGAATCCGCCTGGACAGCAAAAAGCCTTTTGATGCGGATATGGTGACAGATATTTGTGCCAATTATGTTGCAAAGTAAACGAAAGGTCAAGCAATAAGCAGTAAGCTTTAAGCGGCTCATAGCTTATAGCTTATAACTTATAGCTAAAAAAGCATCGAAAACATGAAACTTCTGAAAAAATATCCATCCACTTCACAGTTGACAAAGAGTCAGGCACTGACCCTGACACCTGTCAAGAACATCGAAAGCTCTGAAATAACTCTGGATTCCGGAGTTGTCGTCATCCACTATCCCGTCACCATGCGACCCTGGATGGCGAAATGGATCCAGCGCTTCAAGGGACCCTCTCCACAAACTGGATCAAGAAAACTGCAGTTAGACAACCTGGGAACCGAAGTCTGGAAAATGATTGATGGGAAACGAACGGTTCGGGATATCGTAGACGCTTTTGCCGAAACCCATCAAGTGGAAGGCCGGGAAGCAGAGATGGCCGTCACACAGTTTCTAAGGAATCTGGGCAAAAGAGGGTTGATTGGAATGCAAGAATAAATTCGTGAAACAATTTTATAGGTGAATAGCCTAAACTGCATTTGCAGTTAGAAGGATTTGAGTGCCTCATCCATGCTCCCCACAATCGGCAGAAAGGTGTCGAAACCGGCAATTTCAAAGACTTCCTTCACATAATCCTGCATGGAACAAAGCATGATCTGGCCTTTCTCCCGATGAAGCGCCTTGGTTGCCTTCAAGATAACGCGCAGTCCCGCGCTGGAAATATAATCGATATCTTTGAAATCGATCACCATGTTTTTCGATCCGTCTAATATCGCACCAAAGACTTTTTCTTCGAAGCCCTGAGACGTATTTGAATCGAGCCGACCGTTAAGTCTAAAAACACTGACTGTGTCTTGTTTTTCTTCAATTATTTCCATCGACATACCTCCAAAATCGCTTGATAGGTTCTATCTCTCAATCTTCCTTTTGCATTTTTCGCCTGAGAACGAGAATGTTTTTATCCGCAACCCTTTGATACTGAATATCGTCCATCAGTTTTCTTATGAGATGAATTCCCAGTCCACCGATCTTGCACGCCTCTATATCACACTGAAGATCAGGCGTCTTGGCCTCCAACGGATTAAATGGAACACCATCGTCTTCTATTCTCATCTGCAATTGATCTCCCTCGATTGTAATGCTGACTTTGATGGTGTGTTCCTGGTGATCGTTGAAGCCATATGAAATAATGTTGGTGAACAGTTCATCAAGGGCAAGATTCATTTCAAAGATGGACTTATCCGAAACGCCGATGGATCGGCCTATCTCTTCACAATTCAGGCATAAGCGCTCCAACTCGGACAGATCGTTTTTCAACTCAAAGGAATAAAATTTCTTGACCATCTTCCTTCACCTTCCCGACGTATCATCTTTGAAACAGAAATAACACCTAACATTGCGAACTATCAGGATAACATATCAACCGGCAGACATCAACAGCCATGGCAGTCCGGAATATGAATAGAAGTTATCTCAAAAAAAGGGTTTTGGTTCAAGTTCAAGGCGGGCCCGAGCTTCTAACCCGCAGGTCATACTGAAGTATTCCGAGGAGTTGAAGCAAGGGACCAACACAGAAATTGGGCCAAAAATCTGTTTTTGAGATAGACTGTCTACAGCAAACTGACGCCCAAATGCTGTAAACATTCATCCCCTTGATCTGTGCGACGCGACAGAAAGCCTTTTTCCCATCCGTCGACACCACCCACCAGCGCTTTGAATAAACTGGGCATGAGATCATGAAACTGGGATAAGGTCCGTGCAAATTTTTCCCTGGCAAGAATAAGACAGCTCGTTTCCGAAACCGCCTTCAGGGAAAACAGACGCTGCATGGAACCCATCAGGGACAATCCGCCCAGGAATTCGCCTTCATGACATTGACGGATCTCCCTGATGAGACCCCCCTCTTCCCTTTCCAGCACGGCCTGACCACTGATAATATAAAAAGCCTGGCCGTCGTCCTCTCCCTGGCGAAGCAGGTACTCCCCTTCCTTGAATTTTTCTCTGCTGCAAAGATAGGCAAACACCTTCAAAGCCTCCAGGGGGATACCCGAGAAGAGATAGGTCTGCCTCAATAGTTCGAGGTTTTGGTCCAACTCGCATGATGTGGTCAGTTTATCTGTTTCCAACGAGTTCATATAGCGTTCCTTTCCGGTCCATGAGGTTGTCGTATGTATCCATTTCAAGAATTTTTCCCGCCTTCATCACCGCGACCTTATCAAAGTTTTGAATGGTGTCCAGACGATGCACCACGGAAATCAAGGTGCTCTTTTTCTTCCAGCGCGTCTCCAGCAGGTTGAGGATGCGTGCCTGAGACCTGTTGTCGAGGGCCGATGTTGCCTCGTCCATGATCAATATTTTGGGATTTTTAAGAAATGCCCTTGCAATGGCCAGCTTCTGCCTCTGCCCGCCCGAAAGATTGTCACCCTTGCTGCCCACATCGTATTGCATACCGATTTCGATTATCCGCTCCAGAAGATCCTCTTCAACAAGAAGCTGAATAATGCTCTGGTCGATGCGTTCCTGGGCCGTTGTATGGGTTGTGGTGGTTTTGCCGAAAAAGATATTGCTCAGAATCGTTTGAGAAAAAATGTATTCGGACATCTGATAAAAGGTGTAAACACCGGGATTATCTTCCGCAATTTTTTTGCGAAACAGGGCCCGGCCTTCCAGGATAAGATCTTCCAGCATCCGGGGCATGGATACCATTTTGTGGATACCCGGTGTAAAACGCAACACCACATCCAGGAGTTTTTGACGATCCACAGGGGAAAAATCGTGCAGCCGTTTCTTTTTCAGCGTGTCGACTAGATAAATAAGATCATCCAGCTCTGTCGGTTCGATGGGACTCTGATTGAAAAAAATGGCATCATGCGGCAAATTTCTCAAGATATCCACTGATTGTTTCACCAGTTCCATACCAAGACTTAACAATGGCCGGGTTAAATCCGCCTCGTCCAGAAATTGAAGAAAATAGGGATTACGACAGAGATTTGAATCTGAAAAAGATGTCCGATTGGGTGTGCCGAAAGTCAAATTTTCGGCAACGCTGGAAAAATTGAGATATCGCTCCTTGTCGAAAAATTCCACATAATCGGCCAATTCTTCACCAAAGGTCTGCTGGAAGTTCTTTCTCACACGAATGAGGGTGCCCACGAGATCCTTATTGTGATCCTGCCACCAGAACCGTATTTAAACCGAACCGCAATACATCGACAAAAATCCCGGTCTGGTGAAGTATTGCAATGATATCGTCCAGAGTCGGCAGGCTGTCCCCGGCATCTTTCCCGCTTTTACCCAGTCTGGCCTCGCATGCATAAAGAATATTCTCCTCGATGGTTCCATCGAAAATAAAAGGATTTTGAGCAACCAGACCGATGTTATTCACGATATCCCGTTTGGAGAGATCGGCAATGTCCTGATCCCCGATCTGGATCTTCCCGCCGGTATGCTTGTAGAGCTGACCGATACATGCTGCCAGGGTACTTTTACCGCTGCCTGAAAACCCCACCAAGGCCATGTGTTCACCGGGTGCCAGGGAAAGATTGATGTTGTCAATCAGGTTGATACCGCTCTCTGTTACAAAAGACAGATTTTGGGTCTCGATGCTTCCATCCAGTTCCAGCGGTTCCCGGTCTACGGGTTCGAGAACAAACTCAGGCTCCTCATCGAAATATTCCATGGTCCGTTTGTAATTCACGGAACCATCCTGGAAGACTTGATAAAACTCTATCAACTCTTTCCATGGATCAAACAGCTTCTCCTGGGCAGAAATAAACGCCACCAGTGCACCCAGCTCCAATTGTCCCTTGATAGCCAGCCAGCCGCCCAGGATAAAGACCAGAAAGGGTCCCAGGCTGGTAAAAAAACCATTTAAAGATTTGATCCCAAACCGGTACAGGCTCCATCTGATTCTAATTTTCAGCAAATTATCGACCAGTCTGTCATATTTTCTATTTTCAATTACATGGGCGCCATTGCCCTGAATTTCATGGATACCGGACACCGACTCGGCAATCCGGGAGGAAAACGTTCTGGAAGCATCCACACGCTTCTTGTTGGCCCGGTTCACATGTCGTTGCAGGATAGGTAGCAGAAAAACCACAATGGGATAGATACTGAGGGAGACCAAAGCCAGAAGCCAGTTCAGCCATAAAAGATAGCCGGCAAAGGCCAGCAAGGTCAGTAAATTGGTTACCGGCGCCGCGATGGACAACCCCACAAAGTTTCCCGGCAATGTCAACTCGGTCGTAAGGGTGTTCACCACCAGACCGGCCTGTGTTTTTCGAAAAAAACCTAAAGGCAGGGTCAGGATATGGGCGTAGAGATCTTTTCTCATACGGGCGGTTGTTCGTTCTGAAATCAAGGTCTGAATCACGCTGATTAAAAACTTGAGACCGCTGGAACAGACAACAGCTATCAAATAGATCCCGCAGTAAATCAGCAGCAGATCGACATTTCTCAGGTTGATGGCTTCGTTCACGACCCTTTTTTGCATCTCGAGGGGCAATACCCTGGCAAATACCATCACGGCAATAATCAGCAGCAGCAGCAACTGCAACTTGCCATTGCCGGGAAATATCCATGAAAACAGTGATCTCTTGACGACAGGAATGTCCGCCTTAGGCATAACACGCTCCTTGGTATATTATTTTTGTATAATATGTGCGCAGTATGAAATGGAATAATTTAAAGTATAAGCGTCAGCTGTATCGCTTAGAGCTTACAGCTTAATGCCCTATCAGAGCAATTTGATCACCACCAGCGTCACATCTTGCCCTATCACAGCAGTTTGATCACCACCAGTGTCACATCATCTTCCTGCGGAACGTCACCCTTGAAAGCCTGCAGCGCATGAATGACAGCGTTCTGGATGGCTTCTGCGGAAGCCGTGCTGTGTTTACGGATGATTTCACGCGATCTCGCTTGTCCGAACATGGTATCTTCCCGGTTCCGGCTTTCATGAATGCCATCTGTTCCGACAATGAGAATACTGCCAGGAACCCAACCTTGCCGTTCGTACATCTGGAACCGGTAATCATCAACCACACCCAGCGCCATGCCTTTTCCGGACAATTCTTCAAATTTACCATTGCTCGGATCAAACAGGATGGCAGGCTCATGTCCGGCGCGAACCCAGCGCAGCGTCTGCGATTGCGCATCGATTTCCAGAAAAAACATACTCAGAAAGCGGCTTGTGGCGCCACTGTCACGTGTTACATATCTGTTAACCTCTTCCAGCAGGATCGAGGGATCCTGATATTCTCTCACGCTGAGATGCAGAAATGCACGGGCAGCAGTCATGTGCATGGCGGCGCCAATGCCGTGCCCTGAAGCATCCGCCACCACGACACCGAGTTTCTGACCAGGCAAATTCAGGAAATCGTAATAGTCACCCCCGATTGCATCACAGTAAAGACTGGTTCCTGAAATATCCAGGCGTGGATGATTCGGCGGTCTTTTCGGCAACAGATTCTGTTGAATCTCCTCCGCTAGTTTGAGATCATTGATCAGCTGCCTCCGGTGCCGCAAACCGTCAATCATGGTGTTGGTGTGGCCTGCAATAATACCAAATTCATCATTGGTGGCAATGGGAACCTTCCCCGTAAGATCGCCCTGGCTGACCCGCTCCAGGACCCTGGTTTCGTTTGAAAACAATAGCTTCAGATTTTTCGAATAAGAAATAATCAGGTTGATGACCAGGATAAGCATAACCACCATGATAAAAAACACTTCATAAGCAACAGACATCTGTGCCGTCGCAAGGGAGTTGGTTGACGGGTCAATACCGGCCAGCCACACGATGTCACGGGTAAATACCAAAACGAGGATAACCGAAAAAAACAGGACCGACGTCAGGGCCGCCAGAAAAAATTTGCGTGTCATGGAATAGAGATGTTTTGGAGGCTCCTGATCCTGGTTCATTTTAAGGGTTTTGGAAATAATTTCCCGTTCTCTTTCCAGCGCCGTGTCCAGGGCCAGAAAAAATCCGGCCATCAGGCACCCGATCAACAGGGAAAGTGTGCTTGTAATGGGGAACCCCAACACCAGCATGTTATAAACACTGGCCAGGATCCCTGCCATCAGGCTTAACAGAAGATCCAGGGTAAACTGGCGTTTGGGTTGCAACGTATCTACCTGTGACAGAACAACCCTCTTCACCAGCGGCCCTCTTGAAATCAGGGCTGCTGCATAGGCAGCAAAAAGTATTGCCCCCAGCTCCACGGGGGGCATGGCAGCCATGAACGGTCAGACCTGGCCACCATATATAGTCAAGGCAATGATGGCAAACATGTAATGGGCGATGATGCGCATGCGATAGTCCCCCAATAAATTCGTTGGACGAATTTATGAAACGCGGCGATGCCGCTCTGAAGAGAAAAGGGTTACCCGGATCACGGTGGTACCCAGCTGTTCTATAGCGAAACAAGATATCTACTTCGAATTTAAATCTGATACGCTGTTTTCACAGCGTATCAGATTTAAATTTAAGGTAACGACGCGCTACTATTGTGTCAAGCTATGGCTGTTTTGGCGATTTGTCTTTTGAACCCTCTGAAGGTGTTAAATCTTGTGACAGTTCATCCGGCAGTTTTGCCCCGGTGTCTGCTGCCTCCTTTGCTGCCTGCCGGACTTTGGCCTCGGCTTTGGCTGCCTTTCTGGCAGCCTGTTCGGCCGCAGCCTCGGCATCAAATACGGCACCACGCACTGTCTGAATCTTGGAAGATGTTTCTTTAAGATTTTCCACCTCTGAAAGCAGGGCTAGTTTTTCATCCAGGGCCAGTGAGGCCATTTCAGCTTCCTTCTCTGCTTTTTGCGCCCTTTTTCCCGCATCCGCCAATTGATCCAAAACAGACGCCATTTCAGCGGCTTTGCCTTCTTCGGGTTCGGCTTCGAGATCGATATCCTCAGCTGCAAGGACCATAGCCACGGAAGGAAGCTGGTTGATAATATTCTCGACAGGTTCACCAAACGGGTCCAGAGAACGATCGCCCTTGATTTGAAACGGCATCAGGACCAGCGATGCATCGCCGGACTGTTGCGCAACTACCGCCGCGTCGACAGTTTCTAGTTCCACCGGTTCCGCAGTGATACGGACATCTTCCAGAAAGGTCTTCAGGCTCCCCACCGGTTGTTCCTTGTCCGTCTTGATTGCCGCACTCAACACCCGGATCCTGGCGTCGTCCCAGTTTTTGGAGCGGGTGATCAGATGGGCCAGCAGCAACATCAGACGACCGGTGGCATCATCCCACCACCATACATCGATCCGGCGTTCTGTTTCCGGAATCGACAGCATTTCCTGCCATCGCTCCCCTTTCGCATCCAGCACAATGATATTGCGCCCCTGCTTGAAAACCCGTTTTAATCGTTTGTCGTAAAGTGTCTTTCTGATATGCGGCCTGCGGCTGGTTTCCTTGGCCAGCCACCCGAACAGGATGGTGTTGGTGTGCAAGGGGCCGATGCCTGCGGCCTGGACCAGCATGTCGACCCCCCGCTCGAAGTTCGATGCCGACACCACCAGCGGAAACGCACCCAGTTCATAAGCAGCAATCTCTTTTTTCAAGTTCCTTTTCAGTCTCTTTCTGCAGTTTGATCGCCTTGTGCTCCACGCTCTTCAATGATCTGGACAACCGTAATCAAGCCTGTGTTTCCCGTAATCCAGGCAGCCAGTGTCAGGAGGGGAGCCCGTCTTTCGGGGCTGTCGGAAAACAGAAGCAGCTGGGGTCGCCAGTCCCTGGGGTGCTCGGGCTCTGCGGCGGCTGCCAGCAGATGATCCCTCACCTGCTGAAGATGATAGGATCGTTTGCCATCCGCCCATCGGGCCGGGCCGGATGTGCGCCGCAGGTACTGGTAGATGGAAAAAAGTACGGCCGCAGAAATCAATCCCGCCGTGATATCGATGGCCAACATCACGCCCAGACACGACAATCCACCCAAAAGGCTCAGGCGGCCGTCATACCATTTGAATCTGGGTCGGAAAAAAGGACTGGCCGCACGGGTTTCATAATAGGTTGCGTAGTTAAGAAGCCCATAAGAGATCAGAAAAAACATGGAAACAATCGGTGCAATGACATTCAGATTGCCAAGTCCAATGGTCATGATGGCAATGCCGCCCGCCAGCAGCACGCCTCTTCTGGGATTGTTGGTAGCGCCTTCTCCTTTGGCAAAGGGAAGCAGGAAAGGAAAAATTCGATCCGAAGCCAGTGACTGCAAAATTCTGGGAGCACCCAAAAAGGATGCCATGGCAGAAGAAAGGGTTGCCGCAATCACACCGGCCGTAATCAGAAAACCGAATGTCGCCACACGGTTCATGGCCGTGTAGTCGCCCGTAACATCGACTGCGGCAGGGCAGCGGAAAAGATAACCGCCGACACAAAATAGACCATGATGGAAACACCTACCGCCAGGAAGGTTCCCAATGGAAGACTCTTTCCGGCATCTTTCAGATCGCCTGACATGCTGATCCCCTGGGTAAACCCGGTCACGGCTGGAAAAAAAATAGCAAAAAGTACCCAGAAACTCCGGTCCCTCCATGGGTTGGTGCCAGTTCTGGACCAGATTCGCAGTTTCCCATTTCACAATACCGCCCCAGAAAAAGGACACGAGCGCCACCATAAAATCCCCATGACCACATACTGAAAGCGTGTGGCCCAGTCAGCACCCAGCCAGGCGAAGACAAACAGGAACAGCACCGCACAGGCCGCCACCACCTGCGGCCAATGCGCCCCAAGGATCGACAACGGAATTACCTGGGCCAGAACCTCCCCGAAGCCGATGCAGTAAAAACCGATGGAAACCGATTGGGCCAGAAAAAGAACGATCCCCAGGGCACCGCCGAATTCCGGTCCAAGCGTCCTTGAAATCAGATAATAGTCCCCACCGCCCTTGACCTTGATGTTGGTGGCAATAGCCGAAAGAGAAATACTGGTCAAAACAGATATCCCGTTGGCCAGAAACAGAATCACCAGCGCCCGCCCCAAACCGGCGTTGCCCACCACATAACCCAGTCGCAGGAAAAGAATGATGCCCAGAATCGTGAGGATGCTGGGCGTGAAGACACCGGAGAAAGTGCCCAGAGTCCCCTTTTGCTCCAGAGGGATTTGTGTTCGGGAATGGTTTTTT